>JALNYO010000001.1:0-300000 GCA_023229765.1 Syntrophales bacterium | reverse complement strand
GGAGCGCATTCACCTCGGAAACAAGTTTCGCCACAAAGGAGTCAAGCTTGTCCCGATAACCGGGCACAAGGGTATCGCCGACCTCGACCAGCGCCGCAAGCCGGCCTTTTTCTCCGGAAACGATCGCGTTTTTCAAACTTTTATCGGAGTTGTCTGCATATACTATATCGCTTACTGTCCCTCCTTGAGTCTCCACCGCAAGCTGCCAGCTTTTAGAGCCGAGAATCAAAGACTGGCCGCCGGGCAGAAAAACATTTACGTTCCCCTTGTCATCCTCTGTGTAGCTTATATCAAGCATGTCGCTCAGATTCATTAACAGCTCCGTCCGACTGTCTTTAAGGGTATTGGCATCGCCCCTGTCTTCTGCATAACTTGTTATTTTACTGTTTAAATCCGCAATTTTGGAAAGAGTTATATTTATCTGTGAAACCACGTCGTCGATCCTGCTTCCCGCATCCGTCACAACCTGCGTAAGCTCGCTGTCAATCCTGCGAATCGTCGCGGTGAGATTCCCGGCCACAGAAAGCAGGGCATTTCTTGCCGCCTGCTGCCCGGGATTTGCCGAAGCCTCTTCCCAGGCGTTCCAGAACTTATTCAACAAGTCGCTTGGCCCCCCGCTGCTCTCCTGAAAAATCCCTTCTATCCTATCGAGTACATCGCTTTTCGCCTCGCCGTATCCCACGGTTTTAGCCTGATCAACTATCTGATTTTCGAGATATTTATCATAAGTTCGGGCAATGCCGGACACATTGACGCTGAACTGCGCGCGCGTTGCTGCGACGTCAGCGGAACCGACGGTCTGCAAAATAGGGCTCTGACGGGAATATCCGGGCGTGTTTACATTCGCTATGTTTGAACCAGTCAAACCTATTGCCAACTGGTAGGTCAGCAAACTATCCTTGGACGTATTCAGAACGCTGTTTAGAGACATTTCGTCACCCTTTACTGTTGACTACCCGGCCTTGCAGGCTGTCCGTTTTGAGCTGCCCCGTACGTTCGTAATTGGCGCCGGCCGACAGGAGATTATTGACAAAATCAAGAGAACCGCGCACATAGGAAAGAGAAAAATCGAGCAAACCCATATTTTTTGCATTCGCTTCATTTATCGCCTTGATGAGGGGAAAAAGAATCTGGCGCTGAGACTCCAACTGGGCGGCGCGACCTGCATCGCAATAGGCGGAAATAACTGTAAAATTAATTTCCTTTCCTTTTTTCCCCAGAGCCCAGGCAATGTCTCGCACGAGTTTCGACCGCTCTTCCTCCAGCAGCCGGGCTTTAAATACGCAGTCATCCTTTTTGGCATTGCTGGCCGCTATGGAATCGAGCCCAGGCTTCATCAGAACGTCTGCTTCTTCAGCAATGATTTTCCCCAACTCCCGGTAAACATCAATCTCTTGTTCAATTACCGACAGCAAGGAATTAAGAAGGAGCTCAAAATTAGCCGCTTTTTTTAAACCCTGCCCAATATCCAAAATATCGTTCCCCCTTGGGTATTTTCAAAAGCAAGCCTCATGCCATAATCCAGCTTCCGCGTAAACCCCAGTTATGGCCGGCCCCGCCAGAGGCCGGGAGGATATTTAAGAGCTTATCAACTATAGAAGGGGTAATTTTTGTCTTTATGAAGGGAAATTTTTTCCTTAAAGCAGCAGAGGCAAATCAGGCAAAGATGTCCAGCAGAGACTCCTGTACCATCTTCCCCGCGATTTTGGCGCTGTCGATCTTATAAGAGCCGGTTTCTATCTGCGTCTTCAATGCCTGCACCACTTCCTCCCGCACCTCGGGAAGCTGTGCCACGGCATTTTTAATCTTGACAAAATCCTGTGATTTAGCGGAAATATCAACCGTTACATTCGGGGAAGAGGCGGTTCCTGCAGACCTGTCGAGAGCCTGACCCGCACCCGTCTGCCTGGCGCCGGCGTCCACACCGCTTGCGCCGCTGTTCTTCTCATAATAACTTGCCGCCTGCGAAGTCACATTTTTTATATCGCCAACTCCCATGCTTCAGCTCCTTTCACAACCTTTGAACATATTATCGGCAGCTTCCCCGACAAACTTTAATTTTTCTCCTGAAAGTTTTTGTCGGTGGCGGTTATCTGATCGAAGAGCATCTGTTGCAGGCCGAACCCGCCGTTCTTGGACAAATCCTCGGCAACCTTCTGATCGATCATCGAGTTGTAGGTTTCTTTACCCTGCATCTCCTGCAAAAGACCGCTTTTCGGGACGGCGCTCCGCATTTTTTGCAGCATATTGTAAATAAAGATCGATTCAAAATCGGCGCAGACCTTTTTCAGCTCCGCCTCCTTCGCCGCCCGCTCCTGCATTTTTTGGGAGGCAGCGGCTGTCTTTGTGCTGCCCGGGAATAAAACCTGTTTTATATCAACAATGCCGTCTCCCATAATAACCCCTCGTGGTCTGTCGTCTGACACTTAATCCCAATTATCAGACTTGTCAAATAATTTTCAGATCCGCCTGCAGGGCGCCGGCCGCCTTAATGGTCTGCATGATCGTGATCAGATCGCGCGGGGTAACCCCGACGGCGTTGAGCGCCCGGACGACATCTTGAATGGTAACACCCGCCTGGACAACCATCAACTGCTTTTTCTCCTCGTCAACCGTAGTCGTCCGCTCCGTTGTAGCAACGGTTTGTCCGCCGGGGGCGACAATAACATCCCCTCCCTTGCCGCTGACAGGGCCCTCTCCGCGAGCGGAAGGGGCGAACGGCTGCGGCTGGAAAACCTTTACCTCGTCCTTGATCTGGATGCTCAGGTTTCCGTGGGCAACGGCCACGGTTGAGATCCGGACATTGTCGCCCATAACCACGGTTCCGGTTTTTTCGTTCATGACGACAACCGCCCGCGAATCCACCGGCACATCGAGGTTTTCAATTTGCGAAACCAGTTCGGCCACGTTCACTGTCCCACTTTGGGGCAGAGCCAATGATACCGAGGTGGAGTCAAGCTCTTTGGCCGTCACATTTTTGATCGCGCCGTTGACTGCCGCCGCCAGGCGGGAGGCGGTGGTGAAATCCGGGTTGAAGAGGTTTAGCGTCAGGATACCGCTTTTTTCAAAATCGTACCGAAGCTGCCGCTCAACGGATGCGCCGCCGGCAATTCTTCCTGCGCCCGGATGATTTTTGACGCTCGAGCCTCCCCCGCCGCCGGCGGCAAATCCGCCCAAAACAACGGATCCCTGGGCGATCGCATAAACAGCCCCGTCGGCGCCTCTAAGCGGCGTCATCAAAAGCGTGCCCCCGTACAGGCTCTTCGCATTGCCCAGCGACGAAACGAGAACATCAAGCCCGCCACCCACCTTCGCAAAGGGAGGCAAAATCGCCGTCACCATAACCGACGCGACGTTGTCCGCCTTGATCGTCTTGTCCCGCATCGCGATGCCTTGCTTGCCCAGCATGTTTTTTATCGTCTCGGCGGTGAAGCCGTTTTTGACGTCGTCTCCCGTGCCCGCGAGACCGACAACCAGACCGTACCCGATCAACTGATTGTCCCGGACGCCGCTTATACCCGCAATATCCTTGATCCGGGCCGCATGGGAAACCGTACCGGAAAACAGTGCAAAACCCGCTAAGGCTATGATGAAGAACACTCTTCCCTTTTTCATTTTTCCAACCTCCGTGCCCAAAACGGGCCCAGTATAACGATAAAAACCATCACTGCCCTTTCCCCGTCGCGGGGCTCTTCCAATCTTTCCCTGCTTAAAACGGCCAGACATAATCGACTACCTTGGTCAGCCAGCCGGGCTTCATCTTGTCATTGATAACGCCGTCGCCGACATAATCTATCCGGGCGTCGGCAATGTACTGGGAGGAGATAAGATTGTCGGAGGTAATATCATCGGGACGGACGATGCCTCTGATCACCACGTACTGGCTCTCGCCGTTCATCTTCAATTGCCGCCACCCTTCAATGGCCAGATTGCCGTTGTCCATCACCTTCACCACCCGGGCCGTAATCTTTGTTGTAAAAGTGCTTCCCCGTGAGGTATCTCCCACCCCCTTCAACGAGTTGGATGCCGAGCCTCCGACCTGAATCGACGGATTCAATTTGGCATTCATCGCCTGGAGCGATTTGTCAAGCCCGAGCAGCCCGGTGATCCCCGCGGTTGTGCTGGAGTCACGACTGGTATTGGTGCTGGCCTTGCTTGTCCCCTGCGTTACTTCGCTAACGACAATGGTCACGATGTCGTTGACATATCTCGCCTTGTTGTCAGCAAAGAGGTTGTTTCTCGACCCCTCCCCCGGCCAGATCGAACCGGGCTCGGCAAGCCGGGCCTCCGCCTGCGGGGTGGGGGGAATCGGGGGTGCATGACGAACATTGTCGTTATTCGAGGCACACCCAGCCAACAACAAAGAAGCAAACACCAAAACGATACCGGACATTCGCATAATTACCTTTTCCATCACGTTCAACCTTCTTTCTCCTAAAAATCCACCCGGACGGTGTCGCCGCCCGTTACCTTGGCGTAAATTACCCTGTTGGAGGAGAGGTTCTTTACCCGGATGATCTGATTCTTACGTCCTTCCTCCTCCGACAACCCGATTGCGGCAATCATCAGAACGTCGTTATCAAGCAAAATCCTCACGACCTTTCCCCTTTTTACCAGGGTCGGCTCGCTGAGCAGATTTCTTGTAATTTCCCTGTTGGCGCCAAGGGTCATAGTCAAAACCTTGCCTGCCGCTTCCGATAAAGTCGCCAGGTTCGCCGGCACTCTTTTCAGCCACCGCTTCTGAACATACATGTCGCCGGATTGGATAATCTGGTTCCTCGGCAGTGACCGGGCGCTCACCACGACATCTGTAAGCACCTCCATGGATACGCTTACCGACCTTTCCCGCAGCAATTTCCCCGCTGAGTAAAAACCAACGGTTAATGCCGAATAATCAAGAAAATCCTCGCCAGGGCGGCTGGTCACCCGCAATGACACGGCAGAAACAGGCAATTCCTCATCCGCCACATGCGACCGAAAAGAGACGCGAACACAACCAGCCGGCCAGCGGCTGTTTTTTTCCACATAGCCCGTTACCGCCGCCTTTATAACTTCAGCCGCAACCGTTGCCGCCTGCACCTGCATCGCGGAGAGCAGCGATAACACTATCAGAATAAACGCGCCCACTTGATATCGTTTCAATTGTAAAAACAATTTGCCCATTTTTATACCAGTTTCCCGGCTATCTCTTCAAATTATTGATAATTCCCAACATGCTGTCGGCGGTCTGAACAGATTTGGAATTTATTTCGTAGGCTCGCTGCCCGACGATCATGCTGACCATTTCGTCAATGACGCTGACATTGGCCATTTCCAGAAAACGTTGAGTAACCGTGCCGAATCCATTTTCCCCGGGATTTCCGGCAAACGGTTCGCCGGAGCCCTCGGTTTTATCGTAAAGATTTCGGCCGAGGCTTGTCAAACCGGCCGGGTTCAGAAAATCGGCAAGCTCGATCCGGCCCGTAGCCAGCGCCGCGCCCGTATTGTCACTGGCGGTCCAGGTGCCGCCGCTGTCAACGGTAAAGGCAACCGTCCCCTGAGGTGCGGATATCTCCGGCGTTACCTTCAACCCCTCGGTATTGGTGACGATCCCGTCCCGATTAATTTTGAAACTGCCAGCTCGTGTGTAGGCGGTGCGGCCGTTGTTATCGATCTGAAAAAAGCCGTTTCCCTCGATCGCAAAATCAAACTGGTTCCCCGTCTGCTTGTAATCGCCCTGCGTAAAAATCTTTTGCGTTGCCGTCGGCTTCACCCCCAAGCCAACCTCGATACCCGCCGGAAGCTGGTTCCCCGCTGATGTCTGCGAACCGGACTTGGTCAGCACTTGATACATAAGGTCTTGAAAATCCGCTCGGGATTTCTTGAATCCCACCGTATTGACATTGGCCAGATTGTTGGCAATAATATCCTGTTCAAGCTGTTGCGCCCCCATTCCGGTAGCCGCCGTCCATAAAGACCTGATCATAATAACCTCCTGAATTATTTATATATTTATGCCGAGCTTAAGCCAATCTTCCAATTCTACTGACGGCCAGTTTGTCCATATCTGTAATTGTCTGGATAATCTTCTGATATGATTCAAAGGCGCGCTGGACATCGATCATCCCTACCATCTCCTTGAAAACATTTACATTCGACATCTCCAGCATGTGCGACTTGATATCAGGGTTCGCAACCCTTTTTGCACCCGCCGTTCCCTCATCCCGGAACATGCCTTCCTTGGTTCTCGCCAGCGCCTTGGGGTTGTCAAAACTGACGATGCTCAGTCTGTCCGCCGGCGCGCCGTTCACCATTACATTTCCCCCGGGGTCAATGGAGAAATCCTTTACCGATACCGTAATCGGCCCCTTGTCTCCCATAACCAATCCGCCCGCCAAAGTCGTCATACGGCTCTGGCTGTCGAGGGTAAAACTCCCCTTGCGGGTATATTCCGTCCCGGCCTTGGTCTGAATCTTAAAAAAACCTCCCCCTTCTATTGCCAGATCAAGCACATTGCCTGTTTCCTTGAGCATCCCCTGGCTGTAATCCACGATGGCGCGGGAAGCGACGGGAACAGGCCCCTCTTTGGCATCTGCAGCGGTGGGCGCGCCCGGATAGAAATTCTCCATTTTAAAGCCGGAAGTAGATGAATTGGCAAGATTATTAGCGATTGAGTCAAGCTGATAAATCTTTTCCGAACCAACCTTTGCCACGTCAATAACCCCAAAACCCATGATCGCCTCCCCACTGTTTTCGCTTCCTCAATGCAAACAGCATGCCGTAAGCAATCACCCTTGGACAAAGAGGGGCCTGTAGATCATCCTTCACAACCACGAACGAAGACAAACTCCCCACTACTCAGCGGCAAAAGCTGCGAGTTGCGCGCAATTTTAAAAATAAGCGCAGTCAGCGAAATAATCCGGGATAAGATTTTCAGATGCTTTTTGTCGGATTACAGGAAAAGAAAAAGGCCGAACAGAATGAAGAAAGGGAAAAAATTTCCCCCGGGGCAGCATTAACGAACTCGTAAAAATCGGGGATAGAGACACTCGGGGATGACAATCTTTTTTAAGTGCTAAATCGTTACGGAGATGCGACACATTTCAAAAGCATCGCCATCAGACCCGCCTTTTTTCGTTCATCGAATAGACAAAGGCCAGAATTTCGGCTACGGCCTTGTACAATTCCAGGGGGATCTGTTCCTCAATATCGACCTTGCTTAACAGTTGCACGAGGGCCGGATCGCTTTTTATCGGGATATTGTTTTTTTTTGCCAGCTCAATGATCTTTTCTGCAATAATCCCCTTGCCTTTAGCCGTCACGCGCGGGGCGACATCCTTTTTGCTGTCATATTGCAAAGCCGCAGCTTCAATCATTTTTTTTTGATACGGCATAAAGATTATTCCTCAAGCAAAAACATTAACCGCGCCCCGGTCTAAAAAAAGCTCCTGGTAGCATTCGCCCTTGGCCTTGGCAATGGAATCGCTCTGAACACAATTCAGAAAAACATCGGCAAAGCCAATCTCTCTGATATTTTTCTCCAATTCCTGGGTAAAGCCGGAGACAAATTCCTGGACCGCAGGCTCTGCAAATTTTAGCACGCAGCCAAGCTTGTTGCCATTTAAAGAGGCATCGACCATCATCTCGCCCAGGGCGTCCAGACTTAAAAACATGACGACCTGATACCGCTTGCCTCCGCTCGCGTCATTTTTTTCTTTTTCCGTATTGATGAACAAATCGGCCGTTCGGACGTCATTTTGCAAAAAAACGGGTATCTGGAAAAAAAGTTCTCCCTCCTTTGCCGCAGACTGCATATTGATTATCTGGTTTCCTTCAATCGTCTTAATGGCCTTTTCCGAAAACTCAAGCAGCCTCGCCAGAGTTTTAAGATTATCCGGGCTGTTTTCCTTCCCCTGCTGCGCCTTCAATTCCGTCGAAAGTTGCTGCAGCAATCCCTTCAGAGAGTCCTGCTTCAGATTTTTTAAATCCTTTTTGCCTGCAAGTACCTGCCGCAAATCAAATTCCAGAAACATGCCGAGGTTGGTCAGATAGTTTTTTAACGAAAATTGATCCTTTCCAGGCGCGGGAGACAACATCAATGAATCAAGAATATTGGCGATTTTCCCAATAATTTTTTTTGCGCTGTCCGAAAGCGCGTTCAGAAGAGAGCCTTCGCTGAAAAGCTCCCGCCCCAACGCAAATATATCCCGCAGCGCCTCCGGGTTGGCGCTGCTGTAAGCGGCATAGCCGCTTATTATTGAAGAGGACTGATCCCCGCGCTGGACGATGCTGAGGACAACCTGCGGCTGGAGCTGCTCAACCCGGACTGTAAGCCTTTCGCCTTTGGCAAGGGGAAGTTCGGAGTTCGCGGATAAACTGCCGTTCTTTATTGTCAAAAGAAAACGGGATGTTCCTGTTTTGGCATCAACAACCGCCTCCACGGTCTCCCCCAAAGAAAGCGGCAACGCCGAACTTGTCGTCTTACCGGCCCCGGATGTCCCCTCCGCAGAGTAAAGAGAAATTGTCGGCATCTGTATGGAAGGCATCATTATTCACTTTTTTTCAGGGTTTCCAGATCGACGATAAGGGATATCTCCCCAGAGGGGACGCCCGTGCGCTCCGCAATCTCCTCGACAGACAAACCGCGCTTCAAAAGCCCGGCGATGGACGTATAATCTCTGTCGCCTGCTGCCTCCGGATTATTCCGCTTGGGGGGCTCGCTTTGCCCTATTTTCAGGTCGATCTCTTTGAGGAGCGCCGCGAGCTGTTTTTCCCGGGCTTCGAGACTGAGTGCCAATTTTTCAAAACGCCGACAATTTTCATCGAGGCTGCCGAGAAATCTCTCCGAGTCGCCTTGAGACTGGTTTATCAAATTTTGCAGCTTCAGAAACAATTCCTGGTCGATAGCCGGGCTCTTTTCCCGGTCAAAAGACTTCCGCAAGCGCGCCAGTAAAAAAACTATAATTAGACAAAAAATTAAATCGGCAATGATCTGCAACGCAAATATCGTGGGAATGCTCATTTCACACTCTGATGTTGATATGCCCTCCCTCTTGCGGCATATCCTCTTCCTCATTTTCGCCAAAGCTGTCTGACGCCTGCCCCTGTCGGCCCTGTTGTTCCCGACGGTTCTCTTTTTGCTCCTCGTCCCTGATAACGGCACGCTCAGTTTCTTCAGAACTCTTTATCGCCTTCTGCAGCAGTTTTTTTTCTTCCCGTGCCTGGATATCCAGATACCGCTGCTGCATCTCCGGGTGCTGCCGATCCACCTGCTGAACCCGGTTGGCCTTTTCTGTCTGAATAATAACCTGCTGCGCATCTATCGCCTTAATCACCGCAGCTCCTCCTGCAATTATGGACAAAAAATGAGTTTTTACCCTTCACAGGCGTTATCGACATACAAAACTAAAATCTTTAATACCTTACGGCACTTGTACATATTATGCGGGGAAAGGGCCTTTTAAATGGCCGTATTCGATTAAATTATCTTGTAAGGCAGGCGCAGCGAAATGATGTTCCGCCCGCTACGGGCAACCACTTCTATCTGGAAACCGTAGCTTTTAAGAAGCATAAAGGCATAAAACAAACCATGTTCTGCAACAGGAAACGCTTTTATATCGGGCATAACTCCTTCCCCACCAGAGCGCTTGTAATAGGTGCCGGCAATCTCTTCGCCGCTGTCCTGAAAAACTATACGGATCTCAACATCATCGTAATCGACAGCAACCGTCAACTCCTTTTCCGGCATATTCGCCATTCTCTGCCGGGCGGAATTGATCAAAGCCGATAGGCAAAGGGAATAACCGGCCCTCTCCCCGTAAATCTCAGGCACATTATCTTTAAACGTCATGCTTTTATTGACGTCGTGCTTAAAATCAAGATAGAAATCGGCAAATTTCATCTCCGCTTCGATCAGTTTGGATATGTCGAGTTTTTCCTGCCCGCGCGCGGAAAGGGCTAAAATCTTCCCCTCGAAGTTTCTGAATATCGAAAGCATCATTTCCGATTCTCCGGAAAGGATGACGACGTCATTTTTTATCCTGTCGAGTCTAAGTTCCCTGTATAATTCTGGATGAAGCGACTCGATGCTCTTGAAACTCTTCGCGACGCGCGCCTTCATCAACTGGACTCTGCCCATTATGCCGCCGAGCGGGTTGGCAAGGTTATGAATAGCCCCGGGGATTATCCTCGCCATAATGTCGCCAAGAAAAAGCTCGTTGAGTTTTTCGTAAAGACCGTTGTTATCCATTGCCGTTCACCCCTGCCCTGATTAGAAAAATACTGCGGCGAACATATCAAAATCGGGGTTACAATACAACAAATTTGGTTACCCAGACGTTCTTTACAAAACCTTTTCCCAGAAGCGTTTCCAAAGAATCGATGATTATTGCCCGCACTTTTTCAATCCCCTCTTTACTTCTGGTAATCTCCGCCGCTGTCCCGTTAACAGCTTTATATATCGCCCCTCTGATGAGAACAACCTTCTCCTGGAACAGTCCCTGGCGAGCAGAATCCATTTCCAACACCAAATCCATAGACAAAATTCGGATGTCTCTATTGCCTTCTTTGAGCGGAATCAGAAAATCCTTTACCTCCTCGACAATGATCCCTGGCCGGCCGATAACGCCAACTTTGCCGGGAGCGCCCGCAGCACCGTGGGAAACCGCTTGAGGCGCGGGACGAGACGCCTCCCTGGGCGCGCCCATAAAAAAGAACAGGGCCAGGCCTGTGCAGACAAGCACGAAAAAAACCGCGCCTGATATTATAAACAACCGGGAGCGATACCACCGAGCAGGAGGCTTCTGCGGCTGCTCTTCTTCCTTCAAGCCTCTTTCATTGGTAGAGATTGTTGGTTCTTCAATATCAAGCGTGTCCAGACTGACTTTTTTTGTCATTTTCTTCTCTTTAGCGATAATCCTTTACCAAACTCCTCAGCCGCAGCACAGCCTGGGCATGAAGCTGGCAAACCCGGGATTCCGTCAATTCCATGACCCGGCCGACCTCTTTCATCGTCAATTCCTCGTAGTAATAAAGGGACAGCACCAGCCGCTCTTTTTCCGGCAGCGCGTCTATGGATTTTTTCAAGCCGGCCATCAGCTCGCCGCCGAGCAGGTTTCGCAGGGGATTGTCGTTTTGGAGAGACTCCAGCGCCTCCGCGGAGCTGTGCTTTTCGAGATAATCGGGGGGAAGATCCTCTGCGCTTAAGAGGGAAACGCCGCGGGCGTCGCCGAGGAGCTCGTGATATTCCTCTATTGAAACGCCCATATAACCGGCTATTTCTTCTTCCTCCGGCTGCCGCCCCAGTTCTTTCTGAAGCTCGGACAGGGCCTTTTCGATATGGCTGTCCTTGCTGCGCGCCGATCTGGGCGCCCAATCCCGCTGGCGCAGTTCGTCCAGCACCGCCCCTTTTATCCGCAGGTAGGCGAAGGTCTCAAACTGGACATTGCGTTTGGCGTCATATTTTTCGACGGCGCCCATCAAGCCGATAATGCCAACATTGACAAGATCATCTATATCCGCTCGGTCAATGGGAAATTTAGCCGCCATTCTCAAGACGATATTCTTGACGAATGGACAATATTTTACAATAAGTTCGTCCCGGCTTTTCTTATCCATTGCCAATCCCCGGATTTCGGCGCTCATCTATAGACGGCCGGCGAAAAACCGTTTCAAAAAAACGATATGTTGCCGTCGTCCTCGTAATCAGGGTGTTCACCGGCCAGTTTCTCCGCAATCTCGCGGATGCATCTGCCTGCCGGAGAGTCAGGAAACAGCTCTGCAACCGCCTTCTGCCTGCGGACAGCCTCCGTAACCTTTTCGTCGCTGACAATATGCCCCAGATAATTTACCGTCAGGTTAAGAAAATGGTCGGTCGCCTTGCTTAATCTTCCGTAAACCTCTTTTGCCTCTGCTTGACTCTTTACCATATTTACGATCAGACGGAACCTTTTTTTGGCATGTCGCTGATAAAGCACCTTAATCAGGGCATAAGCGTCGGTAAGGGAGGTCGGCTCCGGCGAAACGACCACGATAATTTCCCGCGCCGCGGCGTTAAAATACATGACATTCCCGGCAATCCCCGCCGCCGTGTCAATAAACATGAAATCAAGCCTGCGGCGAAGATCGCTTAATCCATCCAGCAGCGTTAATTTCTGGCCGGCGGAAAGCTCCGCCATTTCCGTTATCCCCGATGAGGCGGGCAGAATCATGATCCCGCCGGGGCCCTTAAGCACCGCTTCGGAAAAGGTTTTTTCCCCTTTCAGAACATGATAAAGATTGTATTCGGGCGTCAACCCCAGAATTACATCGATATTTGCCAACCCCGTATCGGCGTCAAGAATCAGCGTCCTCTTGCGCAGCCGCGTCAGAAAAAAGGCAAGATTGACGGCTATATTGGTCTTACCGACTCCGCCTTTGCCGCTGGTAACTGCAATTGCCCTTATTTTTGAGGGACTCCCGCCCTCCGGCGATTCTGACCTGCCGTTTCCCAGAACCGCTTCGCCTTTCATTTTTCTCAGCATCACCGCCTGATCCATCTACAGCTCCCCGGACGCGATGAAGCGCGTCCCTCCATTTTTAAACATCAAGCTTCGGTCTTTCCACCTTTTTTGCGACGGCTGGCCGTCAGAAGGGTTTCAGACGACATTAGCATATCAGACAGGTAAAACGTCTGCTCCGCCATAATATGAAGATTGGAAAACCAGCTCCATAAGCCTGTCGGGATTTGCCTTTTCTATATCATGCGGTACGTTTTGACCGGTTGTAAGGTATGATATGGGCTTCCCGGTTCTTTCGCTGATATCGTAGATAGCGCCAAAATGGGTGCATTCATCGAGTTTCGTAAATATTATCTGGTCACAGCCAAAGACGTCAAATCTGGCAAAAACATCCATCATATTCTCCCGGCTCGCGGTTAGACTCAAAAGCATGTTTGCCTCCGGCGCCGCTTCTCCGGAAAACATCTCCTTGAGTCTCAATAAATAACTGCCTGCATCACCCCCTCGGCCGGGGGTATCGACGAGGATGCAATCCTTGTCTGCGAATCTCCTCAAGGCACGGTGCAGAGCTTCCCTTGAGTCGGCAACCGCCAGCGGCAAGTCGATGATTTGCGCATAGGTTTTCAATTGTTCGAGAGCGCCGATCCGGTAGGTATCGGCGGTAATCAGGCCAACCGATTTTTTTTGTTCAAGCGCGTACCGGGCGGCAAGCTTCGCCAGCGTTGTGGTCTTCCCGACGCCGGTAGGTCCCAGAAATACCTTGACCCGCTTTTCCTCCTGCCTGGTTTTGACAAACGCCCTCTTCAGCGCCTCTTCAGCCTTCAGCCAGCCCCGCTTAAAATCCATTCCTTCCGGAGGGGAAACCGCGCCGCTGATCTCGGCCAACAGTTTGAGCGCACTCTTTTTCGACAATCCGCGGCCGACAAGTTCTGAATAAATCCGGGCCATAACATCGCTTTTTTCGTAAATTCGGGAACCCGAAAGGTCAATAACGGCATCCATTCCCTCTTTTATCTCGGCCAGCGCCGCTTCAATTTTCCCTCTTCCCGTCTGGCCCAGCAGCGACTTTATTTCCCTTATTTCGTTTTTCAGTGATAATAAGCTGTCGTTTTCTGCTGCAAAAGCGCGGCCGCTTCCCGCCCTCGGAGAAACTATCCTGGCAAGATCCTTTTTTTCAAAGCCGCTATCGATTGCGGCCAGCACCTCGATACGGCCCTTTTCTCCCGGCAGTTGCTGCGTGGATAAAACAATCGCGTCCGGCCCCAGCTCCCGCTTAATTTTCACAAGAATATCCTTGATATTGGACGCTTCGTATCTCTTTACCTGCATATTACAACTCCACCATGCCGAGGGAGCGGATGTTTACGTCCCGCACAATTTCATTATGGGACAGCACGACCAGATTCGGGAAAAATTTCTCCAGTATTTTGCGGAGATAAATCCTCGTATTGGGCGAGCAAAGAATAATCGGCTGGAGTCCTTTTTCGGTGAAGGAGACGATCAGTTTTTGCAGATTGCCGACCAGCCCCTTCACCATGTTCGGATCGGGGGAAACAAAAGACTCAAACTCCGTATGCTGAACCGCGCCGGTAATTTTATCCTCCACCGCGGGGGAAATCATCATGACGGTAATGTTGCCACTGGGATCCTGATACTGTCTGGTAATGGCCCGGGCCAGCGACTGCCGTACATAACCGGTCAGAACATCGACATTTTTGGTCAGCGACATGTAATCGGCCAATGTCTCAAGGATGCTCTGAAGATCACGGATGGAAACCCGTTCCCGGAGAAGCTTCTGCATTACCTTTTGCAGGGTTCCCAAGGGAACAATCTTCGGCACCACCTCTTCGATCAGCTTCGGATATGTCTCCTTCAGGTTGTCGAGGAGCTGCTGCACCTCCTGCCTGCCCAATAGCTCATCCGCATGCGATTTAAGAATTTCGGTGAGATGCGTCACCAAGACGGTAGCCGGATCTACTACCACGACCCCCTTCATCTGCAATCTTTCTTTTTCCGCGTCCGTAACCCAGACGGCCGGTAGCGAGAAGGCCGGCTCTTTTGTTTCAATTCCTCTTATTTTTTCCCCTTTTACATCCGTGGTGATGGCAAGGCTGTACCCCGGCATCAATTCCGACCCGGCAATCTCCACACCCTTCATAAGTACTGAATACTCGTTAGGTTTAAGTTGAAGATTGTCCTTGATATGGATGGAAGGCACCACAAACCCCAGCTCCTGGGCAATTTGCTTTCTTAAGGCCTTGATCTTGGCCAGCAATTCGCCGTTTTGCGAGGCATCGACAAGATAAATCAACCCGTACCCTACCTCCAACCCCAAAAGATCAAAGGGAACCACGCCCTCAGCCGCCTCCTCCACCGGCGCCACCGGAGGCGCCTCCTCCGGGGCGGCAGTTCGCGCCGACCGCAGCATGAAAAAGGCCAGTAAGCCGGTTAGGCCGGCTATCAACATAAAGGAAAACTTCGGCATGCCGGGGATGAGCGCAAAGATGAAAAGCAGGAGTGCGGCAGCGCCAACGGCCTTCGGCTGACTGAAGATTTGATTCTTCAGCTCTACCCCCAATTCGCTCTCCTCGGCGGTTCTGGTGACAAGCATGCCGGCTGCCGTGGAAACGATCAACGCCGGCACCTGGGAAACAAGCCCGTCGCCGACGGTAAGCAGGGTGTAATTACGCGCCGCTTCGGCAATCGGCATCCCCTGCTGCAGAATGCCGATGATCAGCCCGCCGATAATATTAACGGCGGTAATAATAATTCCGGCAATGGCGTCGCCGCGCACAAATTTGCTCGCGCCATCCATCGCCCCATAGAAACTCGACTCGCGCTCTATTTCCCTTCTTCTTTTGCGCGCCTCCGTATCGGAAATAAGGCCGGTGTTCAAATCTGCATCGATGCTCATCTGCTTGCCGGGCATCGCATCGAGTGTAAACCTGGCCGCCACTTCGGCAATCCTGGTTGCACCCTTGGTTATGACGACAAAGTTGATGATGACCAGGACAATAAAGACAACAAACCCGACAACATAGTTGCCGCCGACGATAAATGTCCCGAACGACTTTATCACCTGACCCGCCGCCTCCACCCCCTCGTTGCCGTGCAGCAGGATGAGCCGCGTCGAAGCCAGATTCAACGAAAGGCGAAGCAGGGTGACGATCAAAAGCACCGAGGGGAAAATGGAAAATTGCAGCGGCTTCCTAACGTACATGGACATCATCAGGATGATGATGGCGGCGGTCAGGCTGATCGAAAGCAGGATGTCAAGCGCTACTGCCGGCATCGGCAAAATCATGACGATCAGAATCGCGACCACGCTTATCGAAACCACCGCGCTGCTTGCATCACTCTTATGTTTTTTTAAATCATCTGCCATAGTAAATATTTATAATCTTTAAGTTATCATTTTTTGAGGTTGTAAACATACGCCAAAACCTCGGCCACGGAACGATAGAGATTCTCCGGGATCAAATCATTAACATCAACCATCTTATACAATACCTGTGCCAGAGGCTTGTTTTCCACTAACGGAACGGCGTTTTCCCCCGCTATCTCCCTTATTTTCGCGGCTATAAAACCGGCGCCTTTGGCAATCACCCGTGGCGCAATCTCTTTTTTCTGGTCGTACTTCAAAGCGACCGCCAAATGGGTTGGGTTAGTGATGACGACATCCGCCTTCGGCACGGCAGCCATCATTCGCTTGCGGGCCATTTCCCGCTGCAGGCGCTTTATTCTCCCCTTAATGGCAGGGTTGCCTTCCGTATTCTTGAATTCATCCTTTATTTCCTGCTTTGTCATCTTCAACCCTTTTTCATATTCCCAGCGCTGATAGGCATAATCAAAGATTGCAATGGCGATCAGCACCCAACCGGTTGAAAGCAAAATTTTAAAGGTAATTCGCCCGATGTAAATCAGGATCTCCCAGACGGTCTGATCGGCAAGCAGCAGAAAGCCCTTTACCTCATTTTTCACCACAACATAGGAAACTATCCCGATCACCAGCATCTTGAGGATATTTTTTATCAACTCCACTACGGAATTAAGGGAAAAGAGCCTTTTTAGTCCCTTAAGAGGATCGATTTTGGAAAACTCCGGCTGCAGGACGGAGGACGAAAAGAGAAACCCCACTTGCACGACATTCGCCAAAATTGAGATCAGGAAGATCACGGCAAAAAGCGGCATCATGATAAAAAAAACCTTTGACATCAATGCTATAAGAAGAAAAGAAATGTTATTTACGTTGATCGCCGTCTGCCCCGCGGAACTGAAGATCGAGGCGACTAAGGACATAATTTTTTTAAAAAGGCCGCTGGAATTGAAATAGAAATAGATCAAACTGGCAAAAAGGATGGCGGCGGAAGGAACCTCCCTGCTCCTGGCAACCCGCCCCTTTTCCCGAGCTTCTTCCTTGCGCTTGGGTGTAGCCTGCTCGGTTTTCTCCTGCCCTTCATCTTTTTCTTCGGCCATCGTCCATACCTTTTTTAAAGCGACGGTAGTTTCCGTCAAAATTTCCGGTAACCGTCAATATTCCGACAGGCGGCTTTAGGCTGATCGCTGCCTGCTGATTGCCCTCATCCTTCAGATGCGCATTAATCTCATAAGGGCGCTTATATCGCCGGACAGGCTCAAAAATATCTGCGCTGCCATTCTTACAAAAACAGGGGCGGCAAGCCCGATAAACATAAGACCAATGCCGATCTGGAGAGGAAAATTTATTGCAAATACATTCATCTGCGGAACCGTCCGGGCAACCATCCCCATTGCAATATTGGAAAAAAGCAGAACCGCCATCACCGGGGCGCTGATCTTGATTGCGATAACAAATATCTCCCGGAAAAGAATCAGCAGCCCCTGAAAGAAAGCGCCGGTAAAATGAACGCCCAGCGGAGGGAACAGCAAATAGCTGTCAGCAATGGCGGATATGAAGATGTGGTGGGCGTTGACGCTCATAAAGAGCAGCATTCCCAATAAATATTGAAACTCGGAAATGACGGTGACCTGAATGTTCGTCAGCGGATCGACTACGCTCGCAAACGAAAAGCCCATCTGAAAACCCAGTATCTCGCCGGCAATCTGGATGCCTGCAAAAACGAGTCTCGCGGCAAACCCGATAGTTACGCCGATTAACATTTCACCGGCAATGCCCGAGATAAACAAAAGGTTGGTAAAATTTCCTGCTTCCGAAAAGCCCGCTCGGACGACCGGGAACAGCATAAGGGAGATCAATAAGGATAGTCCCCATTTCACTGAAGCCGGGATTCTTGAATCTCCAAACACAGGAACCATCATTAGAATAGAGCTTACCCTGATCAGGACAAAGATAAATCCTTCTGTCAATTCCAATGAAAAAAGAGGGAGTCGCATCGATCCAATATCCGTAGTCAATCGTTTATATGAAGCGGCGCTATTTTATTGCCATGGGAATGCTGGCGATCAAATTGTGGGTGTAGGAAACCATCATGTTGATCATCCAGGGCAATGCAGCCACGAGCACAACCATGACCGCGATAATTTTAGGCACAAATACAAGGGTGATCTCCTGTATCTGCGTCACCGCCTGAATGATGCTTATCAAGACACCAATCACAAGCCCGACAATCAGTACCGGCGCCGCAACCAGCATGGTAACCTTTATGGCCTCCGCCATAAGACCAACAACCGCATCAGGGGTCATAATTGTTCACCTTACCAATTAATTCCAAATACATGCATTTACTATTTAAAACTCTGCACAAGCGATCCGACGATCAGATTCCAGCCATCTACAAGCACAAAAAGGAGCAGTTTGAATGGCATGCTGACCATGACCGGCGGCAGCATCATCATCCCCATTGACAAAAGAATGCTTGCAACCACCATATCGATAATCAAAAAAGGCAGATAAACCATAAACCCAATCTGGAATGCCGTCTTCAGCTCACTGATGATGAAGGAGGGAATGAGTACCGACAGTGATACAGCGGATGGTTTTTCCGGTCTTTTCTCCTTGGAAATATTAACAAAAAGGGCAATGTCCTTTTCCCTTGTCTGACGGAGCATAAAATCCTTGATGGGAACAGCCCCCCGGGAAAGCACCTCTTCCCAGGAAATCTGCTCTTCGTAATAAGGCTGAAGGGCATCGGTATTGACCCGCTGCCAGACCGGCGCCATTATGAACATGGTCAGGAACAGCGACAGCCCAATGATTATCTGGTTGGGCGGCATTTGCTGGGTGCCCAGGGCATGGCGAAGCAACGACAAAACCACCAGAACCCGCGTAAAGGACGTCAGCATAAGCAGGATAGCCGGCGCCATCGACAGGACGGTAAGCATGAAGAGAAACTGAATAACCGCCGCGACCTTGCCCGGTTCGTCGGCCGTGCCACCAATGCTCAGATTGATATTCGGCAGCGTCAATGATTGGGCATAACCGCTGCTGTCAGAAATAATAATGAGAAATATTATCGCGCTCAGAAGAATCATAGTCCAGACGGCATTATTTTTCGTCTTTACTTTAGTCATTTCCTCATGCCGCGCCTTTCCTTGAAGAAAACCTCCAGCCTGTTAAAAAACCTGTTTTTCTTCATGTAATCGGTAAATGACGGCAGAGATCTATTCTGTTCTTTGAATTTTTTCAGTTTTTCCAGAGCCTCTTCCCCTGATATTTCAGTCAGATATGACAATTTGTCGGCGGAAACCCCAATTACAATCACCTTTCCCAGAATTTCCAAGATCATGACACTGCTTTTAGGACCGAGATAGCGCGCTGAAACAATATTAATAATTGAATTATCAACAAAGGCCGGCGCCGCATTGGGCAAGAATTTTTTCAGCAGATAGACCGCCCCCAGCAGCAGGCCAAGGATCACTGCAAGGGCAAAAATCATGTTCAGGAATGATGACATAATTGAAACGGATTCCATCAAAAATCATCCTTTGCGTAAAAGTGTCCGACGCCGGCAAACACTCATTTCAGCCGGTTCACCCGCTCGGCGGGAGAAACAATATCCGTCAGGCGCACGCCGAATTTCTCATTGACGACAACCACTTCACCCCTGGCTATCAAGCGTTGGTTGACATATATATCCATCGGTTCCCCGGCGAGTTTTGTAAGCTCTATTACCGACCCCTGCCCAAGCTGAAGAAGTTCACTTATCAACAAGCGGTTTCTTCCCAGTTCCACCGTCAAGGTGAGGGGAATATCGAGGATGAAATCCATATCCAGGACGCCTTTATCATTCGGCCCTTTGTGCGGACGATTGTCGGCAAGCTCCTCAAAACGGACCTCATCGACTTCTGTCTTGGGCGCCTCCTTCTTTGATTCCGCCATTTCCTGCTGAACATCGTCCCAGGAAAGGTTATCATCATTGCCGCTCTTGGCTGCATTATCTCCGCCCTCCGGCGACGCCGACATCTCGTTCATCAAGCGATCAAGTTCATTCTGATCCATAATCTATGCCTCTTTTGCAATTAGTTCTGTAATCCGACCGGCCATATTGCCCTTGTGACAGCCAGGTTCGACCCTGTACTTTGCGACACCTTCGATAAATGCGGTCAGCGGATCGGCCGCGAATTGATTCAGACGTATGACATCCCCTTTTTGAAGGTTTAACAAATCCCTGCCGTTGATATTGGTTTTTCCCAACTCCACAGCAATGTCCAACCCGGCCATCATCATGTAATCCTTAAACCTTCCCGCCCATACCTTATCCACTTCCATATTTTCGCTCTGATAGCCCGCCTGCAATTTTTCCCTGATGGGTTCAAGGGAAGAATAGGGAATGCACACAGACATAACGCCTGTGGTGTATTCCAGCTCCACCTCATAATTAATCACGATCACCACGTCCGTGGGGGGAACGATCTGGGCAAATTGCGGATTAATCTCCGAGCGCAGGT
This sequence comes from Syntrophales bacterium, assembly GCA_023229765.1. Lineage (NCBI taxonomy): Bacteria > Pseudomonadati > Thermodesulfobacteriota > Syntrophia > Syntrophales > Syntrophales bacterium. Next base: position 279,637 of record JALNYO010000001.1, on the reverse strand, counting down.
AGGTAATCTTGATATCAAGAAGCGACTTCCAGGCTACCTCCAGATCAGCCAACGCGCTGAGGACGATTTTCTTTATCAGGTTGTTCTCAATCGGGGTAAACTCCCGCCCTTCAATCTTGTAAGGGGCAGTTCCTGAACCGCCGAAGATTAAATCAACCAGCGTAAAAATAATTTTTGACTCAAAGACAAACAGGGCGCTTCCCCGCAGGGGATCCATTTTAAAAAGATGCATGCTGGTCGGAACGGGAAGCGTCTTCATGAATTCCCCAAATTTCAACATATCCGTGGACATGGCGCTGACGTTTACAACCTTTCTTAAGGTTGAAGACATCGTGCCTCTGAATATTCGGGAAAATTTCTCGTTCATCATCTCCAGGGTCGGCATCCGCCCGCGGATGATTCGGTCCTGACTTGTCAAGTCATAAGAGACAACCCCCTCTGAAACAGTTTTATCGACAACCTCTGTTTCTACCTCTCCGCCGGAGATGCCCCTGAGCAGGGCGTCAACCTCTTCCTGACTCAATATATTCGCCATGTCTGCGCCTCTACTGTCCTGAAAAATTACTGAACGATAAATTCCGTAAAATAAACCTTCAGCACCTTGCCTTTTGTTAAAAAACTGTTTAAGCGGAGAACAATCTCATCGCGAAGGCGCTGTTTACCTGCCGGTTCCATCAGTTCGGCATAGGTTTTCGCTGTCAACAAGTCCAGGAGATTATCCCTTATCTTTGGCTTCAAAATTTCCATATCGGCAATAATTGCCGGGTCGGACAGTTCCAGTTGAATTACTATCTTCAGGAATCTTTCCCCCTGATTTTCGGCAAGATTTACGATAAAGGGATCAAGGGACCAAAGAGGACCGACGAGCGGCGCTGCTGGTTTCTTAGTATCTTTTTTATCCGTTTCTCCCTTATGACCCAAAAAATAAAGCCCGCCGGCAACCCCGCCGCCAACCACAAGCAAGGCGATCAGAATTATGATTATCAGCTTTACAGACGATTTCTTTTTTACCGGAACCTCTTCCTGTTTATCCTCTGCTTCTTCCTTTGCCATATTCACCTCTCAAAGTTTCAGGAAAGTTAAAACAATATCCACCCGCCGATTAGCCTGCCGATTGAGTTCGCTATCGTTGGGCGCCGCAGGGCGGGTATCGGCATATCCGGCGGCGGACAGACTTTCCGGAGCTATTTCGCCTGATTCCGCCAGCCAGCGGACGACCCTTGCGGCGCGCGCCATGGACAGCTCCCAGTTGGACGGGTATTTACTGCTGTATATCGGCGTTGCATCCGTATGACCTTCGACGCGTACGGAAACATTGGCCTTGCTTAAAATTTCAGCGATTGTTTCTAATATCTTAGCCCCTTTTTCTGAAATATCCGCCGATCCGGAGGGAAAAAGGAATTTTTCATTCAAAGAAAGGAAAAGCCCGTTTTGAGTGGGGGTTGTTTTTACCCCATCAATGTTCTCAAGCCTCCCGGCAACAACGTTTCGCCTGCCGGCAACGGGATCATCAGGCGACTCTCCATTTTCTTTTTTCCGTTTAACGCTCTCGATATCCTTATCCTGCAAGGATGACGTTATAGATTTGGGCTCCTCTCTGCGGGCCTTCACGTCACTCGCCTCGGCGCCAACAACCTTTCTTGCCGAATCGGCAATGCCAGCAGTCTTCGTTTTTTCAAGGGTGGACATTGAAAGAATCAGCACAAAAAAGGTCAACAGCAGCGTAATCATATCGTTAAAGGTTATCAGCCATTTTCCGTTAGACGCCGCACCTGGGTCATCCACTCTTCTATTCATGGCTTTTACCTCGCACTGAAGAGATTTTGACTCCTGGCTCAATATAAATTTCTATCCTTCTGTTCCTGCTTCTTTCTATAGGATCAGCATTCGCAGCCAGGGGGTGATACTGGCCAAAGCCTTCGGCCGAAAGCCTCTCGGCAGGAAAACCCTTCTTTTCTATGAGATATCTGACAATATTTACAGCGCGTTTAGTGGACAATTCCCAGTTTGAAGGGAATTCTTCCGTGTTTATCGGAATATCGTCGGTATGCCCCTCAACCCTTAAAAAAAGATCGCGCTCAACGGCAATTTTGGAGATTTCCTCCAGATAAGGATAAATCTTATCGCTTACAGTTGCAGCGCCGGAGGGAAAAACCATATCACTATTAAATCTTAATCTTATCCCTCGCTGAAACCGCTGTACAGTAACATCGTCCCGAAAATCGGAACCCGCGCCTGAATTTTTCAGCGAATTTACTGCATCGCTTATCCATGCACCATCTATATCGCCCTCAGAACCCGCCAGTCTGTCGTTTTTACTATCAACTTTGATAACTTCCTGATTGTTCGCTTCCCTTTTGACAGCGCCTCGCAAATGTCCCATTTTCCTTTTATCCATCACGGAATAGGAGATGAGCATGACAAAAACTACCACGAGAATCAAAGACAGAGAGCTGTATGTTATCTGCCAGTCTTCGCTTGCATCATCTTTACTGGAATATTTCAATTCCCGTTTTTTCATCATTTGAACAACGACCTTCTCTCCTGGGGAGAAATAAACGAGTGCAGTTTTTGTTCGATTATCCGCGGATTATCGCCCGACTGCACCGACAATATGCCGTTAATGATCAACTGTTTTTCCAGCAGCTCCTGATTGCTCAGACGTCTTAGCTTGCCGGCAATCGGGAGAAAAACGAGGTTAGCGAGAATTACCCCGTAAAATGTTGTAACAAGGGCAACCGACATGGCAGGACCTATTGTACTGGGATCGCTCATCCGCATCAACATCTGCACCAAACCTATCAAGGTCCCGGTCATCCCCATCGCCGGGGCCACATTTCCCATGGTTGTAAAAATTTCCGCACCCAACCGGTGCCTTGCTTCGATATAATCAAGTTCGGTATCCAGAATGTTCGCAACATTTGCCGGTTCGATGCCGTCAACCAAAAGGTGCGCCGCTTTGACAAAAAATGGATCGTCTATTTTTTCAGCCATTTTTTCCAGGGCCAGCAAACCCTCTTTTCGGGCAACTTTTGACATTTTAACCAATATTTCAATAACATCGTTTGTGCCATCCCGTTTTTTCAAGAAAACATGTTTAACTACCTTAAAAACGCCAAAAACATCCGCAAGCGGGTAGTAAATAAAGACAGCGCCGAAAACGCCGCCAAAAACGATCAGTGCAGAAGGAAGATCCAAAAACCATGATAAGCCTCCCCCTGAAGACATTGCAACAATGACAAGACCAAAAGCGCTAAAAATACCAATTATTGTAGCTATATCCATTAATTCCATCCAATATGTTGATAAACGGTCTGCCACCGCAACCGATGGCAGTAATCAAAGCAATTAGCATACCATCGCCGAAATCTGTTTGTATAAACCTTCAAAAACGGCAATAATAAATGCTGCCGCAATTTAGACTATTGATTATTGCTCAAAAGAAGAATTTATACAAGAATCAGGTTTCAGTATATACGTGTCAGGCACTTACACGAAGATAAACTTCTGCGGATCGCCTTTGTCGGCACGCTGGCTTAAATTGCGCATACTTTCCATAGGATGTTTATGGGGAGAAAAAAGGAGCAGCAGCAGAATAGGCCTGCCGCCAAAGGGCGTTAAGTCAAATATTTGACATAAAAATTATAATCGGCAAGGGAGCCCCTGTTCATGGACTCACCCTTGCCGATTATCGATAAAGCTTACCTTCTCATTGCTACTGTTTTACGTTCATCAGCACCTGCGTCATCTGATCGGCCGTCGTTATAACCTTGGCGCTGGACTGGTAGGCCCGCTGCGCCATGATCATCTTGATAAATTCCCGACCTGTGTCCGTATTGGACATCTCAATCGAATGGGATTGTATCTGCCCCAGCCCTCCGGTTGCGGGTTTATTGATTACGACCGGGCCGGATTCATTGGTTTCGACAAAGTAGCTTCCCGTCATGTTCAACCCTTGCAGGTTGGCGAAATCAGCAAGCATCAGTCTTGCCACATTCTGCCTCTGCCCATTGGAAAACATCCCTTCCACAAGTCCGTTGGGTTTAACGTCCAGACTGGTCACTGTGCCTGGGGCATAACCGTCAATGGTAAGCGAAGCAACCTTGGAAGTGGCTGCGAAACTTCTTATATTCTCGGCGCCTTCTCCCACCAGATTCCAGGTTAGATCGCCCTCGAGTCCAATGGTTGCGCCATCGGCAAGCGCTCCCCCCGCCGCATAGAAACGAACGGTTTTATCCACGGCGGCCTCTTCGTTCTGGACAATGTTAAACGAGATGGCATCATCTAAGGCCCAGGCGCCCGTTAGAGTAAAAGTAATGTCGTCGCCGCCGATACCGTCCATATCTATGCCGATCAGATCATCAGCGCCAGAAATTCCATAGTTTAACGACATATTTTCATACCCACCATTGGTAAATGTCCAGGTATTTGTATCAGCGCCTCTGGTCAAGACAATCGGCGCGGTCGTATCCTTATATAACTGACCGGAATTGTTTACTTTCAGCACTGCATCCCCATCACCAGCCGTTGTTACAGCAGGAGCAGGCGTAACATCGGCGGTGTAAACCATCTCCACTAACCCCTGCGAGTCAAACTTGATGCCGGAATACTGCTGTGCTTCTGCCTCTGCGCCATCCATTGTGGTCTTAACGCCCCAGTAGCTGGCGTTCTCGGTTTTCATGAAGGTTGTGCTGAGAGAATGTTCAGCGCCGCGCGAATCGTACAGAACCTGGGAAACATCGAATGTCTCTCCTGTCTTGGTTTGTGAATCAAGCGTCAGACCCAGGCTGAAGGTGGTAGATGACTTCGGAACGGACTGAATGTTGCGCAAATCCATATCAGTCAGAGAGGTATCTTCTATCAAACCGGTTTCATCAAACATGTGTCCCTGCACCGTGTAGTCGTTTTTGTCGGCAAGGAACCCGGTCTTATTCACTTCAAAACCGCCCGCCCGCGTGTACAACGTTCTGTTGTCACTGTCTTTGACGATAAAAAAACCGTTTCCGTCTATGGCCACGTCGGTGGCGTTTCCGGACGATTCAAAAGACCCCTGATCAAATATCTTCGTTATCGCCGACACGCCAACCCCCTGCCCGACCCGCTGCTGCGAACCGCCAGCCAGGTTCTGGCTCAGCATGCTGTTGAAAAATGTATCCGACGCCTTGAACCCGGGCGTATTGGCGTTGGCCAGATTATTGGCGATTACGTCCAACTGTTTTTCACTTCCCGAAAGTCCTGTTGTCCCTATCCATAATGATGTTGCCATATTCAATTCCTCCTGGTTTTATTTTTTCTGATTTATAAAGTTACCTTCATTGAAAACGCTGGTTCTTTATTTCACCGATACCACATCGCCAAAAGCCACTTCCTGATCATTTACTGTAAGAAAGATGGAGTTATCCCTGAATTGAACGGCGGAAACCATGCCGGTGACGGTCTTGCTCTCGGCAGTGTCCTTATCAACGATTTTTGCCTCTACCTCCTTGCCAACCAGGCTTACCGATTGCAAATTCATAAGAGCGCTGTAACTTGCGCCTTGCGCTTCCAGTGTCTTATTGAGATTGGTCAGCTGCTCGAGACTCGAAAACTGGGCAAGCTGGGCGGAGAATTCGGCGCCGTCCTGCGGGTTTAGAGGATCCTGATTCTTCAATTGCGCTATCAGCATTTTGAAAAACTCGTCCTTGCCCAATGAACTGGCTGATGCGGTTGAACCAGTTTGCGAAGAAGAACTTGTCGCACTCGCACTGTTTACTATACCCGTTGTATCTACCATACCAACACCTCCCTTTAACTTATCAGACAAAAATGCTTATAGTGCGGTCCATCTGACTATTATGCATGATATTTCCGGTTAGCGCTCCCAAACTGCCGGACAGGACGGGAGCTTCATAATTTTTCCCTTCTTTTTGCCCTCTCTCCTGATTTTGATGGCGCCAGAGATCGCCCCCCCGGGAACCGTCATTCATTGGGTTGGGATTTTCCCGTAATTGAAAATCAAGGCTGTTTACCTGCAGCCCCTGGGACTGCAAAGCGTTTTTCAATTGTTCCTGCTGTCCTTGCAGCGCCTGCACCACATCCGCTCTTTCCGCGATTATGAAAACATGCACCCTGTTTTCGCGGACAACAATATCCATATCAACGCTGCCAAGGGATTCCGGATACAGATTTATCCTTACCCGGCTGGAACCCTTTAAGGCGCCTTCCGGCAATTGACTCATAACCTGATCTGTAAGATTACGACCTTCCGCAGGAGCTGAAATATCCGCGCTGAAGAACTGGCGACCGACATTATAAGAATTAGTTTCGACAATATCACTGGCGGCAGCCTTGACTGCGGATTCCTCAGTCGGAAAAATTTCTCGGACCTTTTGCAGTTTTTGCGAAGATGAAAGCGACGCTTCCCCTGCCCTGGGGTTGATTATGCCCAGTAAATCGACTTTTGTCTGGGAAATGGGCGTTTCTAAATTTTTTTTCGGGACAGCCTCATTCAGCCCCTGGTCTTTCGCCAAAACCGCTCCAGCATTTCGGCTGCTCTCCGTAGTCAATGTGACTAAAGCTTCTCCCGACCGGTAGGCCGCAAAAATCCCTCTATCCTGGGAAGACGCTGTTTTGGCATCCGCATAATCACGAACCGGCGTCTGTGCAAGCTCACTGTCAAGCTTCCCCGCCGGCAGCTCAAGACTGCTTGAGGGCGTTTGCAGATCAATGTCACCATCCTGGTTGCCGGAAACTGCCGTACCCGCTGATAATTTTACCGCGACGTCGCCATCCTGACGGGCGAAAGCAGCATGGACCGACGCTGCAGGTTGATCTGCTGCAGGCAATGCCGCGGGGACATTCCCCACCTCCGGGAAATTATTGCCGGCGCCAGTATTCAAGACAACCTTATCTACCGATTTCTCAACCGGAAAGCTTCCCCTGTCATTTTGCGCCTCTGACAAACCAACATTTCCGGCAAGCCGCTCAACGGATATTTCACTCAGGACACTCCCTCTGCCCTTCTGAGGGTTTGAGGCAGAGACAACCGATGCTTCCCGTAACTCGCTGCTACTTATTTCCAGGGAATCTACCGTTGCTTGGGCATAAGAAGTTTCTGAATGTTTTTCCGGCACTGCCTCTGTCAGCGGTTGTCCTTGCGGTAAAACCGCTCCCGCAGTTCGACTGCTCTCGGGAGAAGCTGCGGTGAGAGTTTCTCCCGACCGGTAGGCCGCAAAAATCTCTCTATCCTGGGAAGACGCTGTTTTGGCATCCGCATAATCACGAACCGGCATCTGTACGAGATAATCACGAACCGGCGTCTGTACGAGCTTACGGTCAAGCTTCCCCGCCGGCAGCTCAAGACTGCTTGAGGGCGTTTGCAGCTCAATGTCACCATCCTGGTTGCCGGAAACTGCCGTACCCGCTGATAATTTTACCGCGACGTCGCCATCCTGACGGGCGAAAGCAGCACGGACCGACGCTGCAGGTTGATCCACAGCAGGCAATGCCGCTGGCACATTCACTGTAACATACTGATATTCATATTCAATATGTTCGTCACCAACTAAAGACGCTTCATTAGAAAACACAGACGTCCCCGATAATCCCGCATCAATTGCAATACCTTGTTTAGTTCGCGCTAATTGCGCATCGGCAGACACTTTGTCTTCTTGAAATCGCATCAGAATTTCATCGGTGATTTTTTCTTTAGGGAACTCACTGTCAATCGTTCCGGAAACAGACAGGGGCTCTGACTTGAGATGATTGTCCTCATAACTTTCGTTATTGTTGCAGCCAACCAGACTATCCAAACCATTTTGCAGGAGCGAAGAAAAAGCGCTTCCTTTGCCATTGCCAGGATTTTCGGAGCTCGACAGGAGGATCTCTCCATCAACCACGGGAGCGCCTTTACCCTTTTTGAGAGAGTTATTAAAATCGAGAAGCTCGTTTTTAGTGAAAACATTTTTTACCATTGCCTAAGCCCCAATCCTATTTTCGGAGCATAGAAAAGCAATATATATGCCACAGCAAAAAATTGATATTTGATTATTTATATTAATCAGTTACAAAAATTGATTATCAAGAAATCGTGGAAAAGGGAAAAAAATTCCGACTGAATTTACCTTGGATGAAAAAACTTTCTTCTATTGAGGTAATTGCAAAACTCCCCATTCTTGTCATTCCCGCAACGATTCTGAGCGGGAATCTGGTTCTAACTGCTTGAAAAACCATATTCCCGATAGAGACATTCGGGAATGACAAATAGTTTTGCAATTGGCTCTATTGTAAAATCTTGTCTATGAGGGTTCTTATCATGGCCTCTGCTTGCCGGCGCTGGTTATTTCACGCGTTATTTCTACCGCCTTCTGGGGGCTTAGATATCCCCAGATAGCGCCGGCCTTATCCTTTTTCATATTCATTGTGATCCCTGCGGCGGTTTTTAAATCCATGACCTCCAGCATTGCTCCGGCTTTGGCGGCAGGCGTCGAATCGAAAACCTTGGCCAAATCTTTGAATCTCTTGGAATCGGCCACATTTGCCCGATCAAGCTCCGCATCGAGTTTTTCCTGATCTACCTTTAACAACTCTATCTTTTCAATAATCTCCTTTTTAAGCGCCAAAAGCCTCTGCTCTTCGGTTTTCAGAAAAGCCTCCCTCTTGTCCAGTGTTTTTTGTTTCTCCTCAAGGGCGGCAATAAGAGTGCGCGGCCCGTCATTAGAATCCTTTTTTTCTTCTGTCAGGGAACCTTGGGGAGTTTTTACGGGGACGGAATAGTCCTGGCTTTTTACCGGAGGCGTCTGGGCCTGCGCTGATAAAGGTTTTTGCATTACCCCCGCTAAGGCCGCGATCTTCAGGGCAAAAAAAAGAAACACCAGAATCTGTGCCAATGCCGTAATTTTCTTCATTTATTCTTTCTTGCGAAGGACTGAATGGCCGTCTCTTCGATGGCTTTGCGCTCCAGGGTGGCAATACCCATCTTAAATTCCGCCAACTTGTGTTCTTTAATAATATCAATCATCTTTCTGTCTTTTACCGTTTCCAGCAGTTCCCTTCTCAGCCGCTCCACCTCGACAGCAACCCGGGCAACTACCTTCTGCTGGATAAGCTCTTTTTCGCTGAGAATTCCGACATAGGCCAGGGAAAAAGAAACATCGGACGCATAAAACGTACTCTGCTGAATGTTTTTCAGTTGCTCTACGATTTGCTGCTTCTCCTTGCATATGCTTTCCAGCAGTTTTTTTTCCTCAACCAGTTTCCGTTGCATGTCGGCAAATTCGGTTAGTTTTTTTTCTTCAACGGTTTTACGGTAATTAAGCACCGGCTGGAGATTGAAAGCAAACATGGCAGTTACCTTATATCAAGAGAAGGTGGTTCAAAAAGGGCAAACAATTCCCTTTTCGAAATTTCAAAATCGACGGTTTCATGAATATCCTGTTTCAGAAAGGCGTTAACCCTGCCGACCATGCTGATTGCATAATCTATCTCCGGATTGCTTCCCTTGACATAGGCGCCGATATTTATCAGATCCTCAGCTTTTTTATATGTTGCCAGGATATTCAAAATCCTGCCCGCCCTTTCCCGATGCTCATTATCAACAATGTCAACCATTGCCCTGCTGATGCTTTGCAGCGGATCGATTGCAGGATAGTGATTCTTGTTCGCCAAATCCCTTGATAGAGCAATATGTCCATCAAGAATGGACCTCGCCGCGTCGGAGATCGGCTCATTGAAATCATCGCCCTCAACAAGAACAGTATAAAGACCTGTAATGCTGCCCTTTTTCTCGATGCTCCCACAACGTTCCAGGAGCTTCGGAAGAATGCTGAAAATTGAAGGGGTATAGCCTTTGGTCGTAGGAGGCTCGCCAACCGCAAGGCCCACCTCCCTTTGCGCCATCGCAAAGCGTGTCAGGGAATCCATGATCAGAAGGACATTCGCCCCCTTGTCCCGGAAATATTCGGCGATGGCAGTAGCCACATAGGCGGCCCGCATCCGAATCAAAGGATGCATGTCGGAAGCGGAGACCACGACTACCGATTTTGCGAGGCCCTCCACGCCGAGATTCTTTTCCAGAAATTCACGTACCTCCCGACCCCTTTCCCCAATCAAGCCAATTACGTTGACGTCGGCCTTACTATCCTGGGCAATCATTCCCATAATGACGCTTTTGCCTACGCCGGAACCGGCAAAAATTCCCATTCGCTGTCCCTTGCCACAGGTAAAGACACCATTGATGGCGCGTATTCCCAGATCCATCGGCGCCGATATTCTGCCCCGGAGCAGAGGATTGATGGGCTCCGCATAGATCGGATATTCATCCTCAAAGTGAACGACGCCCTTGCCGTCAATCGGCGCACCCAAGCCGTCAACCACCCTGCCGAGGAGTTGACTGCCGACCATGGTCGTCGCCTTTCTGCCCAGAAACATTATCTTGCAGCCCGGCCCCAGCCCCTGCATGCTTTCAAGAGGCATCATCAGGACTTTCCCCTGCCTGAAACCAACAACTTCAGCGGTTACAAAACCTTCCCGACCATTGGAATAGATTCGGCACGTATCGCCAATGGAAACGGATGTTCCATAACCTTCCACCATAAGCCCGGTAATTTCGCTTACCTTCCCGCTTGTCGCAATTGCATTGACCTGCTCGAGAAGATGGTGGTACTTGGCAAAATCGATTTGATCTGAGCGCATGGCATCTCTATTTAAGAAAAATATACAGTTATATTTTGAATGATTCCTTTATCTTATCAAGCTGTTTTTCCAAACGTGCATCTACCTCCAGGTGCTCCGTCTCCAGCGCAACGCCACCCCTTTTTATTCCCGCATCGCCCTCAAAAACTGCGTTTTTGAAGGCCGCGTTTTCCTGAAAGAGGTCATTTTTAAGCTCCATAATCACGCGCAGGTCATCCGGATTTAACCGCACTTTCAAGCCCTTTTCATTAGCAATTTCTTTTACCGCATCTTTCAGGACTGACAGAACGACATCACTGCTTGCACTCACCTCTGTATGAATTACCTTCCGAGCAACAGCAAGAGCCAGTTGCAGCACATCTTTTTCATTTTCCTCATAAAACTTTTTTTTAAGTGTTCCAATTTCCTTCACTGCCGCCGACATTGCGACAACCGCATCAAGCAGCTCCTTTTTTCTTAACTTCTCGCCTTCCGCAAAACCCTTTTCATAAGCCTCTTTTTTCACTGTATCGATTATCTTTACCCATTTTTCCTGTTCCGGGCCAAGGGATTTGAGCCCTGATTGTGATGATCTGCTTCCGCTCTGCCTATCCTCCCTGTTTTCTGAAGTTAGTGCTGCGGAATTTGGTCTTCCCTTCAGCAGTTTTACGTTTTTTGCTTTAATGACTGTATCAGACGAAGGCATCCTCCGCCCCCCCTCGTTGAATAACAATCTTCCCCTCATCTTCAAGTCTCTTTGTTACTTCTACTATTTTCCGCTGACTGGCCTCTACCTCGGAAAGCCTGATCGGGGGCATCATCTGAATCTCTTCCTTCAGCATTTCCGCTGCCCGTTTGGACATATTACGATAAATCTTATCCCTCATATTTTCATCAGTCAGCTTAAGAGCACGAGAAAGATCCTCGGAGCTGATCTCGCGCAACAGCTCCTGGATACTTTTATCATCGAGTTTGAGAACATCCTCAAAACTGAACATGAAATTACGAACTTCGGAGGCAATTTCAGGTTCAATCTCATCCAGGGCGGAAATAATCGCACTTTCACTGACGCGCCCCATCTTGTTCAATATCTCTCCTATGAAACGGGCCCCGCCAAGTTTTCGGTCGCTTTTTGCGCCTGTGGTTATCTCTTTTTCCAGTGTATTTGCAACTTCCGCAATGAATTCATAAGGGACCCCCTTAAGAGTCGCCATCCTTTTTGTTATCTCGCACTGGAGCGGCTGCGAATAGCAATCCAGCATTTCCGCCGCCTGCTCGGGACGTAGATGGGCCATAATAAGAGCTATCGTCTGGGGATGTTCAGTTTTAGTGAAGTCCGCCAGCATCTTTGGATCAACATCCCTTAATTTTTCAAGAATCGGGTTTTCCGAATCTCTATCATTGGCGATATCGCTCAATATCTGTTGCGAATCCTGTTCCCCAAGCGCCTTCATTACAATATTCCTCGATGTTTCCGAGCTGACGGTCAAACCATGCCACTGTTCCCTCGCTATTCCGCAAAACTCACTTGCCACCGAATTAACCGTGTCCGCAGAGACATTGGTCATTTTACTCATCTGTCTCCCCAACCTTTTTATATCAGCGGGGCGCAGATTCTTCATTACCCTGGAGGCTAAATCCTCATCCAGGGCAAGTAGCATTATCGCCGCTTTTTCTTCATCATTCATAAAACCATCATACCTTTTTTTATAATAAGGCCTCTTAATCCTGGATTATTTAAGCCATGTTTTCAGTACTTCTGCAAATTTTTTGGCGTCTTCCTCTGCCAGTCTCTTTGCAAGCTCACGATTCGATAATTCTTTCTGTGCACCGCCCTCCGAAAAGGAAGAAATATTAACGGTATCCTCAACCGGAGCGCCGACTGCGGACATCCCTCTCAGCTCTCCCAGGGAACGAGAGATATCTCTTGTCATAACCTCTTTGAGCAGTGGCCTGACAAAAAACATAATCAGGACGAAAACTGCAATAAATGCCAGCAGATACTTAATCAAAGGAAAGAAAAAGGAAAATTTTTCCCGCCAGGTTGATGGCGCCGGCAGATCGCCTGCCAAATCAACCTTGCTGAAAGGCATTTCGGTGACAACAATCTGATCGCCGCGCGCCGTGTTTATCCCGACAGACTTTTGCACCAGACCGGCGAGGGCGTCTATATCCTTTTGTACTCGCGGCTGATAAACCTCAGCGCCCTTATCATTTTTAGCGTAAACACCGTCAATCAGAACAGCCACGGATATTTTTTTAACGGCGCCCACGGGCAGAACCGTCTTGCTGACCACCTTGTTTATCTCATAGTTTATTGTCTCGTCCGCTTTGTCATGTTCCTGGTTATTGGAATCCGCGGCTGCGTTTGCCGGCGCCGTGGTTTTGTCAGTCATTCTTTTGACACTTCGCACCACCGGCGACTCGGGATCGTATTTTTCTTCCGTTTGCTCAATAATACTGAAATCCATCTCGGCAGATACCCGGACAACAGCCTTGCCCTTTCCGACAACATTCTCCAGAAGCGACTGAATGCGCGAGGCCATTTCTTTTTCGGCTGCCCGCTGATAGTCAATCTGGGCCGACGTCATTTTCGCTATCTTTGAATCGGAAGGCATGCTGGAAAGGACATTCCCTTTGCTGTCAACGATTATAACATCTTCGGCATTCATCCCCTCCACGCTGCTTGCAACCAGATGAGCTATGCCCTCTACCTGCAAGGGACGAAGCGACTTCCCCGGTTTTAACTTAACGGTGACAGAAGCAGTTGACTTCTTCTGCTGCTCAATAAAGAGTGAATCTTTGGGAAGGGCCAGATGAACCCTGCTTTGCTGTATCTCCTCCAAACTGTTTATTGTACGGGTTAATTCCCCCTGAAGGGCCCGACGGTAATTTATCTGCTGCTCAAATTCTGAACTGCCAAAAGACTTTTGATCGAAGATCTCAAATCCGACGCCTCCGCCCTGGGGCAACCCGGCGGTCGCCATTTCCAGCCTCAATTCCGCGACCCGTTCCGCCGGAACGGATACCACATCTCCACCCGGCGATAGGCTGTAGGGAACCTTCTTCTCTTGGAGTTTACTTACTATGCTGCCGGCATCTTCACTGGAAAGATTGGAGAAAAGCACCCGATACTCAACCTGCCCGCTATAGTAAACAATAAAACCTATGCCGGCCAGGGCAATTATGGTTACCGCCACGAGCGACATTTTCTTCGCCGGCGAAAAGGAAGCAAGCACAGCCTTTAATTTCGACAAGAATTCTACGAATTGGTCCATCTTTTTGTCCAATTAAATACGGATATACCTCTTTAGCCGCTCCCCACCTTTAAACCTGAGTTCTCATAACCTCCTGATACGCTTCCAGTATTTTATTCCTCACCTGCATCATGGCGCGAAAGGAGATATCGGCTTTTTCCAGAGCGATCAGGGCCTCATGGACGCTTGCCGTGTTGTCTAACTGAACCTTGGCAATCGCTTCATCAGCATTTTGCTGTAGTTGATTAATACCCTGAACAGCCTCATTAAGAACCTGGGAAAAATCTTTTCCTCCGGTTTGTTTATCCCCCGGGGATTTAACCTTATCAAACCCCGGCGGCAGTAAATCGCCACCCCTGATAATCATGTCCTCCATAAATAACACCCCCTTGCCTCGATTTTGTATTTACATTACCTTACTATTTCCCTATATCTAGCGTTTTTAAAGTCATATTCTTGGTCGCGTCAAGCGCGGTAACACATGCCTCATAGTTTCGGCTGGCCGTGATCATTTCCGCCATCTCCAACATCAAATTGATATTTGGCTTCGCCACATATCCTTCCGGATTGGCGTCGGGATGCTTCGGGTCATAAACCATCTTCACCCCGTTATCTTCCACAATCTTTTCCACCTTAACCGACATTACCGCATTATTCAGGGTCTCCCCGAAACTGTTCGCCAGCGGTTCCGACGAAAGAACCGCGGTTTTCCTCTTATAAGGGCCGCCTTCCGCTGTGCGCGTTGTCTCAGCATTGGCAATATTGCTCGTTATTACATCCATTCTGGTCCGCTGCGCCTGGAGTCCGTCACTGCAAATTTTAAAAGACGCTGAAAAATCCATCTTACTTTGTCTCCTTTAAGACTGTGTTCAATCCGCGAAACTTTCTCGCCAGCATTTCCACGTCCAAATTATACATAATATTGTTTTCCGCCAGTTCCGCCATCTCCTTATCAATTTCGACCTTCTCTCCCGACTGGGAGACCTGAAAATCGCCGCCCTTTCCGCCCCCTGATTTTATGTGCCGAGGATTCGTTGTCGTAATTTCCAGTGATTCGTTTTTATTCATTATCTCGTCAAGATTTCCCTTAAAATCAAGTGACGACGGCTTGTAACCCGGGGTATCCAAATTGGCTATATTAGAAGAGATCACTTTATGACGTTCCGCCCGGAAATCGAGCATGTTCGATAAAAGATCGATCGTCTTACCAAAAAGTCCGTTCATCGGCTATCCTCCCCTTCATCATTTATGCAAGCAATATGCCATTTTTCCCGCTTGTTTTACCACGCATAAGTTATCTTATTTTGGCTAAAGAATCGCCCCAATACTTTATACCGAGGAAAAAAATTCCCGTCTCCGGAACATTATCGCCTTTTTTATGAACAGTAAGTTTACGCTTTGTGAACATTAAGCTTACGCTTTCAGTCATCACTGCCGGCTTCGCCATATTCGTGCAGTTTGTTGCGAATCGTCCTTATGCTTACCCCCAATATCTTTGCTGCCTCGGACTTGTTGCCGGCAACGGCCTTGAGTGTGTCAAAGATAAGCTTCTTCTCCATATCGCTGATAGTGCCTGATGAAGCAGCGCTTCCACCTCTATTTTCCGCCAAGGGCGCCATCTCGGTCCCGCCGTTATTGTCCAAATAAAGATTTTCCGCCCTTATAACGCCATCCGCACTAACCAAAAAAGCCCTCTCAATCGTGTTCTCAAGTTCCCTGACATTGCCCGGCCATGGGTAAGAAAGCATAGCCGCAAGCGCCTCTTTCGTTAGTTCCGGTTGCGACTTCCTATTTAGTTTACTGTTTTTATTAAGAAAGTGATCAATCAGAAGTCTAATGTCGTTTCCTCTTTCCCGCAAGGGAGGAATCTTTACCGGGATTACATTCAAGCGATAGTACAAATCGTGACGAAAGTTCTTTTCCCGGACACGTTCCAACAAGTCTGCGTTTGTTGTGGCAATAATCCGGACGTCAATAGGCACCGGCGCTCTTCCCCCGACTCTGTCAACCTCCGATTCCTGCAGAACGCGCAGCAGCTTCGCCTGAAGCCCCATGTCCATTTCGCTGATCTCATCCAAAAGCAGTGTCCCGCCGTTTGCCAACTCGAATTTCCCCGGGGTTCGCTGCAGGGCGCCGGTAAAGGCGCCTTTTTCATAGCCAAACATTTCGCTTTCCAACAGGTTGTGCGGTATTGCGGCGCAGTTTACCGCAACAAAAGGTTCTTTCCCCCGGTCGCTGTTGGTATAGATGTACCGTGCAAACAACTCCTTCCCTGTACCGCTTTCCCCGTAAATAAGGACAGTGGATTTACTCTTGGCAACACTTTTCAACATTCCCAGAATAGCGTTAATTCTTTCATTTTGCGTTATTATTGCCCAATTTTGGCTTTTTTCCAGCGGCTGCTCGCCGGCAATTTCGTCTTCTTTATCGGCCCGCAAAACATTCTTTACCTTGGTTTCCAGTTCTTCGAGGGAAAAAGGCTTCAGCAGAAACTCCGACGCTCCATATTTCATCGCCTCAACCGCGTCTTGTACAGTGCCATATGCCGAAATAATAATAACCGGGGTATGAGGCTTTACCTTCTTAACTGCCCGTAGGACATCAATCCCTGTCATCTTCGGCATCCTCAGATCGGTTACTACAAGCGCAAAACCAACCTTGTGGAATTTTTTGACGGCAACAGCGCCGTCTTCAGCCATCTCAACTTCGAAGCCGCAACTCTCCAGAGACTCGGCAAGCGCTGTTCTCATTGCAAAATCGTCATCAACTACAAGGATCCGCTGCATCTCCACCTGTCGTAGATTTATTTATTGATGATGCCCAAAAAGCCAACTTTTAACTTCTTAATTTTCGCTGCGCCAAAATATTGGCAGTGTTCAATGCGGCCTGACATCGTACGGAAGCAGAACGGTTACCAATGTCCCCCCCCTTTCAGCGCCTTCTATGTGAACAGTTCCCTTATGCAACTGAACAATATTATGAACAATTGTCAAGCCAAGTCCAGACCTTCCTTCTTTTGTGCTGAAAAAGGGATCAAATATTTTTGGCATATTCGCTTCCGGAATGCCTGCCCCGTTATCCTTAAAGACTATCTCCAGGTAATAAGCAGCCGCTCCGGCGGCACTACTCTCCTGGAAGACTTTCGTCTCTATCTGCAACTTGCCTCCCTCCGGCATGGCCTGGATAGAGTTGAGGATGATGTTAAGAAACAGCTGCTTGAGCATTTCCACATCACCAATAACGTTTGGCTCGCTTTCGGTAAAGCGGCAATCAATCGCAATATTGCCCTGGGAAGCAATGTATTCCGCAAAAGACAATGCCTCTTTCAGCATTTCATTAATATCGACCCGTACCATATCAGGAACTCTTGTTTGAGTAAACATAAGTAGATTAGCGATCTTGTAATCCATTCTCCGTACCGCTGTCTCAATCTGTTCCAGCCGCTGCCTATCTTTTTTCCCCGTTACATCCTTCATCAGCAAGCCGGTAAAAAGTTCAATGCTTCCTAAAGGATTCCGGATTTCTTCGGCAATGTAGGCAGCCATTGCCGCCATAAGCGCAAACTTCTCGCTCCTTTTCGCCATCTCCTCAAGTCTTTCCACCCGAGTGACATCATGAAGCACCAGCACATTCCCCGACGCCTCGTTATTTCTCGTTGCAAGCAGAGAACTGAATATTTCTATTGATCTGCCTTTCAGCTTGATTTTATTCTTGTCTAGCATCGATAAATATTCAGAAAATGAACTGCCTTTTTTTTGTTCAGTTTCAGGAATGTCTAAAACGACCCAGATATGTTTTCCTTTTGCATCGCCTTCCTCGATCTCTGCAAATATTCCGGCAGACCTGTTAAGACGCTGGACTTTGCCTTCAATGTCGGTAACAATGACCCCATCGGTCAAACTTTCGAGAATGTTTTGGAGATAATTTTTAATTTCCTCCTTTTCGGAGACGGAACGTTCAAGGTCTATGTTCTTTTTTTCCAGTTCAGTATTGATATTCGTAAATTTTGCTTCAAGATCGGCGTAAGAACGTTTGAGAGAATCGGTCGAGGCGTTAAAATTTTCCAATAATTTTTTTAGTGACATTATTTCATTCATTGTTTGCCTCTGCTATCCAGCCCCCTCGAGCTTTGCGAAATAAAATAATCAGCTATCCCCGGCCAGAAGTCGCCATCAGGAACCCCTTTAATCTGGGAAAAAGATTTCTCCGCCGCCCCCAAATCATCCATAGCGCTATATGCCTTCCCGATTCGCAACATCAACCATCTTTTGCTTTCCTGGTCAGAAACATATTCCAGAGCTTTGCGATACATGGCAACCCCTTTATCGAAATTATTCTGTCGCCCGTAAACATCCCCAACACCGGCGTATATTTCTGATAAAATAGAATTATCACAACCGTCACGGTTGCTTTCACAATACTCAAGGGCTGTAAGAAATATTTTCTGCGCCTCGCCCGTCATTTTTTTGGCTGCCAGGCAGCGGCCATAATTCAAATAAAGACCAGCGTCCCGTTGCCCGCCCTGTTTGATAACCTCATAGTAAATGGCTGCCGCCTTCTCAAAATTTCCTAACGCCAAATAAAGATCGGCCAGCCTTCTTGTCACGTTTGGCAGCATTTTATTATTGCCCATTAGCCTCCTGCCGGAAAGTTGACGTAGTTTATATTCAGCGGCAACGCTATCCTTCAACGCAATATCCACCTCGGCAAGGGCTATCAAAAGTTCGTCGTCATGACCATCTTTTCTGACATCAATTAATTCATTATATATGCCCCTTGCCTCTCTGTAAATCCCAATATGCTGCAAGCTCCTGCCAATTTTAAACCCGGTTGCGTAATCCTCGGAGAGGGTAACTTTTCCCCGCAGTTTGAAATACAGATCAGCTACTGCCGGATAATCGTTCTTCGCATAACTGCTATCGACAAGCGCTGCGACAGAAGTTTTCATGTTCTGCAAAACCTCATCAATGAATTTTCCCCGCGGATACTTGTTTAACATTTCTAAATAATTATCTAAAGCGCCCCGGACATCTCCATTTTTCTCAAGTGCCTTTCCTCTCCAGAACATTACCCGTTCCAAATCCCCTGCCCCCCCTTTCGCCAGAATCCTGTCGTAAGTTTGCAGAGGGTGCAAATAACTATCAACATTCCAGATATTCGCCGACAACTTAAGCCCTGGATTTTCCAGGCCCAGCTTCGCCAGCGCCAGCTCACTTGCCCCAGCTTCCTTGGTTTGCGGATATTTTTTTATAAATAGACCATAAAGTTTGACCGCCAGATGGACATATCCGTTCTTATCGGCTGCCTGTGCCATGGTAAAAAAGGCGTTTTTCCCAAAATCATCGTTTGGATAAAGATTTGCCAGAACCGAGGATGTCTGAAAGGCATCATCATATCTTGCCAGGGCAAAATAACTATTGCCCATGCTATCCATCACATGCTCGGGCAGATCGGATAAATCCGGCCACTTTTTTCTCGCCGAGTCAAACCATTTAACAGCTTGATCAAAATCGCGCAGTCTGGAAAGGGTATCGCCGATCGTGAAATATGCCTGCTTGGCAAAAATGCCGTTGGGATATTTTTTTATATATCTGGATAATTTTTCGAATATTTTTTCTTTTTTCCCCGTAGAAACAAGTGCGTACCCGCTTTGGAAAAAAGCCTCTTCAGCAAAGGGAGAGTCGGGATAGTGCAAAACTATACCCTCCCAGGCCGCTGCCGCCTCATAAAAAAAATTTAATTTCTGATAACTTTTTGCCATTTTGTAGTAAGCAATGTCGTTTCCTGAGGCCGGATCAGGGTAACGATCAAAAACCATTTTGTAATGATCAACGCTCTTGAGCAAAGCTTGAGAATCGCCTTTTTCCCCGATTCCATACCATGAGTCGGCGATCATGCGTAGCGCCGCTTCCGCTGAGCGCTTATCAGGATGTCCCGGACTTGCAAAACTATTCAGAAGTTCTATGGTTTCTGAAAAGCGTCTCTCTTGAAAAGCTCTACCAGCCTGATCGATAATGGAATTGGCTGCCGCCGATTCTATTTTTGGGCTGTTCGCATCTGCCGGAGGACTGCCCTTCTCGGGAATTCTATCCTTCTCCACTTCAACTTTTATTTCTGAAGCTTTTAGTTCCTCAACCTTTGCGTTTAAGGAGGTATTCCCGGCAATAGGCAGCGCCTTCCCTTTATTTGCCTTTGCATCCTGAGGAGCAAGTCCTGCGGAATCAACTACATAAAACTTCCTGATAGGCCCCAATCCCCCGATATTTTTCTTTTTCAATGCAGCGATTGCGCTCTTCGCTTTTTTCAGATCCCCGTACTTGCCGGCATAAACCCGGTACCATGTACCTTTTTCAGATATTTCTACCTTGTCTATAAAGACCGGAATGCCCTGCTTCTTGAGTGAATCGGCATACTGACGAGCGCTTTTTTCCGTGCGGTAGGAACCATTATGAATGCTGTAATAAATACCTTCATTTGCGCCCGTCACACCCTCGGACGGGGATAATAAGCAGCCAATTAACAGCAAAGCAAAAATTATAATTCGTTTCATAACGCTACCAGGATGAAAACATAATCGCCACCGCCTGAATATGCATGCAATTATTGAACCAAGCATTCAGAAAAAAATACTAAGTAGCGGTTGCTCCGTTTCCTCTCAACCGCCATTGTAAAAAATTAGCAGTACCATAAAAGTATGCAAGTATATAAGCTTCCCTCAAGGGAATGGCAAGCTCGGGGAAGTGAAAATAAATGAAATTGGTCCAGAGGTAAAAAGAGAAAACCCGCCGCCCGGGATTTTTGCTCCCGAGAGGCGGGTTTTCTTTCTAACCTGGTGGAGGCGGCGGGAGTCGAACCCGCGTCCGGAAACCTTCCATTGCACTTTCTACGTACGTATCTTCTGATTTGGATTTCGCTTTTGCGGGCTCCCGGAAGCAGGATCCCGCGATCGCTATCCTGTTTATTTTTCGCCCCCCTTGCCCCAGGCTTGCAAGAGCGGTTATCCTGCCTTCATGACGCCCCCAAACCGATCCGACAGGCGGGAGCGGGGGAACGTTAGCCGACTAAGCGGCTAAAGCGTAATCGTAATTATCTGCGATTATGTTTTCCTGCCTGTTTTACGAGGCCTGCAGGAACCTCGGTACGCTTATGCAACTTCAAATATCCCCGTCGAAACCGGGACGCCCCCAATATCTTTAATAAACACTGAAAACTTCTTGGCTTTAGCCTATGCATCTTTTCCTTTTATGTCAAGCTGATATAATACATGTGATGTCAAACATGCAATATCTCTTCATGAAACCGTCTTCGTATAATATATAAACCCCTGCGGCTGACTTATAGAATACGCCCTATCGGTTCCTCTCCCGCAGCCCCCGCTCAATCGCCCGGCGGTCCTCCTTGAGCTTCATATCCTCACGTTTGTCATAGAGCTTCTTTCCCCGGCCGACGCCGATCTCCACCTTGATTTTTCCATTGCGGAAGTACATCCGCAACGGGATCAGCGAGAGCCCCCTCTCCTGAAACTTTCCGTAAAGCCGTTTAATCTCGCTCTTGTGCAGCAACAGCTTCCGAACCCGCAGCGGGTTGTGATTCTCCCGGTTTCCGTGCGAATAGGGGCTTATGTGCAAATCGTAGAGAAAAAGCTCCCCCTCTCTGATATTGGCATAGCTGTCCTTGATGTTGGCCCGGCCATCGCGGAGGGCCTTGACCTCGGTCCCCTGCAGGACAACCCCCGCCTCATAGGTTTCATCGATAAAGTAGTTCAACCTTGCCATCTTGTTCTGACAGATGGATTTTTCCCCCATCTCCTTTTTTTCCTTCATTTTTCCCCTCTCCCCTGTCAATTCAACAAAGGTCTAATTTTTATATCATTTTCCGCCCAGCTTTGCCGGAAGATAATCGGTTTTGACATGGCCCATTGACTTCCAGATATTCTCCTTTATCTCAGGATTCTCCTCGGCAAGTTTTTTGAGCATATCCTTTATGTAGCGGCGGCGGGAAACAGAGCTGGTAGGACAGAGCTCTTCAGTAACAGGGAATCCCTGTTCCGCGGCAAACTTCTTCACCAGCGCTTCCTTCATATATGCGAGCGGCCGGATGATATGCAGTTTTCCCCCGAAAATCGGCTGATCGGGAACCATCGTGCTTATCTCCCTCCCATAAAAAATATTGATCAGGAGGGTTTCGATGATGTCATCCCGATGATGGGCAAAGGCGATCTTGTTGCAGCCATGTTGTTCGGCTATCTCGAAGATCCGCTTGCGGCGAAGCCGGGAACACAGGAAACAGGGGTTCTTACGGTTGTAGTCGCTATGAGAAAGCAGCCCGATATCCGTCCTGTCAATGACAAAATCATAGCCCCCCTCCTGAAGCCAGCGGGCAAGAACCCCGGCGCCAATATCCTGCGGGTCGAAACCCAGATCGATATGGACAGCCATGACGGAAAAAGGGGGAAGATAGAGCATCGGGGTATTCAGCAGACTCAGCAGAGCCATACTGTCCACCCCGCCGGAAACGCCAACTAGCACCTTGTCTCCGGCGGAGATCATCCCGTAATCCAGTACTGCTCTTTCCAGCCATTTCTTCAAATGAAGAAACAATTTCGTCCTTTTTATCCCGTTTTCCAACGCACCCACTCCAGTTTACACGATTCTACTTGACGTTGCCCGCCATAGCAAGAAACTTTCGTTGCTGGCGGGAAAAATCGGCTTGAAAAGCATCGCCTGTTGGTATAGAAAAGCATACGTCTGTATATCTTCGCTACAAGAATGGCAGGGACAAATAATTATCACCCCCCCGCCACCCATGATTGCAGTTTCGGAGACAATGCAATATTTTTCCAACCTATAACAAAAAAGGAGGCAACAATGACAGAAATCATCAGCATCAACGCCAGAGAAATTCTCGATTCACGAGGGAATCCGACAATCGAAACCGAGGTAACCATTGCCTCCGGAATTACAGCCCGGGCGTCAGTGCCGTCCGGAGCTTCGACCGGTGAACATGAAGCCGTGGAGTTGCGGGACGGTGACAAAAAACGCTATCTGGGTAAGGGCGTCTTGAAGGCCGTAAACAACGTCATGGACAAGATAGCGCCGGAAATTATCGGGATGGACTGCCTGAATCAACGGGAAATCGACATGCAGATGATCTCGCTCGACGGGACGGAAAACAAGGGGAAACTGGGCGCCAATGCCATTCTCAGCGTCTCTCTGGCCTGCGCGAAGGCAGGAGCGGAGGTTCTGGAGCTGCCGCTTTACCGCTACGTCGGCGGCGTCATCGCCCATGAAATTCCGGTGCCTATGGCCAACATCATCAACGGCGGCCAGCATGCCGACAATAACGTTGACATCCAGGAATTCATGGCCATGCCGGTAGGAGCGACGAGTTTCCGCGAAGGCATCCGCATGGTTGCCGAGGTATTTCATAATCTGAAGGCAGTCCTCAAAACAAAGGGTTACAACACCTCAGTCGGGGATGAGGGCGGATTTGCCCCCAATCTCAAATCCAATGAGGAGGCCTTCGCGCTCATTGTTGCGGCCATCGAAAAGGCCGGGTACGAGCCGGGCAGGGATTGCGCGATCGCAATCGACACCGCCGCCAGCTCGCTCTACAGTAAAGGCAAATACATCATGAGAGCGGAGAAGAAGCCGGAAAAAACATCCGAGGAGATGGTAAAGTATTACGCCGCCCTCTTGAAAAAGTACCCGATTGTCTCCATCGAGGACGGCCTTGCCGAAGACGATTGGGATGGTTGGCAAATGATGACGGAGGCCCTCGGCGGAAAAATTCAGATTGTCGGCGATGATATTTTTGTTACCAACCCCAAACGTCTTAAGAAAGGCATCGAACTCGGGGCGGCAAACTCCATTCTCATCAAACTTAACCAGATCGGCACACTGACGGAAACGCTTGCGACAATCAAGCTTGCCCACGAGTCGGGCTTTACAACGGTCGTCTCGCACCGGTCGGGGGAGACGGAAGACACCTCGATGGCCGATATCGCCGTCGCTGCCAACTGCGGGCAGATCAAAAGCGGTTCCACGTCAAGAACGGAAAGACTGGCGAAGTACAACCAGTTGCTGAGAATCGAAGAAGAGCTGGGCGATGCGGCGATTTACCGGGGTAAAGCGGTTCTGTATTCGATCCGGGGTAAAAAATAACAGCTTTGGCGCAACAAACAACCTGTCGGTGCTAATCCTTATAAGCTAAGGAAAGCACCGCCTGGTTGTGTTTTTTCAGAGAAATTTAAACAGGCGGCGGCGCAGCGACTCCATTTGCACCTTGTTTTCCGCCAGCGCATAGCGCCTGGTCAATCTCTTTTCTCCCTTTTCCGGCACTTCCTGAATGGTAATGATGCTAACATCCTGCAGGTATCGTATTGCGCTCTGGTAGTTCGACTGCGAAAGAGCCTCCGCCCTTCTTATCTCTCCTTTGCGGTACATCCTCTCCCCCAAGCCGCGGAGATTCTTGAGCCACTCTTTTTCCGCTTTCGGTCCTTTCTTCAGATGGTAACATCCCCTGATTGCTACCCAGTAAGATTCGGTATAATTCTGCACAAGGCCGGAGAAGGGCAAAAGTTTCGTTCTCCCCAGCCCCTTGACCTCTATCCAGGACTTTTCATCCCGGTCAAACATATCGATCATACCCTGATCGTAAAAATAGCAAAGTAACTCCTTAAGTTCTTCAAGACTGTCTTTCTGGTCATCAAAGATAAATTCATGTCGGAAAAGACGCTTGAAGAAAATAAAATCATTATGAATTCTATTCACGGGAATCATATCTTCCGCTGTCGCCAGAATGGATGTCGCGACAAAGCTGAAAGGAATAAAGTAATGCAGGATATTGTTTTTGTAGTACTCAAGATTTAAGCGCTTGTCATCCTCCAGCGAATAAACAACCTCCTCAACGTCTTCTTCCTCTTCATCCTCTGCCCCCATGCGGGATATGAGCCCGGACTGAGCAAAGAGATTCAATGCTTCCGAAATAGCCTTCTCCCGGTCGGCAAAGGTCATTGCGAACGGCGCCCGGCAATAAGAGAGGCATTTGTAAAAAAGCCCAATTACTTCCGTTAGTTCCCCAAGAGAGATGCCCCGCCGGTCGTAACACAAAAGGGCGGCTGCGGTCAGCGAAAGGGGAGTCACCACAGAAACCTCGTTGATCTCACGGACAACCTTATAGCCGATTTGCCGGTAGAGTCTCTGGCGTTCCCCAACCGTCATCTCCTGCATAGGTTTCTCTTGAGCGGCCAAGTAGGACTTCAGCAGAATAGGTTCACCGACATTCATATAGACACGGCCATATCTTTTTCGCAGGAGGCCGCCGCTCCTGATCATAGCGGTAGCCTTCTCCTTCTCCTTGGGAGCGCCTCCGAGCTCCTCAAGATAGGCCTTCTCCTCGATCACCCGGTCGTAACCAATATAAACAGGAACCACCGCCAGATCTTCACATGCCTTCTCCTGATAGGCATCGATGATCATGGAAAGAAGCCCATACTTGGGCATCACCATTTTTCCGGTCCGGCTGCGCCCGCCCTCGATGAAAAATTCGAGGGGAAGCCCCTCTTTGAGAAGGGCTTGGACATAGCGGTTTAATGCCTCGGCGTAGAGACCATTGCCCTTGAAACTTCTCCGCAGAAAGAAGGCGCCCGATTTTCGGAAAATGTAACCCATGGGGAAAAAAGCAAGATTGTTACCCGCGGCTACAAACGGCATCTGGATGTTGTTTTTGTAAAATATGTAGGAAAGCAGAAGATAATCGAAATGGCTGCGGTGGCAGGGAATGATAACAAAAGGCATCTTTTTGGAAACCTGCCTAATCTTTGCGAGGCCATCGCCATCCACTACAACCCCGTCATAAATGTTGTTCCAGAGCCAGGTGAGAATATTTGCCCAGATTTCTACCGCTGTTTCGCTGTAATCGGAGGAAATTTCACGGAGGTATCTTCTGGCCGTCTTTTTGATTGCCGGTAAATTGCCTCCGCCCTTCTTTCCTTTCGCCGCCATTTCTACCATGAACGAGATCATCTCTTTATCCTGCATGATCATTTCCGTTATCTCGTCCCGGGACTTCAGGAGCGGCCCGACTATCGCCTCCTTTTCTTCATCGATCCTGCCGATCAGCTCCTCCCGAAGCTGGCGCGCCAGAGACTCGCGACTTATATCCGCGTCCGCGCTTATATATTCTGCGAGATTGACCGGTTCGGTTGAAATAACAGAGACCCTGCTTGCGTACCTCAAAAATGTTATAAACCGGCGCAGCGATCCTGTCGAGTCGCTCTGGCCGAAGAGAATATTGAAAATATTTTCGTTCTCTTTCTCCCGCCTTCTTCCGTATGTGATCAGTTCCGGGCACAGATATATCGGCACGGCTGAACTCTCCTGAATCTCGAGCAACCGTTTGAGCGTCTCTTCAACAAAGTGATTTTCGAATATCTCCGATTCCCCAAGGTGGATAATAACGGTTTTCCCGGCGCGGACAAGCTTATCGAGATGATTCATCCTTTCTAAATTAATCGTTTTTTTTCTCATTACCCAGTGGGTGAGATGGGAGCTTATTACCCTCAGTGCCTCGTAAAAAGGCTGCCAGATTATCATGTTGACATCATGGCTGTAAACAGGTTCGGGAATTCCTTTGCGAAGCGCAAGCTCTCTTATAATCAGGCTGTTGAGCTGACTTTTGTTTTTTAGAACATAGACAACAACACCCTTTTGAGCGATTGATTGCAGCTTTTCAACTATCTCGTCAGAGACCGCTACTCGTGAAAGCACCTTGTGAACAAGCAATGAAAAAGGAAAGTTTTGCTCCCGATAAATGCTCCCCGCATGGCGAACGCCGATCTCAGCAGTACCCCCTTTTATTCTTGACAGAACGGACATTATTCCCCTTCTTCCGGTCACTTCACTGGCTGATTTCGGAAAAATCTTCAGGAAAACGCTTGCGCATCTCTTCTCCGACAAAGGTCTTTATTTCCTCTAACGACGAAAGGGACAACACCTTTTCGAGAAGGAACTCGGCCGCCTTTAAGGTAATCCCCCTGATGATCTTCTTCACCCGGGGAATTGCCAGCGGGTTCATGCTTAGCTCGTCGAGTCCCATTCCGACAAGAATCATCGTATAGGCCGGCTCTCCCGCCATCTCGCCGCACATCGCCACCCTTATCCCGGCATTGTGACCGGCATCGACAACGCTCTTGATCAGTCGCAACACCGCCGGATGCAGAGGTTCATAAAGATAACTTACCTGCTCGTTAATGCGGTCAATAGCCAGCGTGTACTGGATAAGGTCATTGGTGCCGATACTGAAAAAATCAACCTCCCTGGCCAGCTGGTCGGCAATAATGACCGCCGAGGGGATCTCGATCATGATTCCTGTTTCAATTTTCTCCCCTAATTGGATCCCTTCCGACAACAGGTCGTTTTTCACCTCGGCCAGGATGCTTTTCGCCTCCCTGATCTCCTCTATCCCGGAAATCATCGGAAACATGATCCGCAGTTTCCCATAAACGCTGGCCCGCAGGATTGCACGTAACTGAACCTTAAAAAGCTCTTTCTCCTTCAGGCAAAACCTGATTGCCCTCATCCCGAGCTGCGGATTCATTTCATGAAAACTTTTTTTATCCGGAAAAAATTTGTCGCCCCCCAGATCAAAGGTGCGGATCGTCGCCCAGGAAAGTCCTTCCACCCCTACGACAGAACGGTAATTGGCCAGATGTTCCTCCTCGTCCGGCAGTTCCTGTCGGTTTATATAGATAAATTCCGTGCGGTAAAGGCCGATACCTTCCGCTCCGTGATGAATAGCCGAGGGAATTTCTTCAATAAATTCAATATTTCCTCCGATCTCCACCCTGTGATTATCCTTTGTTACAGCAGGCAGACCTGCGTAATCCAGCAGATCATCCTGCGCCTTTTCGTAGAGTTTTTTCTTCCATTCATACCGCCTCCTGATCTCAGGATCGGGATTGACAATGACCACTCCGGATGAACCATCGATGATAATGTCATCGTTTGTACTGACTGCACTGGTAATGCTTTTCAGGGCGACAACTGCCGGTATCTCCATCGAACGAGCAACAATGGCCGTATGGGAAGTCTTCCCCCCCACATCCGTGGCAAATCCCAGCACCTTATCGATCTTGAGCTGAGCTGTATCGGCAGGAGACAAATCAGAGGCGATTATAACGACCCCTTCCGGCAGCTCGAGCGGAGCATGATGTTTGCAGGCAAGGTTATTGATAATTTTCTGGCCCACATGCTGAATGTCGGTTATGCGGCCCCGGAGGTAATCATCCTCCATCCGGTCAAACATCTCCTGATACTTTTCCAGCGTCATCCGCACCGCCCATTCGGCGCTGACGGACATCTCCCGGATGTTTTGCATCGTCAGGTCTATAAACTTCTGATCGCGCATGATCATGATGTGGACATCAATGATATAAAGCGGTTCCATGCCGCCACCGGAATCAACGAGCTTTTTTTTCAGTTCAAGAAGCTGTGTTTCCGATTCGTGCAGAGCCTCCAGAAAACGATCAATCTCAGCTGGGATCAAATCCGCATCGCTGAGTTTGCAGAACGGCGCCTGTATGTCCATCCTGTTGAAGAGATGCGCCTTTCCTATAATAACCCCAGGTGAGACGCCTATTCCCTTCATAACAAAAGTTTTGGTTTTATCGTCGTCCATGCAATCCCTCAGTTTCCTACCATCAAATCTCACCGAACTTCCCATCGATAAGAATGGAGAGCATTTCCATCGCCTCTGCCGCGTCCACTCCCATAAGACGAACTGTCAAGCGGCTCCCCTTGGGACAGTAAAGGGTAAGAATGTCAAGAATGCTGCGCCCGTTTACCTCGTAGCCGTCCTTTTCCAGAACTACGTCCGCGTTAAAGCGATTGGCTGTTTCCACGATCTTTGCGGCTGCCCGGGCATGAATCCCCAACTTGTTCTTTATTTCAAATGTTTTAGCTATATTCATATCAGATAGAAAGCACCATGCAAAATATGGCAATCCCGTAGAGGAGCTTCTCTGAAGAGATTGCTCGCCGCCCCCCCACTAAAGAGATTAAAAAAATTACGGAACCAATAATATAACCGACATGTTGCGGCAGCAACTGACCCGAATATTCAACAGAGACGGATAAAACAGCGCCCACAATGCTCAATATAAATAGCGCCCCATAACGCAGCATCTCCGACTCCCGGGGAAGGTCAAGAGCGCGAATATAATTGAAGCCACCCCATCCCGAACAAAAACCATGGAAAAACCCGCCCACCCGAACCATTAACTGTGCGGGCGAAAAGAGCATAAGAAAAATAAGCGGGGCATAAAAACTTCCGAATACTGCCAACAACACCGCCCATGCTGAAGAAAACAGACGCAGCGCTCCCCAGAAAAATGAATCGCCGATTGCGGCATACGGACCCATCAGCGCCTTTTTGAGATCCTCTGCTTCACGCCCCCTTTCGCCATCTTCCTCAATCCTAACAACGGAACCGACAACTGCGGGAACGAGATACGGGTTCGTACTGAACATCTGCAAATGTCTCAAAAGAAAAACTTCCTTCTCCTTAAGTTCACTTTTTTTTCTTGAGCACATCAAGGGCAGCATGGAAAAGGCGAAACCCATGCCTTGCATAGTATGAAAATTAAAGGAAATCTGAATGGTCAGTGAACGAAAAAAAATACCGAGCATCGCTGCTTTTTTCATCAGAAGAACCACCACGCACTGATTCAGGTTTTCGGACAAGAGCGGATGGTTCCACCACTAAAAGCAGCCTGTTAGGCGCCTATAATCGCGAAGCCATCTGCTCCCCCGACCGAGACATGGATTTGCCTAACACAAACGGTTTTGCAAGTCAATCTATTCGCCAGAATGCAGGGATATTTTAATATGGCAGTATAAGCAAGGAAGTTTTCTGCCATAATTTTTCTTGACATAAAGCATTTGTTCTGATAGCCAGCCGCATGTTTAGGAAGGCAATCAACCGGCCTGGGTTTTCCAGAATGTTTTGGGAAGCAGGTCGGTTTTTTAAGGTAATTTTTCTTCAAATGGAATAAATAGAGAAAGGACGAGGTATAAAAGAATGATTTGTGACACAGTTAAAAAAGGGATTGAGTGTGCTTTCATGGCAAAGAAGGGGTGTGGCTACCCGGGTGGACAATGCAATCCGGTAATTGACAAATGCGAAGGCTGCACAAAGGCGGTTCAATATGAGGCAGTGACTTACTGCGGGGTTTATCCCGATCCTGCCTCCAAATGGCGAACCGGCAAATGCCCAACGGCAACCCACCTCAAGGCAGACACCAAGGAAGCTCAACAGAAAATAAACCCTTTGAAGGCATCAAAAAGGGCAAACAAAAAATAAATCCTGGGTTTCAGACCAAAAGAGCCGTTGAAAACATTTCGTTCTCAACGGCTCTTTTGGCATTACAAACACTGACAGTGGTTTTTCTT
This sequence comes from Syntrophales bacterium, assembly GCA_023229765.1. NCBI lineage: Bacteria > Pseudomonadati > Thermodesulfobacteriota > Syntrophia > Syntrophales > Syntrophales bacterium. Next base: position 249,279 of record JALNYO010000001.1, on the reverse strand, counting down.
CCGCTCAATCTACTTTATTTCTGATCCAAAGCAGACCATCCTTGATTTCTTCGATTAGCTCGCCATGCGACAAACCGCCGGAGGCCCCATCAGCGCGCTTGCTGCCCCGCAGATGTTTTCTAGCCCCATCAATGGTGAATTTCTCCTCATACAGAAGCCTTTTTATAACCAGCAAATTCAGGACATCCTGACGCTTGTAAAGACGCTGATCGGAGCGGGTGCGAGACGGCTTTACCTCTTTAAACTCCGATTCCCAATAGCGTACCACGTAAGGAGGCACACCCAGAATTTTGCTTACCTCGCCGATACGAAAAAAGGTCTTGTCGGGAACGGTGTCCATCAGCCACTTCCAATGCGACGAGCCAGATTATCAACATTTTATGAAAAACACCCCAAACCATTTCTCTTCCATCAAACGCGAGGGGGTGGAGTTTTTCCATCATTCGTCGAGCCCGATCCGGGCATGAAGATAAATTAATTATTCAAGGCGCCCCAACACCGCATCCGGTGTTAGTCGTTAAGGGCCTTGCGCAGAACCTGGCTGGACTTGAATGTCAACACCTTCCGCGCCGAAATGGCAATCTCCTCGCCAGTCTGGGGATTTCTGCCCCGGCGGGATTTTTTGTCCTTAACTGCAAAATTTCCAAATCCGGAAATTTTTATTTTATCCCCCTCCGCCAGCTTGTCTTTGATTATTTCAAAAACAGACTCGACTATCTTTGCTGAATCCTTTTTGGAAAACCCCAGTTTTTCATACACGTTTTGAATAATATCGATCTTTGTCATTTTCCCCTCCTGAATGATTGCTCCTTAACTATCTTATCAACGCCCCTGACGCATTAATTACTCTTTCCACAACCCTTGAATGAACAGCATTTACTTCGTCATCCGTCAATGTTCTATCCGCGCTTCTATACAAAAACCTCAATCCCAGACTCTTGGTTCCCTCTGCAACATTTTTGCCCTCATATACATCAAATATCTCAACTTTTTCAAGCAATTCTTCGTTTGTTTTTTGCGCGGCAGCAAGCAGCTCGCCGGACTCTATTTCGCGGCGCGTAAGAAAGGCTACATCGCGCGAACTTGCCGGGAACCTGGGTATGTCGGCAAAGACCATTTTTGCGGCAGCTTGCGCAATCATCATGTCCAGATCAAACTCACAAGCCACGATCGGACCGGCAACACCGAAACGGGAAAGCACATCCGGATGAATCTCCCCCAAATATCCGATTCTCGCCTCCTCGCTGAAGACCTCGCAGGATTTGCCGGGATGAAGAAACGGCTCTCCGCAAGCGGCGCGATAAGAAGGGCTCGCAACTTTCAATACCTCCAATATGTTCTCCACGCACCCCTTTAAATCATAAAAATCCGCCTTCAAATCCGGGAAATGCCATCGCTGCTCGTATCTTTGTCCGGTCACTAAAAAAGCCGCCTTGTTAAACTCCTGGGGCTGTTTCCCTTCCTGAGAGCCTATGTATGTCCTGCCGATTTCAAAAATATTCAGGTCGGAGCGGCCCAAATCACTGTTTTTCGATACATTTTTAAGCAGGCTGTAAAGCATCGTGGTACGCATGGCGGACTGCTCTTCGGTAAGCGGATTTTTAATGCGCACCTGGCGCCTCCGCTCATCGGTCGGGGCCAGCAAGAGATCGTCCACTGAGGAGGGATGGATGAAACTGTAGTTTATCACCTCCGTATAGCCGGCCCCGTTCATAATCTGGCGGATTGCCGCCTCCGCCCTTCTTTTCTTGTTACCCGGCTCCTCAGCAATTACCGAAACAAGCGGTAAGGTAGCGGGAATTCGGTCATAGCCAAAAAGGCGGGCGATTTCCTCTATCAAATCTATTTCCCGCGCAATATCCACGCGACAGGATGGAGGGGTAACAAGGAAAAAATCTTCTTCAGCTTCCCTGACAGTCATCTCCAAACCCTCAAGGATTGCTTTAACTTCATCGATAGATACAGCCGTACCTATGATCTTATTCACTTTTTTCAAACCAAGAACGATATCCCGGGCAACAGCGACATTTACAGGATGCTGATCGATGATCCCCCAACAGATATTTCCCCCCGCCAATTCGGCCATCAGCCCCGCAGCCCTGTCAAGAGCCCGGACAGAGCCCTCCGGATCGATTCCGCGTTCAAAGCGAAAGGCAGCATCGGTGCCCATTGCCATTGAGCGGGCAGTGCGCCGGATGGAGGAGGGGTTGAAATAGGCGCTTTCCAGCAGGATGGTCTTTGTGTCATCCTTAACCTCTGAATTGATTCCACCCATCACCCCGGCGATGGCAACCGGTTTTTCTGCGTCACAGATAAGCAGGGCCTCCGCCGGCAGAAGTCGCTCCTTGCCGTCGAGGGAAACAAAATTTTCCCCAGCTCTGGAACGTCTTACGACTATTTTCCCGCCAGCAAGAAGCGCAAAATCAAAGGCGTGGAGGGGCTGTCCGGTTTCCATCATCACAAAATTGGTTATATCTACAATATTATTGATGGAACGCAGTCCCACCGCCTCTAATCTTTTTTTCAGCCAGAACGGCGAGGGGCCTATGCAGACATCCTTGATGACACGCGCCGTATAACGGGGACAAAGATCGCCATCCTCAATCGTTACGGAGGTTATGTTCGCAATATCGTCATTATTTTCAACAACACTGCAATCCGGATAATGAACATTTTTCCCTGTGATTGCGGCTACTTCGCGGGCGACTCCGATAATTGAAAGGCAGTCTGATCTATTGGGGGTAACGCCGATATCAAGCACTGCGTCACTAAGGTCCAGGGCCTCCGCCAAATCGCCGCCACAGGCAAGTTCTGACGGAAGCAGCATGATTCCCGACGCATCCGAACCGATTTGCAATTCTTCTTCGGAACAGAGCATCCCCTCGGAAACCTCGCCGCGGATTTTGGTACTGCTGATCACCTGTCCCCCGGGCAGAATCGCCCCGACAGTTGCCAGCGGAACTGTATCGCCAACCTTTATGTTCTTCGCCCCGCAGACAACCGGGTAGTTTACAGGCCCGGTAGAGACCTCGCACAGAGACAATTTATCGGCATTCGGATGGGGCGACATGCGCACGATTCTTGCCACCTTCACCCCGCTGAAAGCGGGCTCTTTGATATTAAGAGAGTCCACTTCCAGACCGGACATGGTAAGCTTATCCGCCAGCTCTTGCGGGGAAAGATCCACATCCAGATAATCGCGAAGCCATTTGAGACTGACTAACATATAAAAAACCCCTGACTGCCGAATCCCGTATCTTACTTATCCAGCGGAAACCATTGAACGTCAATACCCGGCGCCGACAGAATCAATGATGAAAATAAAAAAGTCCAGTGTCCCCGTTGTCGTACCTTAAGCTTAACGCCTGAAACATAAAGCTCAAAACTGGGTTAGAAATCTCCAGTCATTTTCGAAAAAAAGACGGATATCAGAGATGCCGAATTTCAGCATCGCAATCCGTTCGAGCCCGAGGCCAAAGGCAAAGCCGGTGAATTTCTCAGAATCGTATCCGACATTTTTAAACACTGCCGGGTCAACCATGCCTGATCCCAGAATCTCCAGCCAGCCGCTCTGTTTGCAGACCCGGCAACCGCTTCCCCCGCAGATGACACACCGGATGTCAACCTCGGCGCTGGGCTCGGTAAAGGGAAAGAAACTGGGGCGAAACCTCAGGGCTGTTTCCTCGCCAAACACCTGCTTCAGAAAAACCGTCAAGACGCCCTTCAGATCGCCAAAGGTAATGCCTTCATCGACAAGCAACCCTTCTATCTGGTGGAACATCGGGGTATGGGAAACATCGGAATCGCGCCGATACACCCGGCCCGGAGAAATAATTCGGACCGGCGGGCTGCATTTTTCCATTGTGCGAACCTGAACCGGCGAGGTATGGGTTCGCAAAACGATGTTATCGTCAACATAAAAAGTGTCCTGCATATCACGGGCCGGATGGTCCTTGGGGATGTTAAGCGCCTCAAAATTGTAATAATCGAGCTCGACCTCTGGTCCTTCCACAATGGAAAAACCCAGTCCGGCAAAAATCCCGCATATCTCTTCCCGAACCTGCGTGACCGGATGGAGACTGCCATACCGCATTCCCCGGCCCGGCAGGGTCACATCAATCCGTTCGGAGCGCAGGGCCTTTTCTTTGCCGGCAACAATTATATCTGCAAGCCTCTGGTCGATCCTCGCAGAAATCAAATCCTTGACTTCGTTACACTCCTTGCCGAACAAGGCTCTGTCTTGCGGCAGCACATTGGCGATATTGCGCAGCAACCCGGTAAGCAAGCCCTTCCGCCCAAGATAACGGGTTCGAATCTCCTGAAATTCGGATTCAGTTTCCGCCTTCAGCAGCTCTGCTTCCGCCTGTTCGCGGAGAGTTCCCAGCTCTCCCGTCATGCCTGAAGCTCACCTTTGGCAATGACGACTATCTGCTCAAACCCGCGCGGGTCATGAATCGCCAGATCGGAAAGCATCTTGCGGTCAATCTCGATACTCGCCTTGTGCATACCATCAATAAGGCGGCTGTACGATATCTTGTTCATCCTGGCGGCCGCATTGATCCTTGCAATCCAAAGGCTTCTAAATTCCCTCTTTCTAACCCTGCGGTCGCGGTAGGCATAAGCCATGGCTTTGTTTACCGCCTCCGTGGCCGTCCTCAACAACTTACCACGGGAAAGTAAAAAACCCTTCGCCGCTTTCAGAATGCTTCTTCTCTTTTTCTTGGCCGTTAAACTTCTCTTTACCCTGGACATCGCATCTCTCCTTATCTCCCCAGTCAGAGGCAGACGGCAAATCAAACCCCTGCGCCTTTGACCATTAAATTTACATCCTACTTGTAGAGAATCAGCTTCTTGATTGCCTTTGCATTTGCATGGTCAAGAATCGCTGATTGCCGTAAATTTCTCTTCCTCTTGGTTGTCTTTGTCGTCATGATATGGCTGGCAAAGGCCTTGTTTCTTCTAATTTTACCGGTTCCCGTCACAGAAAACCTCTTTGCCGCGCCACGATGTGTCTTGATTTTTGGCATTCCCTCACCCCGCTTTTTTATTGGGCAACGGGCCAAATTTTACGGCCCATCGCTTTTGTTTTTATTTAGATGATCACTTTATTTCTTGGGAGAAAGAATCATCACCATGTTTCTCCCCTCTAATTTTGGCTGCTGATCGATAACGCAGTCATCGACAAGCGCTTCCTTTATTGACTCCATCAATCCCCGGCCAATGTCGGTATAGGCTATCTCGCGCCCCCGGAACATCACCGTTACCTTCACCTTGTCGTGCTCTTCCAGAAATCGCTTTATATGCTTTATTTTTACATCGCGGTCATGCTCTTCGGTTTTAGGCCGCAGGCGAATCTCTTTTACCTGGATCACCGTCTGGCTTTTTTTGGCGACCTGCACCTTTTTGCTCTGCTGATACCGGAACTTCCCATAATCCATAATCCGGCATACCGGCGGATCGGCCGTGGGAGAAACTTCCACCAGATCCAGTCCCGATTTTGAAGCCTCTGCCAGCGCCTCGTTCAGCAAGAGCACTCCGAGCTGCTTTCCCTCATCATCAATAACCCTGACCGAAGCGGCCTTGATCTCCCTGTTTATGCTTAAATCTTTTGCTATGGTTCACCTCCGGAAGCTTATTCGGAAAATTAAGCTCCGCTTTCTATTTAAACTGCGAACATTGCTCCTCAACATGGGCAATAAACGCCTCAGGCGTCATTGCCTCGAGGCTCTTCCCGTCCCTTTGCCGCGGGGCAACCTTGCCGGCTGCCATCTCCCGGTCACCAATCACCAGCATGAAAGGCGTTTTCTGCATCTGGGCTTCCCGGATCTTGTAGCCCAGCTTCTCATTGCGAAAATCACCTTCCACCCGAATGCCTGCATCAACAAGAATTCTTTTTACCTCTTCACCCCAGGGAATATGTTTATCCGTTACAGTCGCGATCACTGCCTGGACAGGGGACAGCCAAAGCGGAAAGGCGCCGGCGTAGTGTTCGATTAAAACCCCCATGAACCTTTCGATTGCACCCAGAATAACCCTGTGCAGCATGACGGGACGGTGCTTTTCCCCGTCCTCTCCTATATAACTTAAATCAAAACGCTCCGGCAGCGTAAAATCACACTGAATTGTCGCACACTGCCACTTTCTCTTCAGGGCGTCCTTGATCTTGAAATCGATCTTGGGGCCATAGAAGGCGCCATCTCCCTCGTTCACCTCATAGGGAATTCCGCTGTCCTTGAGGGCGTTTTCCAATGCCCCCGTGGCAAGCTCCCAGTCCCCGTCCGAGCCAATCGAATTATCCGGGCGCGTGCTTAGCTCCACCTCATATTCAAAGCCGAAAATTCCCATCGCGTAATGCACGAACTCGGCAATAGACTTGATCTCATCATTGAGTTGCTCCGGCGCGCAGAGGATATGGGCATCATCCTGGGTAAACTGGCGAACCCGCATAAGCCCATGCAATACCCCGGCCTTTTCGTGCCGATGCACCGTCCCCAGCTCAAAATAGCGCAAAGGCAAATCACGGTAGGAACGGATCTTCGCTTTGTAGATCAGCATGTGGGAGAGACAGTTCATCGGCTTGATGCCGTAGGTCTGCTCGTCCACCTCGGTGAAGTACATATTTTCCCGGTAATGGTCAAAATGACCGGAACGCTTCCAGAGATCGGCCTTGAGAATCTGGGGTCCCATGACAAGGCCATAGCCGCGTTTCAGGTGCTCCTTTTTCTCCCAATCCTCGATGATCGTGCGGAGCATCGCCCCCTTCGGGTGAAAAATTACCAGTCCGGGGCCAGCCTCGTCGTTTATCTGAAACAGGTCAAGCTCACGGCCCAAGCGGCGGTGATCCCTTTTTTTTGCCTCTTCTATCAACTGCAAGTGCTCTTCGAGATTCTGCTGAGAAGCAAATCCCGTCCCGTAGATGCGCTGCAGCATCTTGTTATGTTCGTCGCCCCGCCAGTAGGCGCCGGCAATGTTGAGCAGCTTGAAGGCCTTGATCATCCCGGTCGAAGGGATATGCGGCCCCCTGCACAAATCCGTATATCCACCCTGGGAATAAATGCTTACGGTTTTTATCTCTTCCGGGAGATCTTCTATAATCTCCACCTTATACTTCTCGCCTTTTCCCCGAAAAATATCGACCGCCTCCGGACGACTCACATCGCGACGTTCAAAGGGTAAATTGGCGGCGGCTATCTTCCTCATTCTGGATTCGATTTGTGCCAGATCCTCAGGAGCGAACCCAGGCGCATAGTCAAAATCATAATAGAATCCATCTTCTATAGCCGGGCCAATCGTAACCTGGGCATCAGGAAAAGACTCCTGAACGGCCTGTGCCATGACATGCGCCATGCTGTGACGCAGAATCACAAGCCCCTCCGGGGACGAGGCCTCCAGCGGCTCGACTCTGGCATCCGTATGGAGCTGATAAGTCAAATCGACCGAAACGCCGTTTACCTTTGCCGCCACAAAAGAGGAGTCACCCTTGCCGGCCACCAATGACAGGACGTCCCTGACTGCTGTTCCCGCCGGATGCGAGACAATTCTTCCATCCGGCAGCGTAACCATTATGTCTGCCGCCATCTATCTTTTCCTATTAAGAAAGGGCACCAGCGCCTTGGCAATGATGCCCCGAAAAAACAGCCCCACTTACTTAAAACTACCCTGCTGCTGCTTCGCTATAACAAAAAACATTCTCCCTGCGAAGGCATGGCTGTTTTATATGGTAGGCACGCAGGGATTTGAACCCTGGACATCCACCGCGTCAGGATGGCGCTCTCCCCCTGAGCTACGTGCCTGTAGCATGCGTTCCTCTCGGAAGGGTTCGTCGTCTAACAAGAAAAGAGCCTGTTGTCAAGGCAAATGTCACTTTTTTGAATCATTGTTAATAAGATTGATTCCCCGAAACATATAATGCAATCCTGAAACTATTGTAAAAATTGCCGTCCCCCAATACAAGATAATGAGCCACCCCTGATCGATCCCTTCCGGCAGGCAGCGAATAAAAAGCGCCAGAAAAATAGTGCTCACCTGCAAGACAGTCGTTATCTTGCTTACCAGGGCAGGACGAATTTCCACCGAAACAGACATGATGAATAATACGGAAATCCCCAGCAGAATCATAAAATCGCGACTTATTACGATGACCGCAAGCCAGGCGGGAATGACATGCAAAATGGAAAGGGTTACGAATGTACTGGCCAGAAGCGCCTTGTCAGCGATCGGATCCAGATATGCGCCGACAATGGTCTGCTGGTGCATGACTCGCGCCAGAAAGCCATCAACCGCATCGGAAATGCTCGCGATGACGAATACCGCCAAGGCCTTCAGAAATGATCCCTGGATCAACAGGATGACAACAACCGGCACGAGAATTATTCGCAGCAGAGTAATAAAATTAGGGATATTCATGGTCCAACCAGTCAGGATTCTTTTTTCAGTTTCTCTATCTCCGCACGGATAACGCGCTCGGCAATATCAGGGATCACCTCCCTGGCAATTCTTTCGGCGATGTCAACGGCCCGCTTCATAATCTCGTCGTGGAGCCCCGCATCTACAAACGCCATTTTCGGCCTTTTTTCGACTACATCCACAAGATCGTAAATTATTTCCGGATTGGCCTTTCTTCTGTCGGCGCCCCCGGAAAGAGATTCCGCCGCCGCAATTGCATCGACAAGATCATAAATTTTATCATCTGGTTTAAGCAAGCGCCCCTGGCTAATAACTGCCCCTTCATCAACACCGGTTAAACCTTCCATCACGCCATCCTCTCTGCAAAGCGGCAATATTATCGCCTGTCACGAAAAAATCCAAAAACCCTATTAAGGCCAAATCGTTGTAGCAGTTATCACACCCGACTTGCCAGTTCAAGAAAATAGTATCCGGAACCGGCATGCTAAACTGACAATAACTTGTAGATGCGCCGGCGGGATTCGCCTGTCTCCTGAGCGATTCGGCTTGCCGCATCCCTTCTCGACAACGATTTTTCTCCACTCTCAATCAACTCTTCGCCCCGCATTTTTATTTCCTCATCCGAAACTTCACTCTTTTCTCTTAAAAAACCGGCGACAACTAACGTGATCTCGCCTTTGACTGCCCTTCCCTGGAACGCGGCAAGCGCCTCTGTCGCCGAACCACGCACAAACTCTTCATGGATTTTCGTCAGTTCCCGGGAAACCACCATATTTCGGTCTCCCCAGATTTCCCTTATATCGTTCAGGGACTCCCTCAGCCTGTTGGGCGATTCGTAAAATATTACAGTTTTTTCCTCTTCGCGCAGCTTTGTCAGCAACTGTCGGCGCCGTGACGCCTTTGACGGCAAGAAACCCATGAATACAAAGCTTTCCATTGGCAAACCGGAAACGCAAAGCGAGGCAACCAGAGCCGAAGCCCCCGGAATCGGCGACACTTTAATGCCCCGTAAGACGGCCTCTCTTACCAGAATGTATCCGGGATCGGAGATGCCCGGCGTGCCCGCATCCGATACATAGGCCACGTCTTCTCCCCCCAGCAGCCTTGCTATTATCAAACCGCTTTTTTCTCTTTCAATCTGATCGTACAGACTCGTCAGCGGGGTCGAAATGTTGTACCTTTCCAGAAGTATCCGGGTGTGCCTCGTATCCTCCGCCGCGATCAGGGACACCTCCCGCAGGACCCTTACCGCTCGGAAGGTAATATCCTCGAGGTTGCCGATGGGGGTTGCCACCAGATAAAGAGTCCCGGAATGATCGCGGTCGGTATTTCGCGCCGGAGCAAACATTTCCGCGTAAATCACAGGTTTTTCCGCTACCGCCTTTTTATCCGCAAACTGCTTGCTTTGTTTATTAATATTTTGTTTCATGAATTACCTTTTTCCTGGGAGGCCGCCATCGGGGGCGCCAGAGGCACTGTCTGCGAATTTTCACGAACCCCGGCACTTGTGCTTGCTGCTTTTATATGATATCGGCACGAACCATCAACCTGTTTTTTAGAAAATTTGCATTAAAAGACTAACCAGAGGTGCAAAAACGATGAACAGAATACTTATTACCGGCGGCGCGGGCTTTATAGGATCTCATCTCTGCGAACGTCTGCTCGCCGAAGGTCAGGAGGTTCTTTGCCTCGACAATTTTTTCACCGGCAGTAAGGATAATATCATCCCCTTTTTAAACAATAAAAATTTCGAACTGATCCGCCACGACATCATCAATCCCATCTACCTCGAAGTCGATCAGATATATAACCTCGCCTGCCCGGCCTCCCCCGTCCATTACCAGTATAATCCGATCAAAACGATCAAAACCAGCGTGATGGGGGCCATCAACACCCTGGGGCTTGCCAAGCGGGTGAAGGCGAGAATCCTGCAGGCCTCCACCTCGGAGGTGTACGGAGACCCGGAGATGCATCCCCAAGAGGAGGGATACTGGGGCCGAGTCAATCCGATCGGAATCAGAAGCTGCTACGATGAGGGAAAGCGGGCCGCCGAATGCCTGATGATGGATTATCATCGCCAGAATCATCTTGATATAAAAATAGTTAGAATATTCAATACATACGGCCCTCGCATGGCGGTGAACGACGGACGCGTCGTCAGTAACTTTATCGTTCAGGCGCTGCGGGGAGAGGAGATAACGGTTTTCGGCGAAGGCTCCCAGACCCGTTCCTTCTGTTACGTCGATGACCTGATCGACGGGCTGATCCGGATGATGAATTCCCCGGAAGGATTTACGGGACCGGTCAACATCGGAAATCCTCAGGAATTTACCATTCTGCAGCTCGCCCAAAAAATTATAGATATAACAAATTCCTCCTCGAAAATCGTTTTTCGTCCCCTTCCCCAGGACGATCCGACCCAGCGGCGGCCGGATATAACGCTGGCCAGAGAAAAATTGGGGTGGGAACCGCAGATCCAGCTTGACGAGGGTTTGAAAAAAACGATCGACTATTTTTCCGGTTTGATAAAAAACCCCCATGCCCGAAGCGGGCGCAACGAATGATGAAAATGGTGGGACGCGCTCCGTCGCGTCCGCAGGTTCCAAAAGTTCTGCGCTGTAAGACACAGATATTGTTAGTATAAATTCTACTTTCATACAAACCCCCATGCCCGTGGGGCACAACGAAGCATGAAAATCCCCCCTTGCCCCCCTTTGGCAAAGGGGGGCAAGGGGGGATTTTCATACAAACTGATACATATACAACCGTTTTCTTATAGAATAATGAGGATGCAATGAATCAAGTAAATATTCTCTGTATCGGCGCCGGTTATGTCGGCGGCCCCACGATGGCGATGATCGCCGGCAAGTGTCCCCACTGCCGGGTTACGGTTGTGGACATTGATTCTGAACGGATTGCCGCCTGGAATTCGGACAATCTGCCGATCTACGAACCGGGGCTGGATGAACTTGTCCGGAGTTCCCGGGGGAGAAACCTCTTTTTCAGCACCGACATCGAACAAGGCATCCGGGAAAATGAGATCATCTTCGTCAGCGTCAACACCCCGACCAAGTCCTTTGGCCTCGGCGCGGGGCTTGCCGCCGATCTTCAGTACTGGGAAAAAACCGCCCGGCAGATTCTGGAGTTCTCGCAATCGGCGAAGATCGTGATCGAAAAAAGCACGCTGCCTGTAAAAACCGCCCTGGCGATGGAAAGAATCCTCAACAGCGGGAAGCAGGAAATCCATTTTGATGTCCTTTCCAATCCGGAGTTTCTCGCCGAAGGGAGCGCCGTGCATGACCTGGAGAACCCGGACCGCGTCCTGATCGGGTCGCGGGAAACCAAGGAGGGACTCAAGGCAAGGGGAATTCTTGCCGACATTTTCGCCCACTGGGTTCCCCGTGAACGGATATTAACCTCCAATATCTGGAGCAGTGAACTCTCCAAGCTTGTCGCCAACGCCTTTCTCGCCCAGAGAATATCTTCGATCAACACCATTTCCGCCCTTTGTGAAAAGGCGGAGGCAAATGTCGTCGAGGTCTCCCGCGCCGTCGGCATGGATAGCCGGATAGGCTCAAAATTCCTGAATGCGAGCATCGGCTTTGGCGGTTCCTGTTTCAGGAAAGACATCCTGAATCTTGTCTATCTCTGCAGAAATTATGGGCTAAATGAGGTAGCAGATTACTGGGAAATGGTCATCCGGATAAACGATTATCAGCAGGAGCGCTTCATTCAGGGCATGCTCGGGGCGATGTTCAACACCCTCGCCGGCAAGAAAATCGCCCTCTTCGGCTTCGCCTTCAAGGCCGATACGGGCGACACCCGGGAAAGCCCGGCCATTTACATCGCCCGCAGACTTATCGAGGAGCGGGCCATAGTCATCGTCACCGACCCCCAGGCGCTGAAAAACGCCCGCAAGGACCTTTCCGGCGATGAAGGCAAGGTCAGCTACTTAGAAGACCCGTACAGCGCCGCGGCAGGATGCCACGCAATTGCCGTCATGACGGAATGGGGGATATACAAAGACCTTGATTTTCAGAGAATTTACGACAGCATGGAAAAGCCGGCCTTTATCTTCGATGGCAGAAACATCCTTGAGCACCGTTCCTGTTTCGAAATCGGATTCAATGTCTATCCGATCGGCAAGCCGCCCCTGACCCATTTTTAGAAGGCCAGTTCGAAGGCATTTTTGATAAGCTCTATGTTCGTCCCGGCGGGGAGGATTTTTACCGCGACGACGTCAAACCTGGCGTTGCGGCTGTGCTGGTGTTTTTCTTCGATATAATTGAGCGCGACCATCGAAATTTTTTTCTGCTTCCTGGCGCCAACCGCCAGTTGAGGATCGCCGTAGGCAATGGAACGTCTGCTCTTTACCTCAATAAAAACGATGCTGCCGCCTTCTTCGGCGACAATATCGATCTCGCCGAAAATACACCGGTAATTTCTCTCAATGATCCGGTATCCGACCTTCGCAAGGTAAACGGCCGCCAGTTCTTCGCCCCTTTTCCCCACACCCAGCCGAGCAAAAGTCATGGCAAATCCCCGTCTGAAAAAGGAGCAACCATCACAGCAGGCTGCCGCTTGCAACAAGATCGTCAACCCCTGCGACATGAAAAGAGCGCCGATGAATCTTGCATCGCCCGTATTTAACGATTGCCTCCCGGTGCTCTTTTGTTCCGTATCCCTTGTTTTTAAGAAAATTATAGGCGGGGAACTGACGGTGGTACATCTCCATCAGCCGGTCCCGAGAGACCTTGGCAATAATCGAGGCCGCTGCTATTGAAATACTGAGAGAATCACCGCGCACGATGGCTTCCTGCGGGATATCCAGAACAATGCCGTTCAAACCGTCTATCAGCAGATAATCAGGGCGGGGGCAAAGGCCGCAAACGGCCTCTTTCATCGCCAGCAGCGTCGCCCGCAGTATGTTGATGGAATCTATGACCTGCACGTCCGAAACGCCGACGCCAATGGCAACCGCGTCTCTTTGTATTACATCATAAAGTCTTTCGCGCCTTTTGGCGGAAAGCTTCTTGGAGTCGTTTATCTCTGGATGTTCATACCCCTGCGGCAGCACTACCGCGGCGGCGACAACCGGACCCGCCAGAGGCCCGCGGCCCGCTTCGTCGATGCCGGCAATAGCGCAATACCCTCGCCCGCCGGCGCGGCGCTCAAAGCTGCCCATCTCCGGGTTCCTGGCCATTTAACAAGCCCCCCAACAGAAGCCTCTTGCAAAAAACTCCCTATTTTTCGGCTTCCTTGATCTTGGCGCGCTTGCCCCTCAGGCTTCTCAGATAATAAAGTCGGGAACGTCGAACCTTGCCCCGGGAGATCACCTCAACATGATCTATGGAGGGAGAGTGCATCGGGAAGGTCTTTTCCACGCCGATGCCATAAGAAACCTTCCTGACAGTGAAACTCGCGCGAATGTCCCCTCGGCGGCGGCGGATAACCGCACCTTCAAAAGCCTGAATACGCTGCTTCTGCCCCTCGACGATGCGGATAAAAACCTTTACCGTATCACCGGTACTGAAATCAGGGATATCTCCCCTCATCTGCTCTTTTTCTATAAATTCAATAGGATTCATCTTCTTTTCGCTCCTTCAATCTTCCTCTGTGGTATTTTTGGTTACAGCGTTTGCCTCGTATATCATGGCTTGACATCATTATTTAAATAATCTCTATTCCGCTAAGTGCAGCCTCTCTTTGTCCGTCAACTCGGCCTTTCCCATCAGATCCGGCCTTTTGTTTCTTGTTCTGATTAATGACTGCCGGCGCCGCCACTCCTCAATCTCACGGTGGTTTCCAGAGAGAAGAACATTGGGGACTCCCCAGCCGCGATACTCCGGCGGCCTCGTGTAATGAGGGTATTCAAGCAAACCCTCCGCAAACGAATCAGTCACGGCGGATTCACTGTTTCCCAGAACGCCCGGCACAAATCGCGAAACGGCGTCCAGCAGAACCAGCGCCGAAAGCTCACCGCCAGTAAGCACGTAATCCCCAATGGAAATTTCCCGATTAACGAGGTGCCTTCTTACCCTCTCGTCAACCCCCTCATAATGACCGCAGACCATGACAAGCTGCGGCTGGAGGGCGAGCTCTTTTGCCATCTTTTGACAGAGCGGCTCTCCCTGAGGCGTCAGCAGAATAACCGGCGCATCCCCATTCAATAACGGAACAGCGCTGAGGGCGCGGTCTATAGGCTCAACCTTCATCACCATTCCCCCCCCGCCGCCGTAAGGGGAGTCATCCGTCATGCGATGTCTGTCTTCGGCATAAGCCCGGATGTCGTATAGATTAACCTCAATAATGCCCCGGTCAATTGCCTTCTTCAGGATGCTGCTCTGGAGGGGGGATTCAAACATCTCCGGAAAGATTGTCAGAATATCAAAACGGATCATTGCTCAAAGAACCCTTCCGGCAATCTGACAACCATGACCCTGCGCTCGACATCGATCTTTATTATAACCTCGACCAGGGCGGGAATCAGTATCTCCCGCTGATCATCCCTGCACACATAAACATCATTGCTACCCGTCGGAAACACCGTTTCAATACGTCCCAACGGCTCGTTTTCCTCTGTAAATGCCTGCATGCCTATAATATCCTGCCAGTAATACTCATCCTCTTGCAGCGGCTTCATCTTTTCGGCAGACATCCAGACAAGGAGCCCCCGGAGCTTTTCGGCCTCATTACGGTTATCTATCCCGGCGAGTTTCATGATGAAGAAACCCTCCCCGTTCTGAATACCGCCCAAGGGATAAGCGACGACAGCGGCCGGGCTCTCTCCCAAAAACAAATCGGAAACAGATTCCAGCACATCCGGCGATTGCAGATATGACAAGACCTTTATCCGTCCCCCCAAACCATGGGAACGGACAACCTTGCCTATTTCAATGAGCTTCATGGCTACTATTCAATTAATTGTCACTATTCAACAATTTCAAGAACCGAACGTTTGTGTATCTTCGTTGAGGCGGCGCTTAAGATGGTCCTCATCGCCTTGGCAGTCTTCCCCTGCTTGCCGATGACTTTACCAAGATCTTCTTTGGCGACTCTCAATTCCAGAACGGAAGTCTGCTCCCCGACCACCTCTGTAACATTAACCATCTCAGGGTTATCCACAAGAGCGCGAGCAATATAAGCAATCAACTCTTTCATCGCCTTTAGCCTCCCTCGTCACAAAAAACTAAACACCGATCCCCTTTTTGCGGAGCAGCTGAGACACCGTAAGCGTTGGTCTGGCGCCAACCGCAATCCACTGTTTGATGCGCTCCTCTTTTAAAACCACCTCGGCAGGATTTTTGTTCGGGTCATAATTGCCCAATATTTCAAGAAATGCTCCGTCCCTCGGGCATTGCGAGTCCGCAGCCACCACCCTGTAGATCGGCTTCCCCTTGCTGCCTTTTCTTGTCAATCTGATTTTTACCGCCATATACCTTAACTGCCACCTCCTAAAATTATTCTTAAACGAGCGGGGACAAATATCATATTTTTTTTTATATTAAAAGGGGAAATTTCCCCTACGTAGTGATTTTATTCCTCCCTTGGTAAACCGCTTCATTAATTTTCTCATTTCCACATAATTTTTCAGCAGCGTGTTGACATCCTGAACCGTTGTACCGCTTCCGCGGGCAATCCGTTTACGCCGGCTGCCGTCGATAATCAGGTAATTTCTCCGCTCCCGCGGCGTCATTGAATCGATGATCGCCCCTGTCCGGACGAGCTCGCGTTCGTCCGGCTTGAGATCCTTCAGCGCCTTTACCTTATTCATTCCCGGCAGCATCCCGATAACATCCTGCAGAGGCCCCATCTTGCTTATCTGCTTCATCTGCGTCCGCAGATCATCGAGGGTAAACTCGTTTTTCCGGAGCTTTTTTTCCAGCTCCCGCTGCTGTTTTACGTCAACCGCCTCCTGGGCCTTCTCCACCAGGGTCAAAACATCGCCCATTCCCAGAATCCGGGAAGCCATTCTTTCGGGATGAAACACCTCCAGGGCGTCTATCTTCTCCCCCGCGCCGACAAACTTGATCGGCTTGCCGATTACAGCCTTGAGAGACAGGGCGGCGCCGCCGCGGGCATCTCCATCCATCTTTGTCATTATAACGCCGTCAATCCCGAGCAGTTCATCAAAACGTCCCGCAACATTGACGGCATCCTGACCGGTCATCGCATCCGCTACAAAAAGGATCTCGGTGGGATTGATTAAAGATTTGATCTTCTTTAACTCCTCCATCATCGGGACATCTATCGCCAGCCGCCCGGCTGTATCAACGATGATTACCTCATAGCCGCTGCTCCTTGCCTCCTCGACGGCCAGCCTGCAAATCTCTACCGGATCGGCGAGCCCGGCCGCATCGAAAATGCCCGCGCCGATTTGCTCGCCGAGCACCTTCAACTGCTCCATGGCGGCAGGCCTGTAAACATCGGCGGAAACCAGATAGACCCGCTTGCCACCGGCGGCAACAAGCCTGGCCAGCTTGACCGCCGTTGTTGTTTTCCCGCATCCCTGGAGACCAACCAGCATTATCGGCGCGGGAATGCGGCCTCCGAACCGAAGCTGGCTGCTGGTTGTGCCCATCAGCTCGATGAGCCGCTCATGGACGATCTTTACCACCTGCTGACCAGGGGTAATGCTCTCGAGCACCTCCTGCCCTACTGCCCGCTTTTTTACTTCCTCAATAAAATCACGGACAACCCGGAAATTTACGTCGGCCTCTAAAAGCGCGATCCTTATTTCCTTCAGTGCCGCCTGGATATTTTCTTCATCCAGACGTCCCTTGCCCTTCAGTTTACGAAAAATGACGTCAAGTTTATCGGACAGATTCTCAAACATTTTTCATTCCTCTATGCCTCGCCGCCCTTGTTGCGACGGATAATGCATTGCACGCCCATTATTTTCTGGGTAATTCGCGCCACGGCGCTCTCCGCTTTTTGCCTGTCTTCAAAGCCAACGGCAATAACCCGAAACCATTTCCCTTTATCCGGGATATCCTTTGGCACAATCATTGTGGCAAAACCAAGCAATTTCAATCTTTTCTCCATTTTTTTCGCCTGGGTTACATCCCTGTAAGCCGCCACCTGAACATGAAAGCTATCCTTCTTCTGCGTTTTTTCGGCGTCGGCGGCACCGGGCAAAGGTGGTGCAGCAGGCGCCTCTGAAAACTTTTTTTGCCCAGGCAAAACGGTCTTATCAGCTTCCCTGCCAGCAAGAGGACTCACTGGGCCGGGATTTACCGGAGCGACTTTCCTCGCAACATCTCCGGCAGCCGCTTCTCCGGATAATGAATGGTTTTTGGCGGCTGAAGCGGTGGTCTTTTCATCGCTGAGGCTATCGTTTTCAACAATCCCCTTGCTGCCCTTTTTGTCGCCCAATGTCCTATAAAAGGTCAGATCAAAATCCTCTTCCCCTGTTGCAGGCCCGCCCTCTACCCTCTGTCCATCGGGTAACGGCGTCTCTTGCTTTTGCGGGGCCATGGCCAGACCGGAAAAGCGACCCCTCACTAAATCCACGAGGCCGCCGGAATACCGCTCCGGATATGCGTCCAGATGCTTCCCGACAAGCATCCCCAAAAGAAATGTGGAGAACAACAGCACTGACATGCCACTGACAAACAGAATCAGTCCCAGTTTGCCCAGCTTCAATTCTAATGTGCGCCTGTTTTTCGCAACCATTGGCGAAGCCCCGTCACATCTTTTCCGGGGCGGAAACCCCCAGTATTTTAAAGGCATTCTTTAAAACAGCAAGAAGCGAATGCACTAGAAACAACCTTGCGCCCGAAAGGGCAAGGTCATCCGACAATACCTTGTTTTTATTATAGTAACTGTGAAAGGACGCTGCCAGATCGTTCAAATAGAACGTCAGCCGGTGCGGCTCCAGTGCCTGGGCCGCCCCTTCGATCAACCCCGGGAAACGGATGATCGCCTTGATCAGTTCTATCTCCGCAGGAAGCTGGAGAAGCGCCGCATCGACCTCAGCCAGGCGCGGCACCTTGAATCCCTTTTCCTCCGCCATTTTCAGGATGCTGCATATCCGCGCATGGGCGTACTGGACATAATAGACAGGGTTTTCAATGGACTGCTTTTTTGCCACTTCCAGATCGAAATCGAGGTGGCTGTCGGAACGTCGCATCAGAAAGTTGTAACGAGCCGCATCCCTGCCGACTTCGTCAACAACCTCGCGGAGGGTGACAAACTCCCCGGAACGCGTTGACATCGCCACCGGCTTTCCGTCCCGGAGCAGATTGACAAGTTGCACGAGGATTACTTGCAGCGACTCCTTGTCATATCCCAGTGCCTGGACGGCGGCGGACATGCGGGGGATGTAGCCGTGATGATCCGCGCCCCAGATATCGATTATTCTTTCAAAACCTCTGAGGAATTTATTCTGGTGATAGGCAATGTCGGCAGCGAAGTAGGTCGGAAGGCCGTTTTGACGGATCACCACCCGATCCTTTTCATCCCCGAAGAGTGTTGTTTTGAACCAGACAGTCCCCTCTTCCCTGTAGATAATCCCTTTATCTTCAAGAGATTGGAGAAGTTTTTCTACGCCCTCGTTTTTGTAGAGCTCCCTTTCACTGAAGTAGCTGTCGAAGGAGACGCCGAATAATCTCAGGTCCTCCTTAATCCCCTCCAGGATCGCCCCGGCCGCATAAGCGGTGAACTCGGGAATAACATCCGCCTCATCTCTGTCAAGGTGGACGTCTTTGTCTTTCTTCATTATTTCCGCGGCAATATCCTTGATGTAATCACCCTGGTAGAGACCTTCTACAAATTCCACCTGTCTCCCCCGGAGTTCCTGATAACGCCGAGAAACCGATTTGCCGAGGTTGTTCATCTGGTTTCCCGCATCATTGACATAATACTCCCGAAAGACAGCATATCCGGCGGCGGCCAGAATATTGGCCATGACGTCGCCGACGACGGCGCCCCGGGCATGGCCGATATGCAGGGGGCCGGTCGGGTTGGCGCTGACAAATTCCACCATTATCTTTTTTCCAGCCCCGACTGTTGATTTCCCGTAGGCATCGCCCAAGCGCTCCACATCGGCAAGCAGGGATGCCCAGACACCCTCCCGGATGGTGAAATTGAGAAATCCCGGGCCGGCAATTTCCACCTTCTTCAGAATGCCCTCGTCATCGACAATTCCATCCGCGATTATCCGGGCGATCTCTCGGGGATTTTTTCTCGCCTGCGATGCCATTATCATCGCTATGTTGGACGCATAATCCCCGTGCTTAGTATCTTTGGCATATTCCAGCTCAACGCTGCTTGCTTCCACATCAGGCATAAGCCCCGCCGCCGCGGCCTTATGAACCGCCTCCGCCAGCAGGCCAATAATTTTATCCTTCATCAAAAACAGCTCCCCAAAACGATAGTAAAATGGTTACAATCTAAAACTCTCTTGACGGAAAACCACCACAAAGTACGATGGAAATTGGGGAAACACACTCCGCCGCTTCCGAAGCGGTTGCCGCAAAGCGCCCCCCTACTCCCTCTCAGGTCAAGTACGCATTTTCAGATAAAAAAACCGGCCGCAACGCCAACCGGTTGAATAAACTTGGCAATCCGTAAACTTGCACAAATTACCCTTCTTGCCAGGCCTTTTCCTGGGCGTCCACATCCTGGTCCTTGATGGAAACATCCCTGGTGAAATCAGGACAGCGGACGTTTCCGGAGGCGTCAGTGACAATGCTGAATCTCTTCTGGCAGTCCTTCCGCCAAGCACATATTGAGCAGCACTTCTTTTCCGATGACATAGAGCCTCCCTTCCAATGTCTTCCCGGTAGCAATAATTCGTGTTTGTTTATATTGACAAGCTTGCGAAGTCAAGAATAATTGACGTGAAAAAAGGGAAACAGCAATCCCTGATAGGCATATTCCCCTTTAACAGCCGAAGGCAAATCATGGTCTAATGGAATTGGCAGAAAGACATGGATTATGAATGCATAAATCATTGCATGACATCTCTCCAGGCAACGGGCTTCACACCATTCCCGAGAAATTTGTCCTTGATCGCCTCATCAAAGAAGAATTGCCCCGAGTTCTTCATATCAATCGTTTTTCCCCAGATCATCCCATAGGTATCGGCGCTGTTTTTCATCTCAATAGCAGCATTTGGGGCATAGACTGTCCCTCTGAACTCGCTGCCATGTTTAAAAATGATGCTGCTGCTCACGCTGCTGCCGAAGATGCTGAACGACGTCGGCAGCCCCGTCACATTGATATTTGATCCATTTTTTGCTTCGAGATTTCCTGCGAGATAGATATTAACAGGTCCGGCAGTAGCGTTAATGTTTAGAGTAGCGCCGTTTTTCAGAATTATGCTGGTAAAATAAAAATTCGAACCACCGGCCTTACCCGTCAGTGTCACCGTACCACTGGCATTAATTGTCGTTCCGGTAAAACCAGCGCCATAAACTGCGTTGTCGTTGGCTGTACTGTAAGTGGAGAAATCAGTGTAAAGATCTCCGCCTGCCGTGAGCGCCCCCAGCGGATCCGGATCAACCCGGCCTACAAGCTCCCCCTGAGTTCCGGTTATAATAGGCGTCCCTATGGAAACTAAGGAGGCATCAGTGCCTGTTGTAGAAGCCCCCAGACCTACATCTCCACCCACATAGGTTCCATTGTATGTACGGACTTCCGTATTAGATCCGACATCTCCGTTCCCCGTCGAATTCGCGGGATAATCAGCCGGATTAGGATTCGGCGTTACCCTCGAGTCATAACTGTATATTCCGCTGGCAGCCTTTAAATCTACGGACCCATCGGCAAAAGCGCCGAATCCGATTGCTGATTTGCGCTTAAAATAAACATCTATTTCCCGATCGCTTGCTCCAGAAACGCCATGTACTGAAAATTTAAACGTGTTTATCATACCCGTAACCGCCGATACAGTCACGGAAGAGTCAAAGTTAAAGCCCGAAGGAACCGTCAACGTTACGACAGTTGGCGTACCACCCGCAACAGGCCAGGGAGGAATGCCGGCGGTCCCTGAACCTATAGTTCTCAGCGCCAAATCCGCGCCTGCGTCCGCATTGTAGAAAGCCTGTTCCCCCTGCATGTAGTTGGAGCTGATCTTTATATCCGTCGTCGTGGTCATCACGGCGGTAGAACCCAAGAGGGCAAGCACCGCAATGAGAAGCAACACCACGACCAATACTATACCCTTTTCGTTTCCGATCCGGGTCAAGATTCGCCTAGTTCCATTTTTATCCATAGCAGCATCCTCAAAATCCAAGATTTCTCGGGGTGACACTGGTCGTCAGGCGATAACGGCGATAATGGTCGCCGTTCGTCGGATCTGTATAGGCGGGATCCGGTTTTGTCGTCTTGGCGGTCACCGTTATTGTTACCTTGACGATGGTCAACACCTGGGCCGCCGTCGGATCCGATGGTGACGCAACGAGCGTGCCATCACTCAAGGCATACGAAAACTCCAGCAGTTCGATGTTCTCCACAAGCGGCTGCCAGTGAACTGACCCGGTGCTGAAACGCTTAAGAACGCCATCATCGACGCGAAAGGCGACCTGTTCAGTGTCGTTCCAGTACTGTATGCCGTCTCCATTGGCATCGTATGTAAAGGCGATGCGGCTGTGATTCGTTTCCCGATCCTCACTGGCTGTAGTCTGGAACGTAAAATAGCCGGTTATCTTCGGGTCGTATCCCGCCATGCGTATTTCCCGGCTGATGATGTCGATGGCCATCCGGGCATTCTGCTGCATCTCCACGATCTGTTCCTGATTGATAAAATGCTTTTGTTGAATGGTAAAAACACCGTACACGGTACCGAGAAGAGTAAGTCCCAGAGCCATGGAAATTATGAGTTCCAACAAGGTGAACCCTTTACCGCCGGAATTTAAGGCGCGGAGCGGGGAAAATATTTTTGTTCTGCTTTTCATAAAATCGTCCTGCTTGAAATCATAACCCCGCGGGGAACACACTTTCTCTTCCCACACCCATCGAATTAAAAACCCGCGGCAACAATCGTGTTTAATGTTACGTTATGTGCGGGACTCGCCTGCGGCCATTCCACCTTTACCTCGATGCTCATCATGTTGGCGGCCGGCGAGTTGGCCGTCAGGGTAGAGGTGCGTTTGTAGTAAGACCCCGTTGCGGCGGCCTGCACCGTCCCTTCGGCCGTCGCGTAATCGGTTTCTGTTCCCGCCGCCATGCCGGAATAGCCCATGTTCTTCCAATCTTCCATCTTATCTTTGGCCAGCGTCGTGGCTGTCGTCATCCTCTTGCTCAGGGCATTCCCATTAATCACCATCGTGGTTACCGAAACCATACCCAAAAGCGCAACAACCAGCAGCATGATCGCAATCATAATTTCAATAAGGGTGAAACCATTTTCGGTTCTCATCAATGCTTTCCCGAAGTCGAGCTTTTTCATGTTTCTATCCTTCAACATCAATTTATCACCACCCGTCCGGCACTGCTCACGGTCAGCGTTTTCGACTGGCTCAAGGTCGCGCTGGTCAAGGTTATGGTACAGGCGGTAATGGCGTTCAGACGTCCGCTCGGCCTGAAGGTCGGGTTATTGTTGGCCGATACCGTCACATCGAAATACCCAAAACCTGACTGAACATTGCGGGTCACTGCCGTGCCCATTGCATCATAGTTATAGGATGCACCGGCGGAGGACGTAAAAACTACCTGCACGTTTCTGTTTTGCGCAACGGACAGCATTCTCGCGTTCATGAGGTCAGACATAACCTGCCGGGCGGCGCCGTTCAGACGACTCTGCGCCATGTAGGTTCTGAAGCTGGGAGCGGCAACGGCGGCCAGAATCCCCATGATCGCGACAACGATTATCAGTTCTAAAAGGGTAAAACCCCTTTTATCGGATCGGTTGATCATCAGAATGCTATCTTCCTCCCTCCGATAACCTCATTTTGCCTTTTATGAAAAACCAGATTCTGGCTATAGAATAGTAATGAAAATATATTTTTGTCAATAAGAAAATCGCTTAAAGTGTGAAGATTATCACACATTTTCGGTAATAATCTTCACTTCACCAATAGATATTAAATAACAGCCGGCTTAATTCCTCTCCCCAGAAAAGATGAATCACCGCAGCCAGGGAAAGAAATGGGCCGAAGGGAACGGCATACTTCATATCCTTGCCCTTTATCAGCATTACGGCAATTCCCACAACGGCGCCAGAGAAGGAAGCAACTAAAAGTATTAATAAAAGCGCCTTCCATCCGAAAAACGCCCCCAGCATCGCCAGCAGGTTGACATCCCCTCCCCCCATCCCTTCGCGGCCGGTCAGCGCTTCGTAATAAACAGCGACAAAGTAGAGGCTGCCGGCGCCGACCATAATCCCGAAAAAGACCTCGCTTATCGCCAGCCCCCTGAAAAAAACCGCCAGAATCGCAAAAACGGGGATGCCGGTCAAGGTCAAAACATGGGGGATTATCTGATGTTCGAGGTCAATAAAGCTGATCACGACAAGAACGCAGACAAACAGGAAAGCCACACCCCAAAGGGGGGTAAGCCCGAACTTCTGCAAGGTTATAAACGCCAAAACCGCAGTCAATATCTCAACGACAGGATAAAGAAAGGATATCCGCTTGCCGCAGTCCCGGCACTTCCCACTGAGCAAAAGAAAACTGAGCACGGGGATGTTGTCGTAAAAGCGGATCGGGTGGCCGCATTGGGGACAGCGGGAACGGGGATGAACGATTGAGACGCCCTCCGGGATGCGGCTGATGCAGACATTGAGAAAGCTGCCGATCGCCGCGCCGGCAAGTGTAACAAAAACAGTAACCCACAACGTCCAGAAAAAATCCATAATTTACAATCTCCCAGGAAGCATCCAGAACTCGCCAACCGCCTCTTTTCGTGTATATTAACTTTTATCTGTTAATAGCACATTATTAAGCGTATTCAAAAGGTCAAATCAACGGACTCATTTACACCTTGATGGAATTATTTTCTTGACACTCAAGACCGTTCTTCTTATACACATCACGTAAAAATAGATGCTTAGCAAAATATATCATAAATCAAGGGAACAAACGGGGAGGCTTCATTACCGAACTGTCAAGCTTGAAGGGATGCCGGCATGATGAATTCTGAAATCGTTCTTTTCAAAACTTTCGCCGCCAAATATCTCTGGTGGCTGGATCAAGACGAGGCGCTCAGGCATCCGGAACGAATTGTTGTTCAGGTCATGAACCTTGGAGATTTTGCGGATGTAAACGCGGTTCTGGATACTATCGGAGAAGATAAAGCCCGTAAATTGCTCATCCACGCTGAGGCGGGTCAGTTTTCTCCTCGCTCGTGGCACTACTGGCATTACCGCCTGGGGCTTGCCGAAACAGGCGGCGTACCACCGATGCCGAAACGGAAGGTATGCTGATGGATTCATTTGTACCACAAATGCAGATACTTCCCCCTTCCCAGCAAACAATCTGGGCCTCTCTGGCGTTCGCATTTAAGTCCGGATTCGTGCTTTATGGAGGCACTGCTATTGCGCTGCGCCTTGGTCACCGTCAATCCATTGATTTTGATTTTTTTTCCGACCAGCAGCTTGATAGGGCCGGGCTTTACAAAAGCCTTCCCATCCTGGAGGATGCCACGGTCATCCAAGATACACCTGATTCATTCGGCGTCCTTGTTCCGGTTAATGTTTCGGCTGCCTTACAATATGTAAAGCTTTCTTTTTTCGGGAACATTGCTATTGGCCGAATCGGCGAACCGGAGGTTACGGCAGATGGGGTCATGGTCGTTGCCTCGCTTGCCGACATGATGGCGCACAAGTTGAAAATCATTATGCAAAGGATTGAGGCGAAGGATTATCGAGACATTGCCGTCATGCTCAAACATGGAATGCTGCTTGACGAAGCCCTGGCCGGCGCGGGCGCACTCTTTGGAAAAACGTTTCAGCCGAGCGAAAGCCTCAAGGCCCTGGTCTATTTCGAGGGGGGAGACATGGACACCCTATCCGGCGAGGAACGGGCGATTCTCGTATCCGCTGTAAAAAAAGTTAAAAAAATACCGCTTTCCGCAATTCGCTCAAGATTCCTGATGGAGAGGTAATTGCAATAGTAAGGTGACTAAATCGTCAGGACTACAATTTATGGATGCCCAAAAACAACTCATTATTGATGAAAAATTCATGCGCCGGGCATTGCGGCTGGCGAAAAAGGGGACGGGCTGCGTCAGCCCCAATCCGCTGGTCGGCGCGGTGATCGTCAAGGACGGACGGATAATCGGGGAGGGCTGGCATCAGCGCTGCGGGGAAAACCATGCGGAAATAAACGCGATTCAGGGAGCGACGGAGGCGATCGCGGGGTCCACCTTTTATGTAACGCTGGAACCGTGCAGTCATCACGGCAGGACTCCTCCCTGCGCCGAGGCGCTCGTCGCCCACCATCCCGCCCGCGTCGTCATCGGAACGCCCGACCCCAATCCGCTGGTCTCGGGCAGGGGAATGGAAATACTGCGTAAAAACAAGATAGAAATCAGCATCGGGATTCTCGAAACAGAATGCATCGAGCTCAACCGCTTTTTCTTCAAACATATCCGCACCGGCCTGCCCTATGTAACGCTCAAGTTTGCCCAGACCCTCGATGGCCGCATCGCGACATCCTCCGGAGATTCCTGCTGGATCAGCTCCCCCCCATCTCTGCGCTATGCCCACCAGCTCCGGGCGATCCACGACGCAATCCTCGTCGGCGCCGGCGCCGTCAGGATGGACAATCCGAAGCTTACCTGTCGCCTCGTAAAAGGACGCGATCCGCTGAGAATCGTCCTTGATTCCCGTTTGGCCCTTCCCCCCGACAGGGAGATTTTCAGCGACGGGGGCAGAACCCTCGCGGCCTGTACCGGCTTGGCATCCCTCGAAAAGAAAAAACTAATGCAGCAAAGGGGCGTTGACGTTCTGGAATGCGAAGGAGACAGCAGGGGCCATGTATCCCTCTCAAAATTGCTGGAGAATTTGGGAAAGCGGGGGATATCCTCCGTTCTGGTCGAGGGCGGCGCCGGCGTCGCGACGGCGTTTCTCCAGGAAGACCTCGTTGACCAACTGCTGGTCGTCGTCGCGCCGAAGATTGTCGGGACGGGCATAAACGCGATCGGCGGGCTGGGCATCGAGAAGATAGCGGAGGCGCTGAGTTTTTCCTTTCATAAAATCTCCCGTCGGGGCGACGACCTGATTATCGATATCCGCCTCAATCCCCGGCAGAAAAACCCGTAAACAGGCGCACAAGTTGCGGAAACCACCTGGAACAGCAGACCCACCCTCACAAAAAATTGCCAGCGCCGGGTTCGTCAGGCGCAACCCACAGCATCCCGAGAATGAGAAGGGGGGGACGTCCAATTTGGGCGTCTTTGTATGAAAATCCCCCCTTGCCCCCCTTTGGCAAAGGGGGGGCAAGGGGGGATTTTCATCATTCGTTGTGCCTATAAGTAGGGGCACCCCACGTGATTGCCCGACTCCAGCAGATGCGCCGCCGCCTTCATGCCGTCGAGGGCGGAGCTAACGATGCCGCCGGCGTATCCGGCGCCCTCCCCGCACGGGAAAAGCCCTTTAATGCTGATACTTTGCCCATCATCTCCGCGGAGAATGCGGACGGGAGACGACGTTCTCGTCTCGACTCCCACCAGCACGGCCTCCGCGGTTACGAATCCCGGCATTTTTCGTTCGAAATCCGCGAACCCCCGTTTAAGCGCAGCAACGACAAACAGAGGCAAAACTTGGGCGAGATCCGCATCCCGGACACCCGGCCGATAAGAACAGCTCCCAACCGTCGACGTTTTTCCAGTTGTCAGAAAATCGGTCAGACGCTGGGCGGGGGCGTGATAATCCGACCCGCCGGCAGCAAAAGCCTCCACCTCCCAGTGGCGGCGAAAGGCCAGCCCGGCCAACGGACCGTTGCTTCCTAAGTCTTCCGTCCTGATATTGACGACAACCGCGCTGTTGGCAAGGGGACCGTTACGCTTCAGCAAACTCATCCCGTTTGTCACAACTCCCCCCGCTGCGACGCTGCTGCCGATCACCGACCCGCCGGGGCACATGCAAAAGGAATAGACTGAGCGGTTTTGCTCGGCAATCTTTGCCGTAAGAAAATACTCCGCCGGCGGCAAGCCGGCAAGCCCCGCCCAGCGTCCGTACTGGATGGAGTTGATCAGCGACTGCGGATGTTCGACGCGCAGCCCCACGGCAAAAGCCTTCGGCGCCATCTCCACGCCCCTGTTTGCCAGCTTGCAATAGGTGTCGTCCGCAGATTGGCCGATGGCAAGTATCACATGACTTGTCATTATCTCTTCGGAATCATTGACAACAACTCCGGCTACCTGCCCTTTCTGAAGGAGCAGATCGGTCAGGCGCGTATCAAAACGAACCTCGCCTCCCAGTGCTATAAGGCGTTCCCTCATATTCACGACAACCACCCGGAGACGATCAGTCCCAATGTGAGGATGAGCGTCAACGAGAATTTCGGCAGGCGCGCCGCACTCAACAAAAATCCTTTTCACCCTTGCCGCCAGGGGATTTTTTACGCGGCTGGTCAGTTTGCCGTCGGAAAACGTCCCCGCTCCTCCCTCTCCGAAACAGACATTGCTTTCGGAATTAAGCATCCCCTTTTCCCAGAACTCTTCGACGTCAAGGAGGCGCTTCGGCACTGGCCTGCCCCGCTCCAGCAAAATAACGGGCGCCCCCCTTTCGGCAAGGGCAAGGGCTGCAAAAAGCCCTGCCGGCCCGCTGCCGACAACAACCGGTTTCCGCTTGAAAACAGGGACGGTCTTCAGACAGGAGTTCTGCGAAGCAATGGCTTCAGGCTCTTCGGAAACAGTTGCCCCGAAAGTTTCCCGTTCTTTATCCAAACGCCAAGCCACACCCTCAGCCAACCGGACCTTCAGGAAATAAACAAAACGGGGCGGCCGGGAGCGCCTCGCATCCAGCGACCGCCGCAGCACCTCCACTGAAGAAATCGCCCCTTCCGGGATGCTCAGCAGCAAGGCAACGCAACTCGCGAGACTTCCTTCCCGCTCCCCCACATCAATAGATAAACCACTAATCTGTAAGAACATTACTTATTTCCCTTCTCGACATCTCCTTAAAAAAATATCACCCGAAACCTATGAAATTCCGGATAGACAAAAAAGACCATTGAAAAATATTATCCTTTGCTATAAACAACTTGCGCACTTGCGCACAAAAATAGAAAAAGGAAAAATCGATGCCCTGGTACGCCGTTCATACAAGAAGCCGACATGAAGACCGTGTTAACGCCCTGCTGCTCCTGAAATCATTTAATGCCTTTCTACCCAAAATGGAGACGTGGAGCAAGCGAAAAGACCGGCGCAAAAGGATCATGCTCCCGATGTTTCCGGGATACATCTTCGTGGAAACACCGATACTCAATAATGAAATAAAAGTTGATATTCTGAAAACCTTCGGAGTTGTCCGCATCCTGGGAAAACCGTACGGGTCGGAGGCCATTCCGGTGCCGGACGCAACAATCGACGCGATTCACCGAATTGTAGATTCGAAGATCGAGGTGCAGCAATTGCAGTATCCCCACGTCGGTGAGCGCGCCCGCATCGTCGCCGGTCCATTCAAGGGAATCGAAGGGTTGGTCGTGGAAACGGACTACAATAAGGAACTGTTTGTTGTCACCATTGATCTTCTCCAAAGATCGATAGCCGTCAAGCTGGAGGGATTTGCAGTCGCCCGTTTATAAGCGGAGGGGGTAAATTGTCCATGGTTGCGAAACTCAACCTGATTGATAACTGAAAAACTGGAGACTTGGGTGATGTCGTTGCGAGAGATCATCACTAAACATTCAAAAAGTTTCATCATTTGGCTCTTGCTGTGCAGCGGGCTTTACCTGACGAGCTTG
The DNA here is from genome assembly GCA_023229765.1 of Syntrophales bacterium. Taxonomy (NCBI): domain Bacteria; kingdom Pseudomonadati; phylum Thermodesulfobacteriota; class Syntrophia; order Syntrophales; species Syntrophales bacterium. Next base: position 220,018 of record JALNYO010000001.1, on the reverse strand, counting down.
TACAACTATCTACTCTTTCATGTCGTCGCGGAATGGTTTTCCGTCGTCATTGCCTTTTCCATTTTCTTGACCGCCTGGAACACCCGTCGTTTGGCGAATAACCACTATGTGCTCTTTCTCAGCATCGCCTTTCTGTTTGCGGGCTTCATCGATCTTGTTCACACGCTGACCTACAGGGGCATGGGAATTTTCCCGGGGTTCGATGCCAACCTGCCCACGCAGCTCTGGATCATCGCCCGTTATCTTCAGAGCCTGTCGCTACTTGCAGCGCCATGGTTTATCGACAGAAAGCTCAAGATAAATGCCGTTTTCGGTTTTTATCTTTCTCTGACCATCCTGCTGCTGGCAGCGGTATTCTCCGGCACGCTCTTTCCCGCTTGCTTTGTCGAAGGTCGGGGTTTGACCCCCTTCAAAATAGTCAGCGAATACCTTATCTGCACAATCCTGCTGCTGGCGCTGATTTTTTTGCTGCACAGCCGCGAAAAGTTCGATCCAAAAATCCTGCAATTGATGCTTTGGTCGCTCCTCTTCACGATCGTCTCGGAACTGGCCTTCACTTTTTACATAAGCGTTTACGGCCTTTCGAACCTGATCGGTCATTACTTCAAAATCTTTGCATTCTTTCTCGTTTACCGGGCGATCATCGTAACCGGCCTGGAAAATCCTTACCGCCTCCTTTTCTACGATTTACAGAAAAACCGCGAAGAGCTGCAGGTCATCATCGACTCAGCGCCGATCATGATTTTTTACAAGGACCGCGAAAACAGGTTAATTCGCGTCAACAAGGCGCTGGCCGACGCAACCGGTCTTCTCAAGGAAAAAATTGAAGGAAGGAATGCCTCGGACATTTATCCCTCCCAGGCGGCCCGCTACTGGGAAGACGATCAGGAGGTTATTGCCTCGGGCAAGTCAAAAACCGGAATCATTGAACCGATCGCAACCACGATCGGCCAAAGATGGCTGCAAACCGACAAGATACCGTACAGGGAAGCAAACGGCCGCATTACCGGCGTTATCGGCTTTTCCGTTGATATCACCGAGCGCCAGGAGGCGGAGGAGGCGTTGAGGAAGAGCGAACAAAAGTACCGGGAATTAAGCATCGTCGATGGCCTCACCCAGCTTTACAATTCCCGGTATTTTTATCACCAGCTTAAAATTGAAATCGATCGGGCAAATCGCTACGATCAGCCGTTGACCATGTTACTGCTGGATATTGACGATTTTAAGCAGTTTAACGACGCTTATGGACATATCGAGGGAGATCAGGTTTTGTCCCGGCTCGGACAGATGATGAAACAATGCCTCCGTCAGACCGACTCCGCATATCGCTATGGCGGCGAAGAATTTACAGTCATGATGCCGATGACTGAAAGCCGGGATGGCCGTTTGTTGGCAGAAAGGCTCCGGCAGGAATTCAAAAAAGAGCTTTTTTCGCCTGCGCCGGGACAGGAAGTACATTTGACAGTAAGCATCGGGATTGGACAGTACAAGACGCAGGAGAAGATGAAGGGCTTCGTTAATCGGGTTGACCAGCTCATGTACCAAGGTAAGAAGAACGGGAAAGACCAAATTTGCGCTGATTCATAATTTCAAACGCCGTCCAGAGGGGAAAACATTACCTGAAAATTTTCCGGTTCAGACAGGAAAAAATTTTTTTATCTTGACATCTTTTTTCAAATGAGCAAAAAGCCTGCCTTCGGGCAGCGCTGTTCTAACCTGATTTCCACAAGAACAGGATTTCGGACAGGAAACAGGGCGAGCGCATACAGACGCTCGCAATAAAGATTGCAGCGAAACAGCATAATCATCGGGAGACAAAGGCTTTGAAGGGGTACATCGTAATAGACAAGGAACTTTGCAAGGAATGTCATCTATGCATTCAGGCTTGCAGCAATGGGCTGATCGTCCCGTCCCATGAATTCAATTCCAAGGGATATCGCCCGGTCCGCTTCCAGGATGAGGAGAAAAAGTGTATCGGTTGCGCCCTGTGCGCCATCACTTGTCCGGATATTGCCATCGAGGTTTACCGTGAATAAAGTACTGATGCAGGGAAACAAAATCATTGGCGAAGCCGCCATTCGCGCCGGTTGCAGATTTTACGCCGGTTATCCGATAACCCCCCAGAATGAACTGCCTGAATACATGGCGGAAAACCTCCGCAAGGTGGAAGGCGGCGTTTTCATCCAGTCGGAAAGCGAGATCGCCGCAATCCACATGATAATCGGCGCCAGCGCCGGCGGCGCGCGCTCGCTGACCTCTTCGTCAAGTCCGGGGATATCCCTGAAGCAGGAGGGCATCTCATCGCTTGCGGCGTGTGAGCTTCCCGCCGTCATTGTCAACATGATGAGAGGCGGTCCGGGACTAGGAAACATCAGCCCCGCGCAGGGTGATTACCTGCAAGCCACCAAGGGAGGGGGTCATGGCGACTACCGGATGGTTGTCCTCGGCCCGGCCTCCCTGCAGGAGATTGCCGACTTGACGATGGACGCCTTCGACATTGCCGACGAGTATCGCACTCCGGTAATGATCCTGGCCGACGGTATGCTGGGACAGATGATGGAACCGGTTGTCTTTAAAAAACCGAAGCCCCGCAACTATCCGGAAAGTTTGATCATGAAGGGGGCTGGTGGGGGAAAGAGTAAGATCATCAGGGGTTTGATACTCGACCCGCTCGATATGGAGGAGCACATCTGGAAATTGCAGCGCAAATATAAGATGATCGCGGAGCGCGAAACACGTTGCGAACTCTACCAGACGGATGACGCGGAACTGCTCATCGTCGCCTACGGCACGGCTTCCCGGATTGCCAAAGGCGCGATCAAACGGCTGCGGAAGCAGGGTTTGAAGGTGGGTCTCTTCCGCCCAATCAGCCTTTGGCCGTTTCCTTCCCAGCAGTTGCGCGATCTCGCAAAAAAGATTAGTAATTTAATGGTATTTGAGATGAGCGCCGGACAGATGCTCGAGGATGTTCTACTGGCCTTGCAGGGAAAGGCCAATGTCGGATTCCACGGCCGCCCGGGCGGCGTTGTCCCGACTCCGGTTGAGCTGGCAAATGTGATCCTGCGCAAATACAATCGTAAAGAGGGGCTGATCGACACAGAGCTGTAAGTCGGCCGGGTAAATACAAAAATTGCAGGTCGGTAAACAATGAAAAAAGTTTTTGGAAGACCAAAAAGCATGAAGAGCAACCCCTTTCATTACTGTGCGGGTTGCGGACACAGCATCGCCCACCGGTTGATAGCAGAGGTCATTGATGAGCTCGGCATTCGCGATCGGACAATAGGCGTCCCACCCGCCGGATGCGCCGTGCTTGCCTACAACTATTTCGATGTTGACATGATCGAGGCTCAGCACGGTAGAGGTCCCGCGACCGCCACCGGCCTGAAGAGGGTTTTGCCCGATCGGATCGTTTTCTCTTACCAGGGAGACGGCGATCTTGCCGCAATCGGCACCGCGGAGAGCTTTCACGCGGCCAACCGGGGTGAAAACATTACCGTCATCTTTATCAATAACGCCGTTTACGGCATGACCGGCGGACAAATGGCGCCGACCTCCCTCCTTGGACAAAAGACAACCACCTCGCCGGTCGGCAGAAACAATATTCTGGACGGATACCCGATCAAGATAAGCGAAATCTTTGCGTTGCTTCCGGGGACAGCCTATATCGAGCGCTGCACGGTAACATCGCCTGCCAGCATCGTCAAAACCAAAAAGGCAATCCGCAAGGCCTTCCAATGCCAGATCGACGGCAGGGGTTTTTCCCTTATCGAAATACTCTCGCCGTGTCCCACCAACTGGAAGATGAACCCGGTAGAGGCGTGCCGTTGGATTGAGCAGACCATGAGCAAGGAGTTTCCGCTGGGCGTCATCAAGGACCTGCCGGCGGAAGAGATGAAAAAACAGCAGAAGGGAAAGTAGAATCATGTTGGTCAAAACCATTTTTTGCGGTTTCGGCGGTCAGGGAGTGCTCATGATGGGATATTCACTGGCCCATGGAGGGATGAACGCCGGGTTTAACGTCACATACCTCCCATCCTACGGCGCCGAGGTTCGCGGCGGCACGGCCAATTGCACGGTCGTCGTCTCCGATGAGGAGATCGCCTCCCCTATCTCCTCCAATCCCGAAAATATTGTCGTCCTGAATACCCCTTCCCTTTACGCCTTTCAGAATCGCACCGCCCCCGGAGGGTCTATCTTTCTGAACTCATCGATCATCGCCGTCGAGTCGTCGCGCCAGGACGTCCGGGTCTATAAAATCCCGACCGCCGAGCTTGCCGACAAACTGGGAGACAAGCGCATGGCAAACACCGTGATGATGGGCGCCCTGATGAAGGCAACCGGCCTCGTTTCCCCCGACATCTTTCTGAAAAGCATCGAAACGGTTATGGGAAGCAAAAAGAAAGAGGTAGTCGCGATGAATCGCCGGGCCTTTGAGGTCGGATACGATTTTCTGCAATAGGCCAAGATGCGATATGCACGCAATAACAGTCAAGGAGCAGTAAAAATGGCAGTAAAACAGATATCCGTTCTTTTAGACAACATCCCCGGCTCCCTCTCCCGGCTTACCAATATCCTCGACAAATCCGACATCACCCCCAAAGCCATGCTGGCCGCGAGCGCCACGGAAAGCAGCACTGTGCGGCTGGTGGTAAACAACCCTGAGCACGCCGTTGCCATCCTGGAAAGTTTCAATCTTAACTGCGAGCTGACGCCGGTGCTGGCCGCCGAGGTGCCCCTCCATCACGGGGGGATGAACGCCATCTTGAAACCGCTTTCCGGCGCCGACATCAACATTCACTACCTTTATACCACCATCAACCGGATCGGCACGGAAACCATCGTCATTCTTGGGGTTGACAAGCTCGAAGAGGCGCGGGATGTCTTGCAGCGCAACTGGATCCACATAGTCGAGGATGAAATATACAGCCTCTGAAATTACCGCTCCGAAGCCATAAAAGAAAAATGGAATGCTTTTATGGATAAGCTGGAAGAATTGCGCGCAAGGATGGCCAGCCTCGCTGTCACGGAGGAGGAATTTCGCGAAACCTTCGTCCGCTCCTCCGGCCCCGGAGGGCAAAAAGTCAATAAAACATCATCCTGCGTCTATCTGGTTCATCTGCCGACCGGACTTTCCGTAAAATGCCAGCAGGAGCGCTCCCAGACCCTGAATCGTCTTCTCGCCCGCCGCCTGCTCCTTGATCGGATCGAACGACTCCGCACCGGGATTGTCGCCGCCCAGAAGATGAAAACTGAAAAAATACGACGGCAGAAACGCCGCCGCTCGCGCCGGGCGCAGGAAAAGATGCTGGCCGAAAAACATATTATCTCGAAAAAGAAGGAACTGCGGGCGGGAATCAAACAGGAGGAAACATAAAAAAGGGGCGGGAGCCTTGCGGGCTTGTTTCCCTGCCCCTGATTTTTATAAAAACGTATTATTATAAACCAAGCAACTTCACCAGCGGGTTAGCGTAAATCAAGACCAGCGCTATGACAAGCGTATAAATCGCCAGCGATTCGATCATTGCCAGACCAACCATCATCGTAATCAAAACCTTGCCCTGCGCCTCGGGATTGCGTCCAACGGCATTGGCGGCGGCGGCTAATCCATTTCCCATGCCAAGTGCGGTGGTTATCGTTCCGATAGCCATTGTCATGCCGGCAACCACGATGCTCGCCACAACCACAATAGCCTTTGAGCTGTCCGCAGCGCCACCCGCAACGGCTGCCACGGTGGGGGCTGCTGTCTCGGCGGCCGCCGTAACAGCGGCGTAAACCATAACCATAAATGTTGTCAACGCGCTAATTTTAAAAACTTTTTTCATCTTATTCTCCTTTTTATGTTATTTTTTAAAAACAGCAAACCTCAAATCAGCCGTGCCTCCCTCCCTCCCCTTCTTGATTGCTTCCACAGTTCTGCGGAAAATTACCGGCAAACTCCGGTAATTAATTTTTCCCAAATGTAATTACCCCTGTCGTTTCCTATAGACATGGCGATTTGTTGTCAAGAAATATTTGACATAAAGCCCCCGTTTTATGGTATGTGACGGCGTCTGCGTAGCAAAAATATAACATGGAGCATTTTAAACATGGGAAATAGCGATCTTTTTTCGAGAGCCGGAAAGGTCATCCCCGGGGGTGTCAACAGCCCGGTGCGCGCCTTCCGGGCTGTAGGCGGAACGCCGCTTTTCATCAGCGAAGCCTCCGGAGCAACGATCCGGGACACGGAAGGCAACAGCTATCTTGATTACGTCTGCTCCTGGGGGCCGATGATCCTGGGACATGCCGATGCCGAGGTTGTCGCCGCCATTCGCGCTGCGGCCGGCAGAGGCACAAGTTTCGGCGCCCCGACCGAACTGGAGATAGAAATGGCGGAAAGGATTGTCGCCGCTTTTCCCTCCATCGAGGCCGTCCGGATGGTCAGCTCGGGCACAGAGGCGACAATGACCGCGATCCGCCTGGCGCGCGGCTGGACTGGAAGAGACAAAATCGTCAAATTTACCGGCTGCTATCACGGACATGCCGACTCCCTGCTGGTAAAGGCCGGCTCGGGGGTGGCGACGCTCGGCATTCCCGGTAGTCCCGGCATCCCGAAAGCGCTCGCCGAGCTGACGCTCGGCCTGCCCTATAACGATCTTGAAGCAGTTCGCAAAACGTTCGCGAAATTCGGCAGTGAGATTGCCTGCATCATTGTCGAGCCGGTTGCCGCCAATATGGGCGTTGTCATACCCAAACCCGGCTTCCTGGAGGGGCTGCGGGAAATAACAAGCGCCAACGGCAGCCTGCTTATTTTTGACGAGGTCATAACCGGCTTTCGCGTCTCCTATGGCGGCTGGCAGACCTTGACCGGAATTCGTCCGGACTTGACCTGTCTCGGCAAAATAATCGGCGGGGGTCTGCCGGTTGGGGCGATGGGGGGGAAAAGGGAGATTATGGAGCATCTTGCCCCGGTTGGGCCGGTTTATCAGGCGGGAACCCTTTCGGGAAATCCGCTCGCAATGAGCGCCGGCATCAAGACGCTCGATATCCTCCGGGAAAAAGACTATGCCGCGCTCGAGAAAAAAACCGCGAAGCTGGGCAACGCCTTCCGCGAGCTCTTTCAAAGTAACAAAATACCGGTGCAAATCAATCAGACAGGCTCTCTCTTCACGATCTTTTTTACCAAAGAAGCGGTGGTTGATTACGAAAGCGCCCTGAAAAGCGACACCGCACTCTTCGGCAAATTTTTTCATGGCATGCTGGCGGCGGGTATTAACCTCGCGCCCGCCCAGTTTGAGGCGGGGTTTGTCTCCTTCGCCCATACAGACGACGATATCGACCGAACAATCGCCGCTTGCGCAAAGACGATAAAAACTTTGTAATCGCTCCACTGGGTTATGGCGATCCTGGCGGGTTATTGTAAAAATACATACAAATATTTATTATAATTAAAATAAATGTAGTTAAACTTTCGGAGATATATGAGAAAAATATTGGTGACAGGGGCGGCCGGCTTTATCGGTTTTCACCTTTCCCGGCGCCTCTTGGCAGAGGGAAATGCCGTATGCGGCCTTGACAATCTTAATCCTTATTACGACGTCACGCTGAAAGAGGCCCGCCTCAAAATAGTTGAACAGCGTGCTGCCTTTAACTTTGTCAGGGGCGAGCTTTCCGACCGGGCAACAATGGAAAAACTGTTCGCCGAAAACAGCTTCGACATTGTCGTCAATCTGGCCGCTCAGGCGGGGGTTCGCTACTCGCTGACCAATCCGCACTCCTACGTGGAAAGCAACCTCGTCGGTTTCATGAACATCCTCGAGGGGTGCCGTCATAGCCATGTAAAACACCTCCTTTTCGCCTCTTCGAGCTCCGTTTACGGCGCCAACACGCGAATGCCGTTTTCCGTTCACGACAACGTCGATCACCCGCTCAGCCTGTACGCGGCAACGAAGAAGGCCAACGAGCTGATGGCCCACACCTACGCTGCGCTTTACAAGCTCCCCTGCACGGGGCTGCGTTTCTTCACCGTTTACGGCCCCTGGGGCAGACCGGACATGGCCCTTTTCCTTTTTACCCGGGCGATCCTCGAAGACCGGCAGATCGATGTGTTCAACAATGGCAATATGAAGCGCGATTTCACCTACATAGACGACATAGTCGAGGGGCTGGTCCGGGTCATGGACAAAACCCCGGAATCGAATCCAGCCTGGAGCGGGGATAAGCCCGACCCATCGTCCAGTTTCGCCCCTTACCGGCTATACAACATCGGGAACAACAACCCGGTAAGACTGCTTGATTTTATTGAAACGCTGGAAAAACAGCTCGGAAAAACCGCCGTCCGTAATTATCTGCCTATGCAGCCAGGCGATGTGCCGGAGACCCGCGCCGATGTGGACGATTTGATGGCCGACGTCGGCTTCCGGCCGGCAACTCCGATTTCTGAAGGAATCAGACGTTTCGTAGCCTGGTATCGGGAATATTACGGATAGATGCTTTCCTCTATTTGCGGAGGGAAATATTACAGAAGGAGGGAATTAACGATGAAAAAGGCACTTATCACCGGGATAACCGGACAGGACGGCTCCTACTTGGCCGAGTTCCTGCTTTGCAAGGGCTACGAGGTTCATGGACTGATCCGCCGGGCGAGCACCTTTAACACGGGGCGGATCGACCACCTTTACCGCGATGCCCACGACCCTCAGGCAAGATTGTTTCTCCACTACGGCGATCTGTCCGTCTCCGGCCAACTTACTGACCTTCTGCACGATATCCAGCCTGACGAGATTTACAACCTCGGCGCACAAAGCCACGTTCGCGTCAGTTTTGACATGCCGGAATACACCGGCGACATAACCGGCCTGGGAACATTGCGCCTTCTGGAGGCTATCCGAAAAACTGCCATAAAAACAAGATTTTATCAGGCATCGTCCAGCGAGATGTTCGGCGCTGCGCCCCCTCCCCAGAGCGAGTTGACCCCCTTTCAGCCGCAGAGCCCCTACGCCGCGGCCAAGGTTTACTCCTATTATATCGTTCGCAATTACCGGAACGCCTACAAAATTTTTGCCAGCAACGGCATCCTCTTCAATCACGAATCCCCGCGCCGCGGCGAAACCTTCGTCACCAGGAAGATCACCATCGCGGCGGCAAGGATCAAGCTGGGGCTCCAGGAAAAACTCTTTCTCGGCAATCTTGAGGCAAAGCGCGACTGGGGATTCGCCGGTGATTATGTCGAGGCGATGTGGCTGATGATGCAGCAGGAAAACCCCGACGACTACGTTATCGCGACCGGAGAAACCCATTCAGTGCGGGAATTTGCAGAAAAGGTCTTCGCCAGGCTGGGGCTCGACTATCAGAAGTATGTCTCCATCGACCCCCGTTATTTCCGTCCCACAGAGGTGGATGTCTTGCTGGGGGAGCCGGGCAAGGCGGTCAAGGCGCTGGGCTGGAAGCCGAAGGTCGGCTTTGAGGCGCTGATCGATATCATGGTTGCGGCGGACATGGAGGCCGCCCAACGGGAAAAGACGCTTGTTGACGCCGGCTACTCCTGCGGCAATCATGGAGCTGTCTGAATGTTTAGGTAGATAGGCTGTAGGGTGAAGGCTGAAGCTGACAGCCGAGAGATTTCAAACAGGAGACAAAAGAACATGCACGAAAAGAGAATAACGGTAACCGGCGCCAACGGCTTCCTCGGAAAGCACCTGGTCCGCCTCTTGGCCGAGCGGGGCTATTTTAACATTCAGCAGGCCAATCGCCCCCAGTACGACCTGATTAGAATCGAAGACATAATCAGGCTTTATGAGGAACAAAAACCGGACATCGTCGTCCATCTGGCCGCAAAGGTCGGCGGCATCGGCTACAACCTCGAAAATCCCGGTTCGCTGTTTTATGAAAACATCATGATGGGGGTACCGCTGCTCCATCAGGGCTTCCTCCACAAGATAGAAAAATTCGTCGCGCTCGGCACAATCTGCGCCTACCCGAAGTTCACCCCGGTTCCCTTCCGGGAAGACGATATCTGGAACGGCTATCCGGAAGAGACCAACGCCCCCTATGGACTCGCCAAGAAGATGCTTCTCGTCCAGGCTGAGGCCTACCGCCGGCAGTACGGCTTCAACGCCATTTTCCTGCTCCCGGTAAATCTGTACGGCCCCGGCGACAACTTCGATCCGCACTCTTCGCACGTCATTCCCGCCCTGATCAAAAAATGCGTGGACGCAATCGCCGACGGAGCCGACGATATCGTCGTCTGGGGATCGGGCAAGGCGACCCGGGAATTCTTTTACGTTGAGGATGCCGCGGAGGCGATCCTGCTTGCCACGGAGCGCTACAACAAATCCGACCCGGTCAACATCGGCGCCGGTTTTGAGATATCGATAAAGGATCTGGTCGAACTGATAGTAGAGCTCACGGGCTTTACGGGACGTATCGCCTGGGACGAGTCCAAACCGGACGGCCAGCCCCGCCGCATGCTCGATACGAGCAGGGCCTACAGGGAATTCGGATTCCAGGCCAAAACCGGCTTCCGGGAAGGCCTGACAAAGACCATCGCCTGGTATCGGGAAATTCGTCAAGCGTTGGAAAGGTCTTGAAAAAAAACCGTTTCGGGGATAAGCGGCTGCGCCTTTCCGGTTGACTTTAAAAACAGGTTATGTTAGCGGGACGACGGTGGATAGAGAAACAAAAAGAGCCGCTTTTCGCTTGGCCTATGCGAGTAGCATCGGCATATCGATGGTCATTTCGATCTTCGGCGCCCTTTATTTCGGGATCTGGCTCGACAAAAAATTAGGAACGGCGCCCTGGCTGACCATGGTTTTTCTCTTGATGGGCGTAGCCGCCGGCTTCCGGAACATATACGTTATGATCAGACGCTCCTTAAACGACGAAAAGACGGATGATTCGGCAGGTAAAGGTAAGAGTGGAAGCGCAAAGAACAACACCTTTTCCAATAAAGATTGAACGCGCTGGCTGGCTGCTGCTGCTCCTGCTGATTGCGGGGAGCCTGCCGTTCCGGTCGTATCGCCTGACCTTGGGCATCGCCCTCGGCGGTATTATCAGCGTCATGAATTTTCGTATGCTTTATGGAAGCTTAAAAAACTTTCTGGTTGCGGATGTCAATCGTATCAAAGGGGCGGTCGTCCGTCGCTACTACATCCGGATGGCCATAACCGCCATTTTGCTGTTTTTGATTATCTCCGGCAATATCGCCGATGTAATCGGCCTTGTCATCGGCCTTTCGGTGATTGTTCTGGATATAACACTGACAACCGTACTGACCATTTTTCGAAAAAACACTTTTGAGGAGCTTTGAAGATGGAAACATTTCTGTTTTTCGAGAACCACTGGCTTGAGGAACACCACCTTGTCATTGTCTGCTACACCTGGTTTATCATGGCTATGCTTGCCGTCCTGTCCTGGCTGGCCACACGCCGTGTGACCATTATCCCCGGGAAACTGCAGAATTTTATGGAGGTGATCATCGAAACGATTGACGGCTTCCTGATCGACACGATGGGTCCTCAAGGACGCAGGTTTTTCCCGCTTGTGGCAACGCTCGGCATCTACATCCTCGTTTCCAACCTCATCGGCCTGATCCCCGGTTTTGAGTCTCCAACGTCAAGCGTCAACACGAACGCCTCAATGGCGCTTTCGGTATTCGCCATAACCCACATCGTCGGGGTCAGGGTGCATGGCGTAAAATACATAAAACAATTCATGGGCCCCATCTGGTGGCTGACGCCGCTGATCATGCCGATAGAGATCATCAGTCATATCGCCCGTCCGCTCTCCCTTTCCATTCGGCTTTTTGGCAATATCAAGGGGGAAGACATCGTGCTTGCCGTCATTCTCATGCTTACTCCACTTCTGGTGCCGCTGCCGGTTTTTGTGTTGATGATCTTCACCTCTTTCATCCAGACAGTGGTCTTTATGATCCTGACCATGATGTACATAGCCGGGGCGATGGAAGAGGCCCACTGATTAAGCGCAAGGGAGCTGCCTGTCGCCTCGCGCCTTGCGAAAGGCTAACATAAATAAAAGGTGTTTTTTGATAAACATAACTTAAAGGGGGCAATCCTGCCCCCTTTAATATTTTATTCGGCTTGCGCCGGCGCCGGTTTTTTTGCCCGGAGATACCGAAGAGCCGTATAGATGAGCAGCAGCGCAAAGACCACCCTGAGCGCCCCCTCCGGAAGACGGTGCGCAAAGTTGCCGCCCATGTATGCGCCGACAAGCACCCCGGCAATGAGTCCCGGAATGATTTCCGTTCTCGTATTTCCCATCTTCCAGTGGGTCCAGGCGCCGAGGGCGGAGGCCGGGATCATCGAAAGAAGCGATATCCCCTGGGCCGTAACCTGGCTGATGCCCACGAAAAGAACCATCATCGGCACCATGAAGGTTCCCCCCCCCACTCCCATCATCCCCGAGATGAATCCCGTCAGCAGACCAATTACCACAAGCAAACCCCAACGAATCCAGACCGGTGAAGAGTCATCGACAAGGTGGGGCAGATATGGCTTGGCAAAGAGCAGCACCGCGACAAACAGCAGCAACACACCGTAATACCTCTTCAATTTGTATTCCGGGAGCAAATTGCAGTACCTCGCCCCGAGGCGAACCGTCAAAAGAGCCAACCCGGCAAGCAGGATCGCAAAGGGAATGTTCACCGAGCCATGCAGGTAATAAATGATTGAAGCCGCAAGGGCCGTAAAAACAACGGCAACCAGACTGGTGCCATGGGCCTCATGCTGCCTGAATTTTAGAATCTCCGTCATCAGGGGAGTCATGACCACCCCCCCGCCGACACCGACGAGGCCGCCCATGAACCCAGCCACCAGCCCTACCAATAGACCCGCCATAAAAACTCCCCCTTAAGCTTTATCAACCCCTCAGCGGACCATCATAACTACAGCACAATCTACTTATCAAGAGGATTCACCTTTTTTGGCTCGCCGAGCGCTACTATATAAAAGATGCTGCGTCAACTCGAATTTAAGTGACAGCCAACCGCAATGTAGGTATAAACTATTAATTACAATGATGTTATCTTAATTATAAACATCGGGCTTTACAATCGGCGCTGCTTTTGTTATTTTCCGGTCATAAATGCACTCTCTTGATTTCGTTAAGGTCAATAATTTTAAGGACCTCCATTTGACAGGAAACGCAATTGCAGGATAGATCGAGCCAAGCGCCATGAGCAGGGGCATCCTAATAAAAATCTTTCTACTGATCATATTTATTTTACTTTGCATTTTCTTTTTTATTCACTTCGATCTGTATAATTTCTTCAAAGACCGCGAGCGAGTAACGGGATTCATAAACTCGTTCGGTCCGCTTTCGGTAGCCATTTTCATCGGGTTGCAGATTCTCCAGGTTCTGATTGCCCCGATCCCCGGCGAGCTCAGCGGTTTCATCGGGGGATATCTATACGGACCCTTCCTGGGGACGCTCTACTCGATCATCGGCCTGTCGATCGGCTCCCTGCTTGCCTTTTTCCTGGCCCGATGGTTGGGTCAGCCCTTCGTCGAGAAAATAATCAGTCCCGCCACGATCCAAAAATATGACTATTTTATTGAACATAAGGGAATACCGGTCATTTTCATCCTCTTTTTTATCCCCGGTTTTCCGAAAGATATCCTGTCGTACATAATCGGCCTCAGCAGGCTTAAGGCATCGACATTTATACTTATCTGCGCAACCGGCCGCCTTACCGGCACGATCCTGCTTTCATTAAGCGGCAGCTACGCGAGAAGCAACCATACCGGCGCGCTGGCAACAGTAATCGCAGTGGGAGTAGTTATTACCATTCTTGGCTCCTGGTATCATGAAAAAATTCTGTTTCTGTTGCGCGGAAAGAAAAAGTCATGACGTTACGCCATCACAAAGAAGGATGAAAATGCTAATCATGTTAAAGGAAAGCATATTAATCGTGGAGAAAAATCGTTAATACTTTAATTGCAGCATGGAAAAAGCCTGGCCTTTATACGGTCTTGATCATGTGGGGAGAGACATAGCCTTGGAACCAGTTTTAAGCGAGCTTGCAGTCATTTTTATCCTGATCATAATCAACGGCTTTTTTGCCGCCGCGGAGCTGGCGGTACTTTCCAGCAGAAGGAGTAAAATCTCCAGCATCGCCGCCACTGGGAACAAGAACGCCAAACTCGTAGAGCAGGTGCAGAAGGAGCCGCACAGCTTTCTTGCCACCATCCAGATCGGCGTTACCGTCGTCGGTTCACTCGCCTCTGCGCTGGGAGGTTCGGCGGCAATCCAGTATCTGCGGCCTCTGCTTCAATCCGTGCCGGTCCCTTTTATCAGCAATGCCGCAGAACCTCTCTCGATCGCAATAGTTGTGGTTTTAATTTCCTATCTTTTTCTGGTGTTCGGTGAATTGGCGCCCAAGACAATCGGTTTGCAGTATTCCGAAAAGATTGCCCTGAACGTCGTCCGGCCGATTCATTTCATCTCGCTTGCGGCGAATATAATTGTCCGTTTCCTGACCTTTTCCAACCGGACCGCCCTCCGGCTTTTGAGAATCAAGCCTAAAGACGGACAGGCCTTTGTAACCCGCGAGGAAGTGCAGCAGGTGCTGTCCGAGGGGAGTGAAACCGGCGCCCTTACCGAAACGGAACATACCTACATAGAAAACGTCTTCGAATTTTCCCACACCACTGTAAGAGAGGTCATGGTGCCGCGAACGCGTATCGTCGCCATCGACCGGGAGCTCCCCAGCGATGAGATTGTCCGCGTTGTCCACGAAAACATGTACTCCCGTTACCCTGTTTTCAAGGACGACATGGACCATGTGATCGGGTTTGTCCACACGAAAGACATCCTTATTGGCAACCTCTGCTCCGGCAAGGAAATTGACCTCGCAAAAATAATGCGGACCCCGCTTTTCGTCCCGGAAGGGAAAAAGGTGAGCAGCCTGCTGCGGGAGATGCAGAAAAAACGCATCCAGATGGCGCTGGTGGTTGATGAATACGGAATCATGAGCGGTCTGGTGACAACGGAGGATCTGCTCGAGGAACTCGTCGGGGAAATAGAGGACGAACATGACGTCGGCGAAACGCGGCGCGTCCAGAAGCTGCCCGACGGCAGCATGATGGTGGATGCGCTGCTTCCGGTAAACGAGATGGAGGAAAATCTAGGCATCGCCGTTGAAGAGGGTCTGCCCTTCGATACGCTGGCCGGGCTGATCCTGGATCGCTTCGGCAGATTCCCCCAGAAAGGCGAGCAGGTCGAATGGCGGGATTATATCCTGACCTGCGAAGAGGTCACCGAAACGGCCATCCTGAAGGTGAGAATCTCCCGCCGCGAGGAACCGCCAGAGGACTCCGTCGCCACTCCTGTTATCGAACAAAAAGAAAACAGCAACTAAAAACCTGACCCCACTATTTTGTTTTCATGATCCAGCCGCCGTCCCAGTCGTCGCCCGGCGGCTCCTCCCTGAAATGGATGCAGCGGTCGATATACATCCCGCAAAGATTCTCATCCGGATTCAGGCGGAGGGCATCGTTGAATCTGGAAATAGCGTTGTCCCACTCCCTCCGGCGGTAGAGGGCCAGGCCGTCCCGGAAGTGGTTGACCACCTCCATCAGGTGGGGGCTGGTCTCTTCGGTATGGTAGTCGAGTACCTCGAAGACTCCGACGCTGTTGGTCTTTCCCTTGACCTGCACACGATCCACTTCGCGGATCCGGTAGGTCCCCTTCAGACGCCGGACGGCGTTTTCGCTGATCAGGATGCTCGCACGGTACGTTTTGCAGAGACTCTCCAGGCGGGAGGCGAGGTTCACGCCATCGCCGATCAGTGTGTAGTCCATCCGTTTCGGCGAGCCGATGTTACCCGAAACGATCGTATCCGTGTTGAGGCCGATGCCCATCCCGACCGGCTTTTTCCCCTCGACCGCGCGCTGGCGGTTCCAGATGTGCAGCGCGCGGATCATGCTGATTGCCGCCCGTACGGCCCGGTCTTCATCATCTTCATGCGGGATCGGAACACCGAAGGCGGCCATGATCGCGTCCCCGATGAACTTATCCAGCATCCCTCCCTCTTTCTGGATGCAGTCCACCATGATCGTGAAGTATTCGTTCAGCAGCGAGACCGTCCCCTGCGCCCCCAACTCCTCGGTCAGCGTCGTGAAACCCCGGATGTCGGAGAAGAGAACCGTCGCCAGGGTGCTCTTGCCGCCCAGGATTTCCTCGCCGCCCTCGAGTATCTGATCGGTCAGCCCCGGATCCATGTAGCGGGACATGGTCGATTTCATCCGCTTTTCATTGGTGATGTCGTCGATGATGATCATCGAACCCAGCTTCTTCTTTTCGGTGTTGACCAGAGGCAGCAGCGTCAGGTTGACGGAGATCCGGGTTCCCGCAAATTCCGCCTCCGCGTCCATGATGACGTCCGGCTTCCCGTTTTCCTCGACATGCCGGATCTTTTCGATGATCCAGCCATTGGCGCCGGTGAAGAAATCGGTGGCCTTCCGCTTCAGGATCGCCTCGGATGTCATCTGGAGTATCCGGAGGCCGGCGGCGTTGCAGGTGACGATCTTCCCGTCTTCATTGAGTGTGATCACGCCGTTGGACATGCTCTCCAGCATGCTATCGCTGTAGTTTTTCATGTTCTGGACGTCGTCGAAGAGCTTGGCGTTCTCGAGCGAAATCGAGACCTGCGCGGTGAAAGCCTTCAACCGCGATTCGTCCTCCGTGGTGAAGGGGCCACTCCGCTTGTTCAGCACCTGGGTAACCCCGATGATCTTCCCGTCCTTGTTGATGACCGGAACGCAGAGGATGGAGCGGGTGAAGAATCCTGTTTTTTTATCGAAGGCGGGGTTGAAGCGCAGGTCGGCGTAGGCGTACGGGATGTTAACCGTCTCCCGCGAGGTGAAGACGGTCCCCGCAATCCCGAGGTGGTTCGGCAGACGGATCTCCGTCGCCGCCAGTCCCAGCCCAACCTTGGAGAAAAGTTCGTTCGTCTTCTCGTCGTTGAGGAAGAGGGTGGCCCGCTCGGCGTTCAGCATCCGCGTAGCCTCGGACATCACCTTCTGCAAAAGGGCGCCCAGATCGATCTCGGCGGTCACCTCGGAGACGACGTTGAAAAACTCCATCTCCTTCCGGCGGAATTGTTTCATCCGTTCGACAAACTGGGTACTCTGCAGCGCGATGGCGGCCTGCGTGGTCATCGCTTCCAGCAGTTTCTGATCGGCCTTCGTGAAAAGGCCTTTCTTCTTGTTCAGGGCCTGGGCAACGCCTATGATCTCCCCCTTGATCGTCCGGATCGGGACGCAGAGGATCATTTTTGTTGCATAGCCGGTCTGTTCATCGATGGAGCGATTGAAGTGTGGGTCCCCGTGGGCATCGTGCACGATGACCCCTTCTCCGCTGGTAAAGACGTGACCGGCGACGCCGGTGTCGTTCAGGATGCGGATCTCGCGCTGGAAATTGCCCTGGGCGACGCGGGAGTAAAGTTCGCCCGTTTCGCTGTCGTTGAGAAAGATGGTGCCCCGGTCGGCCTTGAGCTCCCGGGTTGTAATCTCAACCAGCGAAGTCAGGATCTCATCCAGCGTCTCAAACGCGGCGATCGTCTTGGAGATGTCGAGCAGAAGCTCCGCTTCGCCGCTCTTCCGGCGCTGCTCCGGCCCCGGGGCCTGTTTTTTCTGGGGGTTATCTATTTTCATGGCCCTCCACGCAATAGGGGGATAGCGCCCCTATGGTTTCTTCGTCTCCAATTTCTCCCGAAGCGTCCTGATCATCCCCTGAAGCTGCTTAGTCTCGTCGCGGGCGGCCTGTTCAATGGCTGAACATCGCTCTTCGGATTCGATCTTCCGGCGCTCCAATTCGTCCCGCAGGGCGCAGATCATGCTCTTGAGCTGACCGATTTCCTCGTTGGCCGCCGCCAAGGCGCGTTGAAGCCGCTCCTGCTCATCGATCCGGATCTTCTCCATCTGTTCGCGCAGCGCACCAACCATCTCCTTCAGATGCCGGGTTTCCGCCTGCAGGCCGAGTTCATTCTGCTCCGAGGTTACCATGAAGCCTTTTTCACCTTTTTTATTCGGGGGACATAATGCCTATTTCCAAGCTGCTTTTCGCGGGCCTCCCCGGTTTCCCTCGCTTAAGAGTACGCCCAGTCATGAGGCACCAGGAGAGAATTTCTACACCGTAACGCTCTGTCTATTCTTTAACATACTGCAAATAGATATGCCGGTCCGCACCACTTTGGAAAATATCCATAGAACGGACGCCGCGTTGGGTGATATGGTGAGGATAACCGACAGTTATAATTCTCGAAATGCGAACCATGCTGGAAAGTTTAGCAGTTTAGAAGGGCTATGTCAATGGTATTATGTCCCCGGAATATCACAGAAAAGTAAGATAAAGCCCTGCAAGAATAAGTCCGGTCAGGAAAATCAGCAGGGATGGCCCCGCCAGGTAACGGTAAACGCCCGACATCCGGGTGCCGAAGTATTCGCAGGTAACGGCAAAACAGACATGCAGCGGAGAAAGCATCATCCCGATATAACCGCTGGAATAAGCCAGCACAATGGCTGAGGCAACTACTCCCGGGGCGGGTGCGGCGCCGATAATGGCAAAAACGATGGGAAAACTCGCCCCCACAAAGCCAAAGGCGACCCCGGTGACCAATCCGGAAATGAACGGCACCATAATAATAATTAAAAAAACGGGAATGCCCGCCCGGACAAACTCGTCACGCATGCCGGCAACGATGCTGCTGCCGGCTTGATCCAGCGGACATCTCAAAACAATGGAAAAAACCTGCACACTTATTATCAAAAGCACCATCAGCCACAAATTGCGCCGTTTGAAGATGCCGATTGATTGCCGAAATGCGAGGCTGTTGCCTCTCAGGGAGGCGGTTATTGCCAGAATAATCCCGGCAAGCATCGCCAGCAGGGACGCAACTGTTTTTGAAACCCCGTTGGCGGAAAGAACGGACGATCCCAGAATTGTCGTCAGAACCAGCAGGGAAATTGGGCCAAGGGCGGAAAAGATATCTTCCTTTTTGCTGTGCAACGATGATTTAACAACTGACTCTTTTGCGGGCAGTTTCCGGAGAAGGAAAAAATATCCCCCCACCAGCGTAACTATCGTAAAGGGAAACTGCAGCAGCATGTATTTCGTGAAAGAAAGTCCCGAGAATTTCACCGCCAGAATAGTGCCAGGATACATCGGCCACCAGTATTCCCAGATATGGCGAAACCAGTAATTAATGGCAGCTTTTTCCGGAGCCGCAAGTTCACTGTTGTCATCCACTGCCGCCACGAGAGGGGCGGAAAAAAGGGCGCCGCCGGGCATCGGCAGCATGCCGATCAGGGCGGGCAGCCCGGCCAAAAGCGTTTTTCTGTTTTTAAACATCGCCTGCAGGGCGCTCATCGTCCGTTCCATGCGGCCGGTCTTTCCGAGAACTTCAACCAGCAAGAGCAAAAGGACGATAACCACAGGCAGCAGGTAATTCCCTGGCAGGACAAAGTTGTCCAACTGGAAATAAAGACCGGCCATCCCCGCGCCTGACCAGAGGGAAAGAACTATCGAAGACAACAAAATGCTAAACCCGAGCGCAAAGCCGAACCTGTTTAACAGCAATATCCCCAAAAATGATACGCCCACCTTCAGCCATGCCGGCAAAACCAGAAGCCATTCCCCCATATCTACCCCGTAAAGATCCTTATCATTAACCTCGCAGGCGCGGATCAAGCTCGTCGCGAATCCCTTCCCCCAGCAGATTGTAACCCAAAACGGTGATCAGAATCGCCAGCCCCGGAAAAAGGGAAAGCCACCAGGCGATGTCGATATTGTCCTTCCCTGCGGTCAGAATGTTTCCCCAGCTCGGGGTCGGCGGCTGCACCCCGATTCCCAGAAAGCTCAGCGCCGATTCGGTGAGAATCGCCCCCGCTATCCCCAAGGTCGCCGTCACGATCACCGAGGCCATCGCGTTCGGCAGGATGTGCAGGAAAATAATCCGCAGATCGCCCGCGCCTATAACCCGGGCAGCCTGCACAAAATCCCGTTCTTTCAGCGAGATGAAATCGGCTCGAACGAGCCTGGTTACCCCCATCCAGCCGGTCAGTCCGATGACGATCATGATGTTCCAGATCGACGGCTCCAGAAAGGCGATCACGGCCAGAATCAGAAAAAAAGTCGGAAAGCAGAGCATGATATCAACAAACCGCATGATAACGGCATCAACCCAGCGGCCGTAATATCCGGCAAGCGCCCCGAGAATTGTCCCGATGAGGATGGCGATCCCCGTCGCCACAAAGCCGACCTTCAGAGAAATCCCCGCCCCATGGATCATCCGGGAAAAAACGTCCCTGCCGAGCTGATCGGTGCCGAAGGGGTGACCGATTGAAGGCGGCGCCAGCACATCTCTCAGGTCGATCGCATTCGGATCGCAGGTGGCGATCCACGGCGCCAGTAGGGACACTATAAACAAAAAGACAACTATGAGCCCCCCCGCCATGGCCATCCTGTTTTTACGGAATCTCTTCCAGAAATCATTCCCCATCAGCTTGCCTCACGATACCCGGATTCTGGGGTCGGCAAGCGCGTAGGAGACGTCGGCAAGCAGATTCCCCAGAAGCGTAAGCGCGGCGCCGATGAAAAGAATCCCCATCACCACCGGGTAATCTCTTGCCATAACCGCCATATAAAAAAGCTGTCCCATGCCGGGAATCGCAAAGACCGTCTCAAAAATAACACTCCCCCCGATCAGCCCCGGCACCGAGAGGCCGAGAATCGTAATCACCGGCAGCAGCGCATTTCGGAGGGCATGCCGGTAGATGACATTTCTTTCCGAAAGCCCCTTCGCCCGGGCCGTCAGAATATAGTCCTGCCGTATCACCTCCAGCATATTCGCCCGCATGTAGCGCGAAAGACCGGCCAGCCCCCCGAAGGCGGAAAGTAAAACCGGCATAATCAGATGTTTCACAAAATCCCAGAGCGCCATCCCCGGCGGGAGGTATTCGTAATTCAGCGACCGTATTCCGGAAATCGGCAGCCAGCCGAGGTGGATGCCGAAAAGGATCATCAAAAGCAGCGCCAGCCAGAAGGTAGGCACGGCAAAGCCGATAAAGACAAAAACCCCGGAAATTCTGTCGAATAGCGAATCCTTATGCAGCGCCGACAAGACCCCCAGCGGAATCGCCACGATCATGATCAGGGACAGCGAAAGCACGTTCAGGAGAATCGTAATCGGCAGCCGTTCTTTTATCTTGTCGGAAACCGGCCGGCGATCCGTTGAAAAAGAGGTCCCCAAATCGAAGACGGCAATCTTTTTCAGCCAAAGGAAATACTGAACCGGAAGCGGTTTATCGAGATCGTACAGCGCCTTCAGCCGCTGCTTCATCTCAACCGAGGCGCGCGGGTTCATCTGCGTCTGCAAATCGGTAGGAGACCCGGGCGCAAGATGCATCACGGCAAAGCAGATAATGGTAATCCCCAATAAAAGCGGGATCATGAAGATCAGGCGTTTGGCAACATAGCGCAGCATTATTTTCTGCTTTCCCTCTCGTTTTCTCCGGCATTCCAGGTGCGCGGACATTCTCCTATCGGCATTTTTCTCTGGCCGCCGGCGGAAGTTGCCCTTTACCATAGCGCGCCTGTTTTAACAACCGGCAGGCAAGCCAAAATCCGCCCCGTCCCCGCCCCGAAGTCACACCCATAAAAACAAAAGAGGCCACTGTAAACCAGCAACCTCTTGATATTATTGGTCGGGGCGGTGTGATTTGAACACACGACATCCTGCTCCCAAAGCAAAAAAGGACGTTTTTCACCCTTCATCAAACCGCTTCATGCCTATTCAAAAACCCTTGACACTACAATTAAAAGTGTCTATATTCCTTTGCAAGACATTGCATCATTTTTCACCCTTAACAAGGCATTTCTTGTAGCCAATCTTGTAGCCAGGAAATGCACTCTTCCAAAAGCTTCGAGAGGTTATATCATGGGTCTCACAGATCTGCAAATCAAAAAATTGAAACCGATGGAGAAGCGCTACGAAGTAACAGACGCAAAGGGATTATCAATCAGGATCAAGCCTACCGGCGGCAAATCGTGGTTTTTTCGCTACATGTTCGAGGGGGCACCCCGTATAATGACGCTGGGCGAATATCCCGGTATCCCGTTGGAGGAGGCACGGAAGCGCCACAATCAGGCAATAATGGATGTGCAGCAAGGCATTGATCCGGGAAAGAAGGCAATAGAAGCAAAAGCCAAGCGGAAGGCGGCACCGACCGTTCAAGACCTTCTTGACGAATTTTGGGAAGAAGAGCTGGGCAAGACCCCGTCAGGCAACGAGCGGAAACGACTTGTCGATAAGGACGCAATCCCAACATGGAAAAAACGCAAGGTTTCATCAATAACCCGCCGGGATGCGGTCCTGCTTCTTGATAAGGTTCGAAAGCGAGCTCCTATTACTGCAAACCGCTTACAAGGGGTCTTGATCCGCATGTTCAATTTTGCGAGCGAGAGGGGCATTATCGACTTCTCCCCTCTTGCCGGGATGCGACGGGGAAAAGAAAACAGCCGTTCGAGAGTTCTTACAGATGCAGAAATTAAGGCTCTCTGGAATTGTCTTGAACTGGAACAGACCGACATCGACATTTATCGACTGACCAAACTGGCACTCAAGGCGATCCTGCTAACGGGCCAGAGGCCGGGAGAGGTCGCCGGGATGAGCTGGAACGAAATCGAAGGCGATTGGTGGATTATCCCTGCTGATCGATCCAAGACCCGCGAGGAAAATCGGGTCCCGATAACCCCGATGCTCGCGGAGATCATCGAACAGGCGCGACCATATAGCACCGGGAGCAGGTTCGTCTTTGTGTCTCCACGGTCGCCGCTTTACCAACACAAGAAACCGGACATTGCCAAACCAAAGGAATCCGACATCCCTATTAGCGTCGGCACGATGGCCAATGCGATCCGACGACACAGTGCGGAAATGGGAATCAATGAACGATTCACCCCCCACGACTTACGCAGGACGCTACGAACCCGGCTGGCAGAGATAGGCATATCGGATATCGTTGCCGAGCGCGTCCTGGGACACAAGCTTCAAGGCGTCCTGGGGATCTATAACCGCCACAGTTACGATGCAGAGAAGCGTCAAGCGCTTGCCCTATGGGAACGGCGATTGAGTGAAATCCTGGGCCTTTCTGAATCTGTTTCAAACGTCATTCAATTAAACGAGGTGCGTCATGGATAAAGATATTAAGACGGAAATAGAAGAAACAGAATTTCTTACGGAGATGGAATTAAAAGAAATGCAAAAGGAACTCTTAGAAATTCCTGGTTATTATGATTGTTACCCTTTCACACATCGACAGGCATACGATATTAAGGATTTATTGCTATTAAATAAATTTGAGCCCGCACAAGTCATGCGGTTTATTGTTGAACTTCGTGACTGTTGCGAAGGCGCAGCCTGTTTGCTTGACCAACCGGATTACAGAACCTATAAAAATGATAGAAAATCCATGGTCACTCTTTTGGAAAAGAGCTATGCCCTGCTAAATGAGATAAATGAAGGCCGATTAATTCGCCAACTTTCCAGCTTTTCCGCATTTGACGTGCACAATCCAGAATACGGAGAATGCCAAGAATTAGCTGTTACCGCAGGGAATCTGTTGAGTATATTGATAAAAAAAATCAAGCGTCTTGATGATTCAATGGGGCAGCGTTTCAAGGGAAGGCCAACTGCTGATAGTAAAGGTATTGTAGCGGAAATAGCGAAGACATGGGAACGATGTTTTTATAAAAAACCGACTAAATATCTTGAGGGCCTTTTCGTGGACGTGGTGAAAATTGCACTTGAGGGCCTTAATCTTAAATACGAATACCCGAAAAGAAAAATCCACGCAGCCTTAAAAAAAGAGGTCACGAAATTGGAATAATTATTTCCCTTTCGTGACTTACGCATTCCATTTCACTACATTATATTGCCAATCAAGGAAACTTGACTGGCATTTTTTTTGAGGTGAAAGGCATGGAAACGCGAATTATCAGAAAACCGGAACTTTTCAGTAAACTCAGCCTGAGCGACGCGACTATATGGCGGATGGAAAAGGCAGATAAATTCCCCCGGCGAATCAGCCTGGGCGGAAATTCCGTTGGATGGTTCGTCAATGAGGTTGATGAATGGTTAGCAAAGAAAGCAGTCGACAGAACAGAAAACCGGGTGCGGGCCATTGGAAGGAAAAGCCGATGACCTCCCCTCCCCTCGCCGAACAATATAATGCTGAACGCGGCATCCTCTGTGTGTCTAAAATTCCGGCATTGGTTCACCTGGGGTTTCAGCGGGGAATGCCTATTCAAGACCTCTATGAAGATGTACGGGAACAATGTCACTCGCTAAATTTCAAGATCACGGACGATGAGTTGTTAAATATCATCCATTCAACTTACGCAAACCCTATCCCACCCGAACCGGGACCACTTGACGATCCTCTGCCGGATACCCCAAAGCATCAACAGGAAAAGGTTGTGGACGCTGTGCCACAGGCTATTGAATCCGATACCAGCAACAAAGGTATTATTGAGTCACTGAATAAAAAGCACGCCGTCATCATGCTTGCCGGGAAGTGCCTTATCTTGAATCACGTCATTGACCCGACGACGAATCGGCCAGATGTCGATTTTTCCACCATTCAGGACATTAAAAACCGATACCAAAATCGAAAGGTACTGGTCGAAGACGGAGACCGGAAGCGAAAAATGACTATTGCGGAATACTGGTTGAACCATCCTAACAGGAAGGAATACAGCCGTATCGTCTTCGACCCTTCAGGAAATGAGAAGGATGGTGTTTACAACCTCTGGCAGGGATTTGCTCTTAAGCCTGTCAAGGGACAATGGCGACGTATGGAGCGCCACCTCCTGGAGATCATCTGTAGCAACGACAGGGAGGTATTCAATTACCTTATGGCATGGCTGGCGCGGTTAGTTCAAGACCCTGGAGGCAAGAGGCCAGGGGTAGTTCCTGTATTGCGAGGGAAGCAGGGAACAGGAAAAGGAATATTTGTCAATAACTTTGGAAAGATTTTCGGGCAGCACTTTAAGCACATAATTAGCCATACCCTGCTTTCCGGACGATTCAACAGCCATTTTAAGGATGCACTTTTTGTATTCATTGATGAGGCGTTTTGGGGTGGCAATAAGGAGGCTGAAGGCGCGTTAAAAGGCATGATAACTGAAGATTTTATAATGGTTGAACCAAAAGGGAAAGAGGCTTTCAGAATTAAGAATCATTGTAATTTTATCTTCGCCTCAAACAACGCCTGGGTTGTACCGGCAGACACCGAAGAGCGGAGAATGTTTGTTTTGGATGTCTCTGATGTCCACATGGATGATGCTGCTTATTTCGGGGATATAGTCGATGAGATGGAGAATGGCGGTAGGGAGGCGATGCTGTACGACCTCCTGCACCATGACATCACAGGTATTGACCTTAGAGCATTCCCGCGACGAGAGGCGCTACTTGACCAGATTATTCAGACATGGCCGTCAGAAAAGCAATTTTGGTTTGAGGCATTACGGGCCGGGTGTTTTGACCATGGATCTTTCGATACTTCATGGCCTACTGCTATTGAATGCAACGCACTGTATGAACTCTATTTGAAATTTTCGACAGCCATGGGCGACCGTTTTAAATCTACCGATCGAGTATTCGGAAAGAAGTTCAGGGAGCTATGTCCCACAGTCCAGAGGAAACAGAAAGGTGATGGGAAGTGGTATTATTTTCTTCCCTCCTTGTCTGATTGCCGAAGCGCACTTGAAACTCTGCTCAAAATGGAAAAAGCAATTGATTGGGATGAAGAGGTATAACTATGAATAAGCGTGTAATATCAAGATGTTTCGATAATATAACCGACATAACTATGGAGGATGCCGTGATGGTTATTGATAACTTATTGAATATATTGACGATAACCATCATCACTATGAAAACGGCACTTTTTCAACTTTGCTACAAAATACACAGAGCAACTATACAGGCTTATTTATATACTAATATTAATATTGATAGTTATGATAGTTATGATGGTTATATGATTATAAATACAACCACTTAGCCATAACCATGAAGAAAATGTTGATGGTTATTAACGGTTATAAAAAGGAGGAAAGTAAAATGGAAACGCAAGAAAAAATCGAAATCGCCGGGACTGTTTCAAAGATAGCCGGAGTTATGCAGAACATATCCGCATGGTTGCCATTTCCGTTATTCACTAAGACATGGCGGAACTACCCCGAAATTTTTACTGAAAGAATGCGTGATGATATACGAACACGCTCCCGACGCGCTGGCGTTCAAAATGCCGAAGAATTTCAGGCGGCGGCGTATCTCGGTATTAAACACGGCTTGCTTGAAAGTGAATATTCTTACGCGACCATAGGCGGCATTGGGTGTGAAGTCTTGATGCTACCCGATGATTATTTTGACAGGGTGGCGCACTTTGTTGTCGGTTCAAAAAAAGTCAAGGTGCTCTCCGCCGATCAGGTTAACAAGGAACAGCGGGAACGATTTCAGGGTGAACTGAATTTTAGTGATGGAGGTGAGCGATGAGGGCAACGGAAAACGGGGGTAATTTATCAAAAATGACAATCTTTAGAAATAACACCATAACCAATGATCCCTGCGACCTTTGCGGTGCCCGATGCGACCCTATGGGGCTGGACTATGGGATCGGCCTGAGCCTTGTCTGCGATTCTTGCGCGGCAAAATATAGGCCGGATTTGGTAGCGATACGCGAGGCGGCGCTGTCCTATGCTGAAGCGGAAAAAGCCAATGAAACTTTTTGATTTGATAACGGCTGACGGCTTCACCGAGTGGATATCTGCTGGACTGTCTAATGAGATACCCACGGGAACGGCTGATGATGGCGGGAATTTACCCGAAATAATAATTTTCTAAAGGAGACGACAATGGAAAACGAACTGATGGAAGCGGCGAAAACGGCAACCAACGGAAATGACAATCGGCGAATTACTCTGCAACGTGTCAATTTTTTAACGAAAGCTCCATGCGCGTATTGTAACGAGCAATGTGATCCTATACGTTTTGATTTTCGTGATGAAAAGACGGGAAAATCAGTTTGTGTTGTATGTGCCGAGAAATACGCGCCGGAGATGGTTCGCATCAAAGAGGATGCTCTCTGTTACGCCGAAGGCGAAGTAGCCTTGATGATACAAAAAATCCAAGGTAAAGTCAGCGATTTGATCAACTATCCGGTAGAAAAGAGAATCATGGAAGTCCTTGAAGAAATCAATCAGGATTATTTGTATCTCTTCGATCCATGAAAATAGCTACGCGGGAGCTTGGCGATCATGACGATTGACGGCGGATTGACGGACGGCGAAGCAATTCAGGCAATGGGGGGCGGCTTAGAATGGCAAGGAGAAACACAATAATGAACCAGGATATAACCGACGACCAGGCAGAGGCCAGAAGGCAGCAGCAGGAGCACGAACGCCGCCAAGCCCTTATCAATCGACAGCTCCAGCTCCAGCTATTGCGATGGCTTCAGGCGAACCGATGGCCGACCTTGACCAGGTGGAAAATTTGGTGCGGTGATGATGCAAGTTATTGATAAATACATAATGATAACGGGGGCATAGGTATTCTTTCACGCTTCATAACCACCAACCGGATTGGCCGTGTAGCTTCGGCGCAATCAAGTTTTTTCTTGGTTGCCAGAAAATAGGAGGTAAAAAACAGTGAAAAAGTTATCAAAAGAATCGGCAAAACTTAAAAATTCAATCCAGAAAGATTATGGGATTTACGATGATCACGGTATTGCGATCCTACAGGCGGGAATGGAGGCCAAAGACCAGATGGAAAAGGCCATGGCACAAGTTGATATAGAAGGTCTTACGGTGGGAGGGGATCGGGGCGGGATCAAGGCTCATCCATTACTTTCTGTCATTAGAGATTCACGCAGTCAATTCTTGATGGCGCTGAAACACTTGAATTTGGATTTAGAGCCGCTCCGCGACAAGGCTGGGCGGCCACCAGGGGGTAGCTAATGCCGACGACACGAACACGACGCACAAGGGGACGGATCGGAGGTGGCGATATTATCTCTTGGATCAGGTGGCATTGCACAATATTGCAATTTATTCCGCGCACTATTGGAACCGGGAGTCAATCGCCATGGGTGGGGAAAGATTCGCTGGCATTCTGGAAGGCGCACCATAAGGAGATCATGGCCACTTACTTGGAACAGAACCGGGAGCGCAACAGACCTTTCCAACGGCCACGTCAATACTGGGGAGAATTGGCGCAAAAGTCACCACGTTTGAAAATCGGCACTCATGAATGGTGGGGTGCAAAATATAGCCCAGAACCCCCGCAACTTAACATTAGCGACATTTATGAGAGTAATTATGAATATTTAAAACGCCTGGGTTTGCTTGAAGCCTGGGAAATGGAGGCGAAAAATGCCCACAAATAGGACACGACGAAAACGGGCGATGATGCCGACAATATCCCCGGCGCTTAGGTTCTACTTTGAAACAGGTAATTATGACGGGCCTTTTCCTGAAGAGGATAGATGTGATGTTTTTTTACTCTCTGGCAGGGATGCTGATTTAAAAGCTATATGGGACACCGTGAAAGATGAAATCACGACTGATTGGATGAAGATGCACCCCCCCGGTGATATGCCGTTTGCTTGGTGGCGATTTGATGCACCCGAACCACGGATTGATGATGTAAGTGATTGAATTAATAAGAGACCACCCCTACGGCCTCAGTCTCTGGGGCATCGAAAACCGTGAAACCTCGTCTGGTATTACGCGCAGATTTTTTTCCTGCCACGGCTTTTTTAATCAAGTTTTAGTGAGTTGCAAAATCAATAAGTAGGAGGTTCAATCAAATGGGACACGGAGGTTTACGAGTGGGGTCAGGACGACCACGGGGAGCAAAGAACAAAAACCCTCAAGAGGACATAGCGGTGGCAGCGGCAGCCGAAAACTTGACACCCTTAGAATTCATGCTGCGAATAATGCGCGATCCGGCAGAAGATCCGCGAAGGCGCTTAAGGATGGCCATAAGCGCGGCACCTTATTGTCATCCCAAAGCAGGTGAGGCGGGCAAGAAGGCGGGCGCGGAAGAAAAGGCCAAGGCTGCGGGATCAGGAAAGTTTGCACCTTCCCGGCCTCCGCTGAATTTGGTGAAATAGATGGTGAGAAAAGTTAAGGGAGGGTTAGAGGTTATGAAATGCAGTTTTTGCGATTTAGAAGCAACGTCAACTCATCTGTTTTTTCTGGGAGAAGCCCCGGAATTGAACGGTGGCGTACTCAAATGGGATTATTATGGCGAGCCTATACATACATGCGGAAGGCATAGCCTTATGCATACAGAATTTGATATGGACGGAGAGTCGGTAAAACGGGTTATATCCGAGTAACCCTATATTTACTGCCGGTATCACTAAATACATCGTAGGTATTTTCGTCAATCTCATTGACTTGCCTACCATTTGATGTAACAAATTGCTTATCCCCTGGTGATTCCTGCCGTATGGTATCACCAAATGCGAGAGCACCGATGATAAATTCTTGTATGATCATTATTGTGATGATTTCCCCATCGGCAGTTCTGGCTTTGAAATTACCAACAGTTCTTTTTATAACCTTTTTCATTTTCAATCTCCTTTTATTAAGGAACTATTGTGGATCAGGAAACGGAACAGTATGGCTGGTAATAGTGAAGACTGTACGCTTTTTGATGGGGGAATATTATATTTAAGTCGTCAACCATAAACAAATCCAAAGTAGATCATTTGACACCGTGGCAAGATGCACCATACTCGCTGATGGGCGCGGCGCAATGAACGAAGAACGGAAACAGCATAGGCTTGATTTGCGGGAACCTTCTACGGAGAGGGCAAATACGACCATCAAATATTTCTGCCTTTATTGTCCCCACCTATTTTTTTTATTTTCTCTTCAACAAGAAACATAATATTTGATGCGGAAACGTTAAAAGCTTTTGCGAGCTGAAAAATCGTGACCAGGGACGGTTGCTTATGGCCGCATTCCAAGAGGGAAATAAAGCTCCTATCAAGATTGCTTGCATCAGCAAGTGTTTCTTGGGAGATTTGCTTTGCTTTCCTGATATCCCTGATTACTTCCCCAAATGCCTCTTCGATCGTCAAGTTCGCCTCCCGCGAGAAGGAGCTTAACAGAAGCGGGAGGGATATTCTGTTGACTAATGACAACAAAGGATTTATAAATGGTGCATCCGCTGCATAAAGCGTGTAAAATTCTTTTTACAGTTTACAGAAAAGAACATAAACCTTCAAGCGGCAAAGAGGCTGACATGAATGGATTGATTCTCGAACTCCGTGGCTCATAAAAAGAGTGCGGGGTTTTTATGTTTATGATGTTTGATCGGAAGAAATCGCTCTACTCGACTCAAAAATAAGGAAGAGCATGAAGAAAGCCATAATCACCATAACCACGATCCTGGCAATTATCGTCTATTACGTAATACTTGACTCGTTAGAATTCAGTATTACCCGTATTCCTGGGTTCATGGTGGCTGTCTTATATATATTTTTACCTATTTTTATCATTCCAATCTTTATGTGCTATATTTTCAATGCTTTGGTCTTCAAGGATACCTCCAATAATAAGCGAAAGGAGACGCGAATGGCATTAATGAAATGCAAGGAATGCGGGAACGATGTTAGCGCAAAAGCAGATTCTTGCCCAAAGTGTGGGGCCAAGATAAAAGCTAAGTCAATAGGCTGCGGTGGACTTATTCTGGTGCTTATTGTGATTGGAATCATCGGAGCGTTGTTCTCACAAAACAGCAATTCCCCATCTTCCACACCATCGAAGCCCAGTGCCGCTGATATAGAACGACAAGTAAAAGAACAAGTAAAAATCAAAAAACTGAGCTGGCACAAGAGTGGGTTTGACAATGTGATGTTGGTTAATGCAACCTTTGAAAACAAAAGCAACCGGGCTGTAAAGGATATAGAATTGACATGCGAGCATTATTCCAATAGCGGCACAAAAATAGACAGTAATAGCAGGGTAATATACGAGGTCGTTGAACCAGGCAAAAGCAAAGGAGTTCATGACTTCAATATGGGTTTCATCCATTCGCAGGCGGCGAAAACAAGTTGTAGCATTACAAATCTCGTAGTTCAGTAAAAGTTTAGCCGTGATACCGGAAAGGACCCTGGAGAAATCCGGGGTTTTTGCAAGTAGAAATAAAAAGAGTAACTGTAGCGGGAACCCCCTCAACCGAATAACCGAATGGTCACGCCGATGATGATCTTTGAACCTGGGGCAAATATGCGAGGAGGGAACGGAGCCCACATACCAGAAAGGAGCTTTTATGAAAAAGATCGTTGTAGTTTGTTTGGTGTTGGGGTTGATGGGGTGCGGAGGGTTACAGATTACCCCGGAATCGGGGAGGGTGTCGTCGGTATCAGATACAACTAAATGCTCCTTTATAAAGAGTCAATATATGCAGGCAATGCCCTATAATATGATGCAGGGTGTCCAGCAGAACACACTTAATGCCGGGGGAGATTCCTATAAGATTATATCTACCAGTAGCACAAAAGCAATCGGGGTAGATATGGTGCAAGTGAACTTTGAAGTCTATAAATGCAGGTAGGCATACCGGGAAATCTGGCGGAGAAAAGGGGATAAGATGCGAGATACTCTTGCTTTTGTTGGGTGCGTTATTATCGTCTTGATTATTTACGCTATCCAGAAAAACATTAAACCTGATCCGGTAAAAGAAAGGCACTTACAGGAAAGACAGGAAATATACGAGGCCGAAAAACTTCTGCAAGCTTACGGCCCAATCAGTCCCCAATATATCTGCCCCCACTGCCAAACGAAAGGATTTGTCCACACCAGACCTGTTAAGCGAAAGAAGGGCGTGAGCGGGGCGAAGGTGACAGGGGCGCTCCTGACCTTTGGTGTTTCCATGTTGGCCACGGGGCTATCAAGGAAAGAAGGATTGACGCAAGCCCATTGCGGGAACTGTAATTCGACGTGGGACTTCTGAGGATAAGCGGGGCATGTAATTTATTTACAAGGAGGGATTATGAAAAAGATTATCATTGCTCTTCTTTTACTTCTCACCGTTACACCACTTTACGCTG
The DNA here is from genome assembly GCA_023229765.1 of Syntrophales bacterium. Taxonomy (NCBI): domain Bacteria; kingdom Pseudomonadati; phylum Thermodesulfobacteriota; class Syntrophia; order Syntrophales; species Syntrophales bacterium. The sequence continues at coordinate 187,895 of JALNYO010000001.1, read as the reverse complement.
AAACAATGGCGAGCTTTTCGGGCAGCGGCCAATCGGTGACAAGTTTGTTTCGATTGCGCCCTGGGCTTTATATATTCGATTTAACGGTCACGCGCACCAATTCATCTAATTTCATAGTTCACCTTATCAAGAGCGATGGCACAACCATAGATTATCTAACGAATTTAATAGTAGCCGGTACACATGTAACCGTTTCAGCGACCATCACCAAGGATGATTACTATTTATTAGATATTGACCTGGGAGGGGCCAACCAAGGGGCGTGGGTTGCGACCGTCACGACAGCAGCGGCGATACCTTATAATTATTATACGAAACAGGAATTAGACCAGTCCGCCATAAACGGTGCCTTGCAGGAACGCGCCCGATGGGACGTCAATGGTGACAATAAGATCGGTCTTGAGGAGGCAATCAGGGCGTTGCAGATCATTTCCGGCATGAGGTAGGGAGCATGGAAATAAAGGGGGTAAAAAATGGCATCTCAACTATCTTGTCCGAAGTGCAACGGACTGGCCACCAAGGGTGGTTTTAATACTTGGCAGATCATCGTTTCAATTATCTTCTTTCCTTTCGGTCTCCTGTCATTACTTGCGGGCAGAAAACCAACTGCTTGTCCAAAATGCGGTCACACATGGCAAGCCTAATATGGCGATGAAGCGGGGAACGTGATTTATTTGTGGGGAGGGGTTATGCTGAAGCATTTCTGCTCAATATTATTAGTTATTTTAATTTTCTTCGTTTCCAGCAACCTTAATGCTGCCAATAATATACAGTCAAAAGAAGGGGATGACGGGGTTTTACATTTTTCAAATAAAGAACAAAAGCCGGAATACCGCGAAGAGATTAAGCGGCCTCAAAGTAAAGATGTTTTTAATGAGGGTGCTTTTCATAAGGAGCAACTTACTGTTAACTATGAAAATAAGTGGCTTACGGATAAAAATATTCGGACTGCGACAGAAATAACTTTCATAGGCGATGATAAATGCACAATGAAAATTAATGTAAATTTTCAAGCTGACAATGCCAACAAGGTAATTCACGATAGATCATTGATGGATGCTGCAAAAAAAGTTGGTATCAAAAGGATTGAATTTCATGATTGGGGTAATTTTGCGAAAGAATATATGTATTATGACATTAAGTAGGACATAGTGCTAGGCAAGCACAGCTGAAAAGTTTACCTTCAAAAGGTTGATAGGGGGGCTTATTATGGGCATCAAGATTGTCGCCGGAGATTTAACGAATGGCAAATATGAATTATGCTCAAGCTGTTTTGATAATAATTTAAGGATAAGGGACCTATCAATTCCATTTTCCGGATCATTTGGAAACAAAAAAGGAACATTATCAATCCGGGAAGATTTTGACCATATCGAAATTATCAACGAAGAATCGAAAAAGAAATTTATAGGAACTGCTGCATGGGGCGCATTAGGCGCTGCCGTCTTTGGTCCACTCGGTTTGCTTGCGGGTGTTTTGGCTGGGGGAAACAAAAAAGAAGTCGCTTTCGCCGCCTTCCTGAAAGATGGACGGAAATTTATGGCAATTTCCGACAGTAAAACGGTTAATAAAATATTGGCCGAATTGTTTTAGGTAATAGGGAGCAGCAAGCGCACCCCGGATCGTTGAACCTGGGGCAAATGTGGGAGGCTCGGCAGGATATTCGGGGCAAACAATCACACATACGGCTTCACCAGAGCCACCAGGCGGGGAAATCACCACAAGGGACGGTGTAGGCAATGGGCCGGGGAATCCCGCTTGATATTTTTCCGGGATGGTATGTCGTGTGGCCGTGTTATCGAATACCGGAAAACGGGAAAGATGATTTATTTGTGGGAGGTAATGCTATGCAGAAAAAATTGATTCTATCAGGTTTATTAATAGTCTTGTTATTGGCGTGCACAGTGATGGCAGACGAAATACCGGATGTTAAGGGGTGGAATGGTACAAAATGGGGGATGACCGAGAAAGAGATAGTGAGCGTATTTGGAAACAAAATTGTGTATTTTGATAAAGCTATGGATTGGAAAGACGATTACGCAAAAATAGGTCTGAACGATTATTCTATTAATAATATGCTGTATGATGTTCGCTTTGCTATGAGCAAAGCAACCGATACCCTAATACAAGTCACCCTAAGTAATAAGAAAGGCGGGATTACAGACTACTATGCCATTGAACAGCTTTTGGTTGAGAAATATGGAAAGTGGTCTTATAAGAAAGAGGACATCACCCCAGCCGAAAGAATATCAAGAACACTCACACTTGATGGAATGAAAGATCTAAAAACTACGTGGAACTTCTCGGAGACCATCATTGAATGTTTTTATACCGAAATCTCTTCAATTAATTTTCAATCTCAGGGTGTCTCATACCGCATGCGGAAAACTGGAAAAGGATTAGATGCATTATAAATTTAAAATTGGAATAGGTAAGCAGCACAAAAATACCCTGGAGAAATCCGGGGTTTTTTTTATGGGAAGGAAATAAAAAAGCGGGACAGGAGCAATCCTGAGAAAGTGGGATATTATGATTGATGGGCGGGTGAGTATCCACCTTTTTTTATTGAAAATATTTTTCATCCATAGGGGCTACAATCTTGTAGCCAATTCTGTAGCCGGTCGATTTTCAGCATAAAAAAAGGCTGCAAAATAAGTTGCAACCTTTTGATATTATTGGTCGGGGCGGTGTGATTTGAACACACGACATCCTGCTCCCAAAGCAGTGCAAGGTCATCGCCCTTCTTATAACTAATTATATTTACTGCGTTTGTACCTTCACGTTATCCCGTTTTATGCCGCTTTTTGACGGCATTATTGACCAATTATTGAACATTATTACCCTTAGTCGCGGCGATGCTTTTGACTCTACCCTTTTCGGGGCGTTTAATCAACTAAAAATCAGATTCGGTAGTGGGGTAATAGCGTGTTGATGGTTTCAAAAAGCAAATGCATCCCTTGGCAGAATATGGTATACAGCAGGCATGCCAAAACGAAAAGACGAAAATGAAATAGCGTTTGACGCCCTTCAGGAAATCCTCAGACGTGATGCCGAAAGAGATGGTGTTTCTCAAGAACCTCCGCCTGTGCCTGGAAAGGTGCCATGCCGTGTGGAAGCGGGGCGCAAGGGCGGGGTGAAGAGCGGAAGAGCACGGTCAGAAAAGTTGACCCCTGAACAGCGTAAGGAGATAGCCCAAAAAGCGGCGAAGTCCAGGTGGTCCAAGAAATAATCAACAATATTGATACTTTTTATCAAGACATGCCAAATTTCCTAACAATATTCGATGCGGCTCAAAATACTTCTTGTTTTTCGACATCAAATGATGTATTAAAATAGGAAATTCGTTTTAAGAGGAGAGCACAATGACCGCATCAATCATTCAACCGGGGACGCAAGAACACAGGCACGCACTCGACTTATTCGGTCTTACGCCGATTATTTTTCAGGAAATTGGCGACAGAATATTAGGCGAATACAATCAAGCCACGCCTAATGACGCGAAAGCTGCGGCTGGATCATATGCCTATTTTGCTGCAATAAGAGCTTTGCGGGACTTCCTTTGTCCGGAAGGGTGGCAGCATCATAGAGAAGGGAACATTGAAATGGTATTGGGACCGTCAAGCCAGTTTGCGATTACCGCATCAAGTGGTGACGATAATACTGGTCGGAATGGAATCGAACCAAAAACAAAGAATCATAAGGGCAGCCAGACGAGCAATCTCGTCTTTAAGAATAGAAACCAAGGTGAATTATTTCCAGAGATGGTATTAGCCGATCCGCCTTATGATCCCGATAGAACTCCAACTTGGTTTTTGCTGTACCATATAGATTTGGCAAAAAATGAAATCCGGATGGAATTATCCCTGCCGATAAGTATTGATTTTTACACCTTTAGAATTAACCAATGGAGGAAACGTATATTCTTGCCATCGGGTAATTTGGGCGGTACGCCAATAAACAAGGCTACCCAACCAGAGTTATATTCAGACTTCGATATTGAAATTAAGCGAAAAGCCAATGAATGATTTAATTTTTAATTCTACGCGTCTTAAGTTTGCACGTAAACTAAGGGGGCTCACCGCCCAAGCCTTATGTGATCGCCTGTGCATCACGACCAGAACGTTATCGGATTTTGAAAATGGGCGCGCTGAACCACAATCTATTACACTTCATAAATTTGTATCGATTCTTGAATTCCCCGAAGAGTTTTTCTTTGCAGATGATATTTCGCCGCTGGATGATAGCGCTGTTAGCTTTAGGTCTCTTTCGAGAATGGCAGCCAAGGTCCGCGATGCGGTTCTGCATGAGGGACAGCTTGCCTTGGACTTGTCGGAATGGTTAGACAAAAGATTTGATACCCCTTCTGTTGCAGTTCCAGACCTAAGGCACCTTACTCCAGCAGCGGCGGCAGAAACTTTACGATCCATGTGGGCGCTTGGTGAGAATCCTATTGGGAATATGGTCCATCTCATTGAATCGAAAGGTATTAGAGTATTTTCATTAACAGCGGATTCTACCGACATGGATGCCTGCTCTTTCTGGAAAGCTGATCGTCCATTTATTTTTTTAAATACTCAAAAATCTGTTGAACATAGCAGGTTTGACGCAGCTCATGAATTAGGACATTTGGTATTGCATAAGCATGGAGGGATAGGTAAGGCTGCTGAGATTCAAGCACACGAGTTTGCCGCAACGTTTCTGATGACCGAAAGTAGCGTTAGGGCATACTTTCGCATGCCCACCACGCTTGACAAAATTATAGCAGACAAATGTCTATGGAAGGTGGCTGCGTTCGCCTATACGAGACGATTGAAAGAGTTATCCTTAATAACCGAGTGGCAATATCGTAGCTTTTGTGTTGGACTTTCAAAGCGGGGCTATAGAAAAAAAGAACCTAATCCTATTTTGCAAAGAGAAACATCAAAATTACTCCCGATGCTTTTCCAAGCATTACGCCAGGAAGGCGTTACAAAACAAAACATAGCAAAAGATATGAAGATTTATTCTAAGGATATTGATTCCTTAATTTTTAATTTGACATTGCTCCCTTTACCGGGCGGGTCAATGAACCGTGCCGCTCCTGGATCACCAAAGAAACCGGGAAACTTAAGACTCATAAAATAAAATATTCCGTGTTTTCGTTGCCCTGCCTGCAAGAAAACTTTCCTTGAACCTCACGAAAGGCCCCTTGATGACATGCGCTTGCCGGTAGAAAAGGCTGTCTCTGTCATTCAGCATCTTGTGGAGGGATGTTCGATCCAGAGTACTGAGCGGATTACGGGTGTTGAAAAGCGCACTATTCTTTCTCTGCTGGAGCTGGTTGGGCCGCGTTGCGAAAATTTAATGCAGGATAGGACCAAGGCGTTAACAATCAAGGAATGCTCCTGCGATGAGATATGGGGCTATGTCGGCATGAAGTCTCGTACCAAGAAAGCAAAAGCACCGACTGATAACGAAAAAGGTGATGCGTGGTGCTTTATCGCTATGGAGCGCCATAATAAGTTGATTCTTGCATGGCACCTTGGTCACAGGAACGTAGTAGATACGGTCGCTTTCACTGAGAAATTGGGACATGCGACAAGGGGCGGCTTCCAAATCAATACAGACGGTTTCTCGGCTTACAAGGATGCCGTTGTTTATAGTTTAGGTGCGCAGTTTGTTGATTTTGCTCAAGTCATTAAAGTTTATGGGAAAAGCCAAGAAAACGAAACTCGCTATTCTCCTGCTGCGTATGTCGGTTGCGATAAGGGTGCCGTTTTTGGTAATCCGGATTTAAAGAAGGCTTCAACGTCTCACATTGAACGCCAGAACCTCACGGTTCGTATGGGAATGCGGAGAATGACGCGCTTAACGAATGGTTTCAGTAAAAAATGGGTTAACTTGAAATGGTCTTATGCTTTACAATTTGCATACTATAATTTTTGCCGAGTCCACAAGACGTTGAGAGTGACCCCGGCGATGGAAGCAAAGATTGCAGATCACATTTGGACGATTCAAGAATTAATCAGCGTCAACACATTATGACCCCACTGCCTCAGATTCTCAAATATTCTCCGGCGGAGTTTCCATGTGTCGGCGTGCTTCGCGTGGCCCAGCCATGAGGCTATGTCGGGGTGGGTGGAGGCCATGCAGAGAAGGCCCCGGCGGTAGAGACGCGCCTGCTTGCGGAATTTGCGCTTTGTGCGACGGACGTTGGCCTTCCGCAGGAGGCGTTAGTCGCCAGGACTCTTCCTCTTCATCAGGACCACTCCACATAAAGTAATGCTGCGTTTCCTGAATCCAAACTCCATATCCGCCAAGCATGTTCTGACTCATTATTTTTAATGAGAAGCATCACCGCAGTTGCGTCTGTAAATTCATCACGGTTAACTACCGTTTGCAGTATCGTCTTTAGCTCTGGTGAAATTGTTGGCGTCCCCGTGATATTCCATGGCACTGCTGCGGTTAAGGCCAAGGCTTCAGATGTGGGGGCATCTGTTGGAGCAACCGCGTCATCAACATTATTAAAATAAATATTAACAGGACAATCACCTGCACCGGTTATCTGATCACGTGGTACCAGCGTGAGAATGCATGTAACAATGGTCGCCCCTCGCGGAATTGTAACAGGGATACGAATGAAGGTGTTATAATCAACATCACCTCCAAAATACATGTCTGTGCCGCGACCTATACCCACCGTAGTCGCGCCAGAATTAAACTGAAGTGTATCCTTCGACCACATCCCATCGTCGCCGCTTACAAGCGGATAAAATGTTCCGCTACCGCTTCCTCCGCCACTCGTCCACAACTCGCTCGCTCCGAGCATTACTTTAGCGATACCGTCCGATCCTGCACATATCTTCACCGCGTCGCTCAACTTCATGATCATGCCTCCACTATGAGATAGAGCGTATCCAAATCGACAGGGCTGAGCGCATCGTACTGCGCCTGTGTCAGTTTTACAATGTGGCCAATATCATCGGAAATAACACTTCCCTCGATGACTAAACCTTCCTTGATCTGCGCGTAGGTGACTCTCTTCGTAACCCCACCCTGGACGACAATATAGACGTCGGAATCCGCAGGCGCCGTGACCGCTTTGTATTTGCTGATTTTAGGCATGGTGTACCTCCTTAAATTTTCGGCAAGATTGAGTATATTTTCCAATAGAATCTGGAATCATATGATTGCAACTTTATGCGCAATTCTCCCACGCAGGTGAAATCATACGTAATCCGCTGGACACCCATAGAAAAACCTACCTTTGTATATTTGATCCCTCCATCGGGAACTCCGCCTGCATACATCCATCCGCGAGTTTTTGGCAATGCAACTGGAGGTCTCCACCAATTGTCTTCATCATAAGCCCCATTCCATATATTCAAATTCACCGATTCAAGCACCGTCCCGGACTGAATTTCGATATCCATAATCAATCGGTATTCTTTATTCCGTGCCTGATGTCCGGATGGAACACGCACCCAAACAAAATATTGATTAACCAAGGTATACGACCAACCATGAATCCCGACATACCATGATTCCCGTGGAGTCGCGGGCGGAAGCGCCGGGATGCTTTTAGGGACGCTATAGGAGATTATGTTTGACGGGATGTCTACCCCCATCGCTCCGATCTCGACCAGGTCATCGCAATGCATGACATAGCATTTATCCCCGTAGCCCAAATTATAGTCTCCGCCAAAATCCGGTTCATCATTTACCAAATTTAATGGATCGAGTTGCTTGAAATCAGCCAGCATGGTGCAGCACGCTCTCGGGTTCTTCGTAAAGCCGATCACCTTCGGAGTTAACCAGTTCTGACCCGTGAATTCCACAACTACCTCATCACCCACAATGAAGGCGGAGCTATTACAAGTCATATACTCGACTGGGACAGCTAAGAGTTTCACGCCGGGGACAGACCAGATCATCCCTGTCTGACGTCTCCGATTGGTATATGGAGTCACATTATTATTCATGACCTCTTGATAATTATTATCAAGAGCAAGATCTCCCTCACTCGTCTGGATCACGAGCCACGCATGACCCTTGCCATTCGGAGCAACTCCAACCTCGATGTGGATCGCTGACGCAGCATAGCCAAGATCAAGAAGTTTCTGAGCCTTAGTCAACGCAAAATCCTCGCAGTCACCCGACCCACCTTCAGCCATCTGCGTCCAATTCTCCAGCTCGCCATATTGTTCTATATCTAACTTATATTTGAACCGGCTGTTCACTTCCGCATTGATTCTCGCAAGATCTGCCTTCAACTGCTCTGACATCTCAAGATCGGTATCATCCGTATTAGTAGCCAGTTCGAAAGTTGGATCTTCGTTGATGTAGTCCTCCCATCCCAGGACTGCGTCTTTCGTTATGACGCATTCGATCCCCGCCTGATTGATAGGCAGGCCCTGCTCCTCGCTATACTGCTGCGCGATCGCCACGTCACACTGATCAAGAGCAGAGTCGATGGTGAGAATAGTCCCGACGCGATAGGTCGGCTTCCACTTCTGCCAACAGGGAAGCAAAACTTTGTTCAAGAAAACCGCAGACGGAGTACTAACCCCCGCATGCTGGAGAAGACCGACTGATTTGCTCACAGACCCCCCGGCAGCAAGAATGATCTGGTCATCGACTCCATTCATCTCCATCGTACCAACTGTAGTTCCCACGGCGAGATCTTCCGTCAAATCAGTACACCAGACTCCAGTCCGAATCTCCGTGGCCATAGCCACAGCGATCAACGTCTGATCTCTGATCAGGGACGCTCGCTCATAATTGAGCGTACTAAGATCCCCACGCTTCGTCGTCAGAATTCGCTGCTTATCCAGAACAGCCTTCCTCGCTGAGATCAACTGCTCACTCTTAGTCGGGCTCTCCGGCTGTAGAATCAGAGCATCAAGAGCACTCTGGGCTACTCCCAGATCAGTCTCCGCTGAGTCTACTGCGGAAGTAGCGGTAACAATCCGAGTTGCCAGAGCAGTCAGACGAGCCGCAATGGAGACCAAACGAGCCGCAGAGGCTCCCGCATGCTTAACGATCTGAACATCGTAAAGCCCTGATGCGCCTCCACTTATGACCTTAGCCTGACCCATCTACGCCTCTTGAACCTCCATGTAAAACGTCGCTGGAACCGCAGACACCCAATACGTAATCATTCCAACTGTGAAATAATCATTACCCCCATTTCCATAGATACAAGTATCTCCGGGACGCAGGAACAGATCCATGTTGGCTCGGATACTCCGCTTGCCGTCCGACTGCAAACCATAAAACGAGACCCCGCTGACAGCCCACTCCTTCGGTGCGCTGGACGTCACGGTTTTATGACCGCCGATGATAGCCGAATCGCTGTAGGCTCCTCGATGAATCTGGACATCCTCATAGTCCACCCGCATGAGTTCCTCCATCTGCTCCGTTCCATCGTGTAACCGGACGCCCTTTTGTATGATAATCTCCCCATTCGTTCTTGCCAGAATAGCCGCCTCGTTGGAGAGCGAGTCCGGGACAACGCACGACAAATAGGACGGCTCTCCGTCTCGAGCACGCGCCTGAAATGATGAAATTGGCAAGATGACATCATCGACGCCATCGTTAGCCCCAGTAAGAATGCAATAATAGATTACTTTCGCCTGCCCTTGCTGCGAAAGTGGGACGTTCCAGATATACGCCGGATTACGCGCCAGCAACGTCGCTGTAGCGACGGGAACCTGAGATGACATCACGCCAAAGTCGGGGTTATGCTCCATTAGATGGGCATCTGCGACTGGAACCTCGATACCGTCAGATCCGGCAGACCACGTAACGATCAGAGCAGGAGACACCCGGCCAGCATCATAAGAGTCTGGGCTCCGATTAGCGCTCGTATCACTCCCATCATTCTCTATCATCACCATGACCGCATTACCGTCTGACCATCCCGGACGGTCTATGACCTCTTGCAATATCGCTGAAATGTCGGGTGTATCGTAGGCTACTCCGTGAGTCCATCCAGCCAATCCATCCCAAGCGATGCCTGTAGTCTTCGCTAAAGAAGTATATTCAGAAGTGATCGTGGGAGCCACGGCATCATTGGCTGCGTTAAAAAACACGTTCAGCCGGACGACCGCGCCCGTCGCATCGCGATACCACTGAGGATCATTGAATTGTACAAGGCGTACAACGCATGAGGAGATGACTGATCCAGCAGGGATAGAGACGACAGGAAATCGGATAAAACTGTGGGCGTACCATCCGGAATCATCCCCTATGTAGAGATCCTCGTCGAGATAGAGTTCAGGATCGTCAAAGACCGAGCCGTCATCTCCAACCGCTGCCGGATAAAAAGTCGCGCTTCCCATATCAGTGTCCTAATCCGTGACTATGCCAGATGCACTCCACTTATTTGTCCAATCAACTCCGGAGACAGTCACATCGGCGGGAGTCGTGTCGTAGAGGATATATCCAATGAGCGGATCTACGATAGACCCGACTGTCTTATCCGCATATAGAATTCCGTATCGGAATGTAGCCGCGAGCGCCGAGAAGATGACGTCATTAGCGTCGAACTTTCCTCCTGAGGGAGAATCGGTCTTCGTGACTGCCTGCCCACTCAATGCCTGCCCACCGGCAGTATAGCCATTGCTGGGACTGGCCACCGCCACGACCTCCGGAGATGGCGATGACATCACATCCGTGAGGACTGCATGAGCGATACTCGGAGTATAATCAGACGTGACGAGCGCGAGTTTGATGGTATCTGCGCTCAGGTCGATGGTACCGTCCATTATGTATTTCCGAAACGAACTGTATAGTGTGAATGAACTTGCCATGATACTCCCCCCTTATTCAGATACCTTTTCAGATACCAATAATCTAATGGACAGGATTCCGTCCTTTACCGCATACGATTCCGGCGCCGCTTCATATGCGCCGTCTTCCATCGCCACGATGACCAGAGCATACTCTTCGACAATGTACCGAGCGAAATTCACAGATTCAATGGTCGCTGATGGTTCCTCAATGTAGATGCCCCGGTCTCCGTCAGAAAACCCCATGTCGGCGATCACGCAGCCGCCATCAAGCGTGCCAGTACGAGAGACGCGACGAGCGCCTGAGCGGTTCTCCTGATCCTTGCTTCGTGGCATATCACGGAAAACCCTCGCTCCGATCAGATCATAAGTCCTCGTTGCTATCCCAATCATCTCATATCCCCACTAAAAACTTCTGACCCTCGGCTGTCGCCTGTACTTGGATCGCACTTAGGATTTCGAACATGAATGCCTCCAGATGAGGCTGCAATCCCGCTCCATTAATCGTGATCATGGCATTGCCGGATCGCATAGATTCGGTACGAGCCTTCAGATTGTCAGCCTCGGCCATCACCAATCCCTTTTGCAGTTCGAACGTCTCGTTGCGGCGGTCGTTCTCATCCTTGATCGCCTGCTCAATAACCCCGGTTCCACCCTTTTGCTGTCCCAGAGCAGTCACGTATGACCCCAGCATAGCTGACAGTGTGTCCCCGGTGCTGACGATAGACGTGTCAATCGACTTAAAGGTGGCCTCCAGGGCCTTCGCCGCCGCTTCAACCTGAGCAATGTCCAGTTTGGCCTTCCATTCGATGGATTTCTGGATGATGTCGGCCTGCCCCTTGATCTTCTCCACGTCGAGTTTCGTCTGGATATCGACCTGCTTGTCTTTTGGAATGGCCGCGTCGAGCGTCTTCTGGACCTTCGATATGCCGGCCGCGTCGGCTTCCACTCCGACGTTGGTCAGGAGGATGCGCCCGTCGGGGAAGCGTTCGATGATCATGTTGTTCGCCTTCTCGATGGAGGTGCCGTCGGCCAGGACCTTCACCCCCACAGTGCGCAGATCGGGAAGCTCGGTAATTTCTTTATTGATCGCGGCGACCTTCGCGGTGGTCTCCTCCATGTCCTTCATTTTGATGGAGGTGGTCTTTTCGGAGGGGAGCTCGGTGAGATTCCTCTTCAGCTCGGCCACCCGGTCGCGGCTGGTTCCGGTTTCAGATCCGAGGCGCATCAGGCCGTCGCCGAGGCGGGAAAGCCCTGCCGCGGCCTCCGTCCCGTTCTTGACGAACGAGTCGCCAATGGTTTCGCCCCAGGAGGTAAGTTTGGCCTTCATCGTATCGAGGCCCGGGAGCATTCCAAACGTGAGATTGTCAAGAAGATTGACAAATAAGCCGCCAACAATAATTGTCATTCCTTTGATCGCCGTCAGCAGGATCTCAAAGCCGTTCCACAAGACCGTGGTTCCGCCGGCGATGGTATCGAAAAGACCGCGCATCGAGACGCCGAACTCGTCGATGGCCATAATCGCTCCGACGACGCCGAGACCCGCGCCCTCGATCGCCTTGGAGAAGGCGAGGATCTTGCCGATCGTCTCCTGGGTCTCCGGCCCTCCTTTGGCCATGGTGGTAAAGAAATCGACGATCGTTGAGGCGAAGGGCCGGAAGGCGTCAACCATCCCGGTGGTCACGTTGATCAGGCCAGTGATGATGTCCACCACAAGCTGCAGCACCGCGGCCAGATCGTCGGCCTTGGTAATATCCAGATCTCCCAGGTAGCCGCCCATCGCCTCGCCCAGATCCTTGAGGGCCGCGATCAGGCCGTTGAAATCGAGCGCGGACAGCGCCTCGGGGAAGGCCTCGGCTACGCCCTTCAGCCATATTGCGATGGATCCGGCGACGCTGTCCAGGTAGTTAAAGAGCGGGTCGAAGGCGCCGGAATCGACGCCGACCTTGATCCCCTTCATCAGGTCCGAAAGCCCGCCGGCGATCTGGCCATATTCGGGCATGAACTTCTGGCCGATCTCGATCAGGGTGACCTTGAACGAGTTGGCCAGGCGCTGGTTGATGTTGTCGAACTCCTGGGCGACCTTGTCGTAAGCGATCTTGGTTGCGCCTGCGGAATCGCCCATTTCCTTGAGCGCGTCCTTGAACTTCCCGGTCTTGTCGGCGCCGAGGATCATCACCGCGTTCAGGGATTCGACGGAGCCGAAAAGCTCGCCCATCTTGCCGATGTTGCCGCCGGTCGCCTTGTAGGCGTCGTTCAGGACTCCCTCGAAGCCTCTGGTCTTCAGGGCCGTGTCGTTGAACTGTAACCCGAGCGACGCGGCAGTCTTCTCCGCTTCAGCCGTGGGCTTGATGATGTTCTGGATTGCCTGCCGGATCCCGGTGATCGCCTGGGAGGTGGGGAGCCCCGCCACGGTCAGCGCGGCGATGGCGGCAGAGAGGGTTTCAAAGGGGATGTTGGAGGTGGCCGCCAGTCCGGTGACCATGGCCAGGCTGGAGGAGAGCTCTTCCAAGGTGGTCTGGCCGAGGCGCACCGTGGTGAACATGATGTCCGAGTACTTGCCCGCCTTGTTGGTCGATTCTCCGTAGGCGTTCAGGGTCGAGATCAAGACCTTGGTGGTCGCATCAAGCCCGGCCCGGCCGGCCACGGAGAGTTTTTCCGCCTCGTTGACGAAGGCGATCGAGCTCTTGTAGTCCACGCCGGCGGAAATGGCGTTGTAGATGGCCTGGTTGATGTCAGAGATCGACTTGACGGAACTGGTCGAATAGTCAAGGATATCTTTCCGGAATTGGTCGATCGGAGCGCCGCTGTCCTTGATCAGGGTGGATATCTCGCCGAATTTGCCATTGAACTCCCCGGCCGTCTTGACCGCGTAGGCGAGACCGCCTATGGCCAGGGCCGCCAGCGCCGCGTCGGTCTTGACGACGGAATCGGCGATGCCGGCCAGCGGAGAGGTAATACTTGAGACCGTACTGTTCAGGACGGAGAAATCCTTCTCGATGGCGCCGATGGTCTGTGAAAGCTCATTTTTTCCGCCGAAGATGATCTCGACGGTCTTTTTCAGGTCAGCCATCCGTTCCTCCCGTAGATCCGTTCATGTTTCTCCTGGCAGCCGATGCAGCGCGTCGCGTCCGGGACGGCCTCTCGGCGGTCCGCGGGGATCTCCTCCCCGCAGTCGATGCAGTCGGCGGCGCGCGGTTGATGCCTCTGGGCGATCCGGGAGGAAAAATGGGACGCGATTGCGATCTCACGATACTGTTCGTCGTACTGCTGTGCACGATCGATGATGTCTCCCATCACAGGCACCTCTCGTTGGTTCCGGATTATTTTTGCACCGCCGTCTTTTTCAGCTCCCGGAGGATCTGAAGGAGCTCGCCCCGGCTCGCCTTCAGGACCTCGATGTCCTTGGCCAGGTTTTTCGCGTTTGCGTCGTCAACACAAAGCAGGCCCGTTTCCGCCCTGGTCCATGCGACCGGCCAGTATTGCGGTTCCGCCGGAAGCTCCGGCACCTGGGCTGGGATGTATTCTGTCCGCACCACCTGGCGCGGGGAACATGCCATTAAAAAAATCAAGCAGAGGATCAGGGCCGCGATAAATAGTCGTTTCATGGAATGCCTCATTCGTTTCATCGTCGCAGGTCTCTCCCAGCGCCTGCAGGCGGGCGCAGAGAGCCCGGTTGATCCTGCTCAGCGTTGCGATCGCGTTCCGCTGCCCTTCGATCACGGTCCCGGAGGTGTCCGGAAGATCGGGACCGGACGGAGTCACCGAATAGGGGGGAATCTCATCGATGCGCCGCAGCTTGGCGATCAATGTATCCTTCGCCTTCACCCTGGCCGCCCAGGAGCTGCCGACCGAAGCCACTTCCTTCCGGACGCGCTCGATCGTTGCCAGATTCTCCTTGTTTGCGGCCTGGCAGGCGTCGCGTTGCGACTCCAGGGTTGAAATCTGAGAGCGGAGGTTTGCCATCCGCCAATTCTGGATCTTCCAGACCGCGCCGCCGCCGGCGGCCAGGCCGAGGAGGAGGATCACCGCCGCGGCGATCGCCGTGGCCTTTGCATTGCCCAAAAGGGCGAGGATGGACTGGATCATAGGTATCTCCGATACTTCCTGGCCGCGGCCTTGATTTTGTCCGGGTAGGTGCAGTTCACCACGCACATATCCAGGACGCCCCATTTCATCCGGATCTTCTTCCGGTCACAGCAGGCGTCGACCGCCGCGCGGTCGCAGCTCCTTGCCGCCTTGATCTCCCGGTTGATCCGGGACAGCCCGCCGTTGTAGGCCCGGTAGGCGTAATGCCACTCCCTGCAGGAGACGCCCGACAGGAGGCGGACGTTGTAGAGGATGAGAGCCCGGATCGCCCAACGGGGATCATAGGGGGCGGCCTGGTCGCCAAACTCGTGGAGGGACTCCTCCCGTTCCTGCATCTCGGCCGCCGTCGCCGGCATGAACTGTCCGAGACCCGCACCGCCGTCAAAGGCCGTCACCCCCTCGTCGCACCGGCTCTCGGTTTCAATCTGGGCCATGAACTCATCCGCGGGGGCGTCCATGCCGGCGTGGTAGCGGGCCTCGCGGATCACCTGCGGAAGGTATTTCAGGCATCTGTCCGGAGCGTTTCCGCTATAGACCCAGGGTAAGGGCCAGAATAACAGCGCCGTACAGAATGCCGCGAAAAAGGAGAATCGAACGTTTTTCATCGGGTAAAAGCCACTCCGATCTGCCGAACACCGGCTTGAAAAAGATTGCCCAGATCAACTCCGCCAGACCGACGGCAAGCGTAACCAGGCAGACCTTGTAGGTCATGATCCGGATCTTCTCGACGCCGTGGGTGAAGAGGAGGATCGGGGCGACGATCGCAAGCACGAGGCCGAAGCGCGAGAGGTATTTCAGCGTGTCGCTGCGGCGGTCATACGGTCTGGGACGTAAAGGGTTCATGGGCTACCTCCTCGTTTTACGATGCTTCTTGCGGGCCTTCCGCTTCTTCAGCTTCCGGGCCTCTTCCTTCAGCGATACGACGCCGGTTTTCATCTCAGTCCGGCCTCTCTCTGCGCGATATGGCTCGGTCGCCGGGGATGCCACCAGAACAGAAATTCTTCATGACGTTGTGTTCTCCCTGTAGGGTATCCACCTGTTTGCAGACCACATCGAGTTTCTCGAACAATCGCCCCTGATTGCGGTCGATCTTGGCCAGGGTTCGGACCATGAAAAAGCAGACCAGTGTGATGAGCACGCCGATCAAGATCGTCATCAGATCGGCGTGCTCATTCCAGGATGGACTCGCCGCCGGAAAGGGGGAGGGTACCGCGGCGGCGGACATGCTCGCTAAGAACATTGCCGCCATGGTCAACAGGATCAACGCGAGGATCGGGTATCGTCTCATTTTTGTTTCCTCATGGTCTCGTAGTATCGTTCCCAAAGTTCGATCTCGGTCCGTGTCAGGAACCCCTGCGGGAAGAGGTCCGGCCTCAGCTCGTAGAGGAATCGCCCCCTGGCGTAGCCGAGGGCGAGGCAGGCGCGGACTTCGGCGTCTCGCCAGAGGGCGGCTGTTTTCCCGGCATCTGGCCCTGGCCCGTCAATGCGGCGATCTTATTGGTGAGTTGGAAGAACTCCACCGGAAAGACCTCGCAGAGCCGGACGGCCAGTTCCTGGGTGCATTTCGGATCGACGCTGCCGACGACCAGGTGCTCCAGCCGCTTGGCCACGTCCTGCGGAGTCGTTCCTCCGATTCCCAGGAGTTCTTTGACCGCGTCCGCCTGTTCCTTGGCCGCTCCGGAGGCGAGCCCCTCCATGATCGCGGCCATGTTCCTCATCCGCTCCGGGGCCTCGTTCGCAACGCCGAGCTCCTGCCCTGTCAGCCCGCGTACCTTCCAGAGGGGCTTCGCCTCTTCCGGAAAAAACGCGGCCAGGGCGGGGACGGCGACCTCGTCGGTCCGGAGCGTGAATTTTGTCTTCAAAAATTTCTTGGCATCGAAACTCATCTATGTTCCCTCATTCGGTTTTTTTAGGGGGGGGGGCGGATTTCAACCGCCGTCGCCGCCGTACCATCGGCGGGCTCTCGCTCCTGAGCTACCCCGGTTTTTCTACCCCGTCACTTCCACCGCCGCGGCTTCCGCGGAGATCGTACAGGCCGCGGATATCTGGTCGCCGGCGGGGAAGGTCCGCGCGATGCCGAGCTTGCCCTGGGTGAGGATGTAGGGCGTGGAGTTCAGCCGGTTCTGGAAGAACTTGAAAAAAAGAACCAGGTTCTTCAGACCCAGGATGCCGTCGGAGATCCCATCCTGCATGAAGGCGGTGAACGACCCCTGATTGAGCGAGGAACTGGAGGCGCCGAGAGTCGTCCCGTAGATCTGCTTGGAGCTGACGCTGTGGGTTGTCTCCGGGGGCACGAAATCGCTCGACTTGGGCACATCCGTGAAGGCGGGCTCATAATACTGCGCATAGACCGCCTTCGGCACGGGGACTTCCGGGGAGACCAGGGAGTGGATCAGCGGGAGGGCCGAGGAGAAGACGATCCCGGCATTGCCGATGACGCCACCGGAGATGTTGAAGCGCGACTCTTCCCAGGTCGGATAGTCGTAGCGCTCGCAGTGGGTGCCCACCACCTGCTTGATCTCGGTCGCGGCGATCGCCGCCGAGGCCGCCGCGGAGAGCCAGATCTGCGCGAGCTCGATCGAGGTGGGCAGAATCAGCGGGGGGCCGCCCGCGGCGCCGCGCGTGGTAGAGAGTGAGGTCGATTCCTCGCCCTTCACCGCGGAGATCGCGCCGGCGGAGGTGACGGTGATCGAATATTTGACGTGGGAAGCCGTCGGTCTCGCGATTGAGAGATCCGCGGAGGCGTTGACGGAGGTCAGCACCCCGGCCAGGTAGCAGGTGAGGGCCGCCACGTCCACCACGTCACTGGATCCGGAGGTGGCGATGGAGACGACACCGCCGGTGGCCAGGCCGTTGGGCTTGACGTCCGGCTCGTATCCCGCCCGGTTCGACCAGAGCGCATCGGCGCTCCGGAAATCCTTGTGGTCCCCCTGGTCGGTCAGGGCGACAAACGCGACCAGGTCCTGACCGCTCTCATATTGTACCTTTGCATTGCTTGCATCCATGGTTCATTTCCTCCTTGTTGTCGGTTACCGGGGAGACCCGGTTCAGTAATTTGCGCAATTTGGCAAACTGACGTTTATGCTTGACCACTTTACCCTGCCGCTTCGCTTCTCCCAATGGTGATATATCTCCGCGCATGCTCCGGACTTTTGCGCGACTCGACGACCGGCCAGTGATCCCGCATGACGTCCGTCCAGAAGGCCGCGTCGCCCTTGATCTGCGTCATGTCCCCCCCGAGGCGGATATCCGGCCAGTCGTAATTCTCGATGATCAGGTTCCGGCAGGTGCGCCGCATCTCGGACATAATCCGGCCCAGTTTGGCCGGGTCGCAGGTCATCAGAACGTTGATGCAGATCCCCCAATCGGCGACGGGGAACTCCGTCGGAAGGGCCTCCAGGGGCGAGACCACGTAGGTCAGGCGGTCGCCGATCATCGCCCGGATATTGGGTTCCAGTGCCGCGTCGGCGAAATCGATCATGTTGACCCGGGAGCAGAACTCCAAGAGGCCCGGTTCGGCGCGTCCGGTTCCGGCGCCGTAGTCATTGACGACGCTGCCGGCGGGAATGTGCTGCCGCAGGAACGGCAGGAGCCGGAACGCCGTGGAACCCAAGCGGTAGTGGCCGCGATTCCAAACATCGTTGAACAGTTCAGGCGTGGTCATCGATCCAATACTCCTTTACCCAACCGTCGCAGTCGGGCGGTTTCGGCTTGCCGTGGAACATCACGACGGCGCAGTCGGGCGGGTTTTTCCCCGCGAGATGGTGCAGTTTGTAGGATTGCACGAAGCGCTCGGGGAGCAGGCCGGCCAGGTTGGGAAACGTCCTATTGACCCACTCCTGATCGCCGTCGTTCGCGTTGGTCGGCTGCCCTGCCAGGACATATCGGTCCCAGATCCGGACGGCCGAGCCTACCCTGAGCAGGACGACCGACGAATTCCCGTCATGCTCGCGCCGGTCCCGTTTGCACCACGTTCCGGTCGGCCAATCCCTGGCCATGGCAAAATCTGATGGGTAGCGCAGGAGATCGTCCAACGCACCGGTGATCACCACATCGAGATCCAGATAGAGGATCCTGGATGTCAAGATGCCCGGCAGGGAGTTCATGTAGAGACCCATCTTGCCCCACCATCCTTTGCCGTCATAGGGCATCGGCTCCGTCCGGACGCAGAGATCGATTCCCTTCGGATCGTCGGTGAAGCAGACGAACTCATAGGGCACCGCGGAAACGTGGCGGCGGACCATCGAAGCCAGAATGTTGACGTATTCCGGTCCGTATTTGTCTCCCCATTTGATGCAGCAGACGGTGATTTCCGGAATCATGCCGCACCTCCAAAGAGATAGAGGCGGCCCCATGGTCCGAAATCTTTCTCGGCTGCCGGCGGAGCGCCGTTCCATTCGATGAATTTGTCTCGTGAGATCCCCTGGCCGACGGCCTCAACTTCCGGGCACTCGATGATGAGCTGCTTCGCAATCCGTTTCGCCTCGCGAAAGCACTCCCCCTGGACCGGAAAAAGGTGATGCCAGACGCGGAGCGCGATCAGGAGCTTGTATCTCCGGGAGGCGAATGGCCAGGGCAGGATCCGGGCATCGTGACGGATGATCCCCGGAGACTCCTCCTGCCACTCCCCGGAGGGCAGATCCATCCGGTCGCTGCCGTTGACCAGGCCGGCGCCGAAGGTGCCGATCTCCAGTACCTGTTTCGGATCGGAGATGCCGAGTTCGCGGATCCAGTCGATCGCGGCCGCGTGGTACTGCCAGCGGGCGCGGTAGCTTTTCCAGAGCGGGTGTCCGGCGACATTCGCTAAGTAAGCCCGATAGTCGAGAAGTTCGAGGCTCATTTCCTCACCTCGACATTCGGGACGGTTTCGTGTCCCAGCGCGGCGAGGATCGAGCAGCGGTTCTTTCCGTCGCCGACCAGATAGAGGCCGTCCCGCTCAATCATGGTGATCGCCGTGCCCATGGTGGGATCGTAGCCGCAGAGCACAATGCTCTGCACGAGGGGGATATGGTAGGCGTCGCAGCGCATCCCGGCCGCCTCGAGAACGATCCACGGATCTGCATCCCGTTTTAACGCCGGCATCACGATGCGCCGCTTTTGATAGATATCCCGGACGAATATCTCTGTCGAACGCTCGCGCTGTCGTGCCGGAGAGGCATAGACCTGCGCGAGAAACGCGGCGATCATCTCCCGGCAGCGCTCCGGACGGCCGGCCATGTAGGCCTGGTAGCCGAGGCAAAGCGGGCCGCCCAGTACCGGCATCTCCGGTTCGCTGTCGTAGTGGATCAAATGGATGGGGACGGTTTCCCTATTCATTCAGCCAATCCTCCGTATAGGGGCCGAGGAGCTCGCGGGTGAATCCGGACATGGAGCGGACCGGGCAGCAGCGGAGCAGATCGGCGATCCAGCACCATCCGACCTGGAAGGCGGCGTAACGGCCTTCGTCGATCGGGACGCCGGCGAGGACGATCTTCCGGTAGCCGAGGCGAAGAGCGACCTTCAATCCCAGCATCGCGGACGATCCGGAATAGTGGTGGTGGTTCCGGGGATCGCGGGAGCCGAGCCGGGGGCGGCATTCGCGCGCGCAGGTCGGCGGGGTGAATTCCGGGTAAACGCAATCGACGCCCTCATAGACGTTGTTCGAAATGGCCAGGTAATCCGTATTGAGCCCCCGGAGTTTCCGGAGCTCGCGGATCGCCGGGAAGTCGTTCTCATGGCTGACGTGGCACTTCAGTACCGGGATGGTCTCCGCAGCGGGCGACCCCGCGCCGATCAGCATGAAATCGAACCGCTCCCGGCTGGAGATCTTTTCGAGGTCCTCCAAAACGCAGGGGGCGGCCCCGGCGATGATCAGAAACCGTTTTACCTGGGACATGGCACACCTCCGATCAGCCATTGCTCGTCCGGGGATCCCAGAAAATCGCGGGTCCAGCCGGACATGGAGCGAACGCAGCCAGCGAGCTCCTTTGTCCGCTCCTTCCAGCCGTCGCGGAATGTCGAATAGTCGGTCGATTTTTCGTTCCTGCCGGTCAAAGGGCATCCGCAAAGGATAATCCGTTCGTAGCCGAGCAGCAGCGCGGCCTGCACACCGAGGAGGGCCGAAGACCCGGAAGGCTTCCACCAATCGGCGATAGCCATGGCCACGTTTTCGTTTTTCTCGTGGCAGATGATCTCGAAATCCACGCGGCCGATCAGCTTGGTCCGGCGCTCGATGATCTGAGGGATGTCGGCGAGATGATAGGTCGCGCACCATTTGACTGGCCAGGCGTATTTGTCCACGGCGTCCAGGCCAATCGCCATGAAATCGTAGTTGCAACAGCGCGGAACCGCGGCGATGTCCAAGAGGACGTCCGCGTGAGAACCGGTGATGATCAGGGGGTTTGTCTGCTCGTTCATTGCTTGTACGGGTCTCCGATCTCCGTGTAGTAGGTGACCTCGAATTTCGCGACGGCAGGAACAGAGGAGGTCCCTTCCTCTGGATATTCTTCCGTGCCGCCTCCCTTGTAGCGGATCGCTTCGGCCAGGGGAGGGGAATAGATTATGGGCGATCCGGCGCCCGGACGGCGGCGGTCCCATGCGGGATCCGTCAGACAGAATTTCAGGTCGCCGAGGATCCGTTCGGCGACCACGGACGCATCTTCTTCCGTGGTCGCAAGGCCACGGTTGACCGCCTCCATGCCAAAGAAATGGAATCCTTCCACGTGGATGGTCATCACATTTTTGTCCTGGCCATGGATCTGCTCGGTCTCCTCGGGGAGAGGCCAGACATCAATGCAGGGGACCTCGTCCGGGTCGATCCGGAGACGCGCGCGAAAGACCTGCGCTCCGCAATCCGTGTAATAGCGGCTTTCCGGAGACGCGACGATCCGGATCGCGCCGAGGCGCGTCACGATCTCCCGGATGATTAACTCGCGGATGGTTTCCATTTCACTTCACCTGACTCAACAGATAATCCACTTCATGCCGCATGTTCTTTTCCAGACGTTCCCCGGCCAGCTCCATGAGCGTGGCGATGATGCCGGGATCGCCCAGATAATCCTGGATGCGCGGACCATAGAGCGCCTTCACGGGAAAACGGTATTGAAACGGGAGGTTCTTATAACCGCGACCGGGAACCGGTTTCTTGTGAGTTCCCTTCCATTTTCGCCAGTAGACCTGGTCGGCTCGCTGATCGCCTCTGATACGCGCGATGAAGGCGTGGGCGATCGTCGCCCGGGGATTCTGCTTCAGGACTTTCACGGAGACGCCGGTATTGTTCTGACGCGCCCCGAACTTGATCAGGCGGATGAACGTCCCCTGGCTCGAAACGACTCCCGTCGGATCTCTGAATTTGGCTTTTCCAATCTTCCAAGAGTCGCGGATCGCCGACGCGGTCAGCGCATAGTGGTCGGAGAGGATCTTCGTGCCGTCCGTGCGAACGCCGGTCAACGTCAAGTTGATCCCGCGGGCATTCGCCTTGTCTACCTCGTCGCGGTTCAGCCCCCTGAGCATTGCACGGATGCTCTCGACGTCGCGAGGGTTGATGTAGATCGCGGGTTCCGTCATGTCACCACCACCTTGACCGTCAGCTTGTCGTTTTCGAGAGGAGACTTGACCTTGTAGACGATGCCGTCGACGGTGAACGTCTCGTCCCGGTTCGGCTCGCGGCCGATCTCGGAGAGCAGCGCCTCGATGGTGGTTCCCTGGGCAAAAATCTGGCCCGTGGTCCCTCCCGGTTGCAGTTTGACGTTGAAGTCAATGAAGACATGGCAGGGAATCGCGGCGCCGATCGCCGGGGTGAAGAGGGCCTCTTCCCCTGCCTCGGAAAACACGTCCGGCAACGCTTCGGCGAATACGGCTCTAAGTCCCATGGATGACGTTCCCCTCTTCGTCCCGGACCGGGTTGCCCGATTCATCCAGGATCGGCTCGGCCGCCGCGTCGTCGAGGACGGGGGGCGTCAGCCGGACCGGTTCCAGAATGGTCGATGCCATGGACGGGTTAAAGTTGCTCATCAATCAGCCCCGCTCGTCACGATGACGTTGTAGGTTTTGTCCGCGTCGAAGCTGGCCGGGGTGAACCGGATCTCTGCCGCGAAGCAGGGGCCGAAGGTCTTGAGAAGATCGGTCCCGGTCAGATCGAAGCTCCCGTCGAGCGTCACGAAATCCGTGGCGCCGGGTGAGCGCACCGCCACCGCCATGGTCCCGGCGGAGGGAGTCGCGCTCACCTCCGCCTGTATCTGGTGGCGGCTAAACTTGTCGGATGCGCCCAGGAGAACGGTAAACGCGCCGCCCGCTTGGGTCTTTCCCGTTACGGCTTGGTTGAACATGATGTCTCACCTCCGCGCTTTATCGAAAGGCCGCGCTACGATGCAGCCGAGGTTACCTTCACCAGCAGACCGGGCCGGTAGCAGATCGGCAGCGGGTTGCTCTGGATATGCAGATCGATCCCGCGGCCGAATTTGCGCAGCTCCTGCTTGGCGTAGAGCGGGATGCCGATCGTGTTGACCGTCTCCACAAAATCGCCCGGCGCGTAGATCGTGTTGAAACTCTGGCTGGTCCCTTCGGGATAGCAGTGCCCCTCGCCCATCAGCGGGCTTGCCGTGGAGGAGATGAAGGGATGCGCCGTGCCGTCCATGTCCGTGGCCGTACCGCGGTACTCCTCGAAGGTGATGCCGCCGAACTTGAAGCCCTTGCGCGGGTCGGCTGCCAGCAGTTCCATCGCCGCGGCGTGGTTGAGGTAGAACTTCTCCACCTCGGGATGGCTGACCAGCATGTCAAAGAAATTCGCCGAGCAGAGGCAGCGGACGCCGGTATAGATCTCGCCCTGCAGGTTGTCCTCAATGTGGCGGATAACGGCCATGCACTTCTTTTTCACATCTGTGGTCGAGGTGCCGAGGATGAAGGGAACGGTCTTCGCCGTGATGCCGAACTCCGTGTAGAGGTTGTATAGGGTGGAGCCGTCGGAGTCGAGGATGATCCCCTTCAGGGCCCCCATGCGGAGGTGCTCCAGGGTGATGTCAAACTTATCCCGCCCACTCTGGAGATGGTCGGCCATCACCGAGACGAGGGACGCCATCTCGTTCTCCGAGCCGAAGGCGCGGATACCCTCGTATTCAGAGGGAAGGATCGCGTCGTCGAGCGGGATATGAGGGACGCTCAGGGTTCTGACCTTGCGTTTGCCCATCTTGTTCTGCGTTCCGGGAGCGCCGACTGGAAGGGTCGGAAGAAGGTTCAGGACGCCGTTCTTCTCCTCCACGATGATCGTCCGGGTGCGGACCCCCTTGTCGGGGAAGATGCCGAGCTGGCCCACGCGTCCGTATTTGTTGGGCAGGATGTTGATCGACTGGGTCATCGAAACCATGTTGAAGGCGTCCTGGTCGAAGGGGTTCAGCACGATGGCCAGGGATGCCCCGGCCAGGAGTTCGACTCCCGGGATCGACCATTCCATGATCCGGCAGAGGATCCCCACGACGAACAGGAAAATGACTGTCAGCGCCCTGCCGGTCCCGTAATCCTTGAAAATCTTTTTCATTTTGAAATTCCTCCTTATTTGGATGGGGCAATCATTCCCCTGATTCGTATGAATACTTCATGAAGGCGCTTACGCCTCTTCCCTTTCCACAATTCCCTTTGCGGCAAGTTCGGCCAGTGCCGTCGCCTTCTCCGCGGCGGAAACCGCCGGAGAGCCGTCGGGCCAGACCAGGTTGTCACTCACGATGACCGCGTTTCGGACGATGGCCACCGCGGCGGTCGCGGCGGTCGATGCGTCGCAGTCGTCGGTGAGTATCCCATAGGCGTTTTGCGATCCGTCCACCGCGGTGGATGCACCGACCTGTATCTCCTTGACCTGCCCGGAGCCCACGGCCACGGCGATGGTCCAGATGTCGCCCACGGTGATCGCGGGGCTGGCGTCGGAGATCGTGAAATTTACCGCCTCGCTGGTGTAGGCGCCGAGTGCGGCATCGGGCAGCCGGAGACCATCCGGATCGGTGACCTCAAAGGTCGCGTCAAGGGGGCTTGCCGTATAGGTCAGGCATTTGATCTTATAGGTTCCCAGCTTCGTCTTTGCGTCGGCGGTGACCGAGGCGACCGTGCCGGCCCCGGTGTTGTTGCCGTCGGCGGTTCCGGTCGTCGGCGTGGATTTGGTGATCTTGCCGATGACCGCGCCCATAGAGAGATTCTGCCCGACGGCCACGGTGACCACCTCCCGGGAGAGCCGGCCCGCGTTGTCGTCCTCGTAGCGGACAACGTCCCTGAAATAGTTCCCTTCCGAGAGCGCGGTTACGCCGAACATCACCAGCGGAAGCTCATGCCCTCCGGATTCCCAGCCGAGCAGCTTGCGCGCAAAGGCGGCCAGAACCACAATCGTCATAAGCACGAACGTGGCGCGAATCCCGAAAATCTTTCCCGAAAAAATGTTCTTCATGTTTTTTTCCTCCTTAAATTCGTCGTTTTCGTACAACTTCGGACAATGCGGATTCGCACTATTTCGCGCCGGCCCTCTTACCCACCTCGGCCAGGAGTGGGTTGACGTCCCCGGTCGAAAGCGCTCCGACCGTCGAGGTGACCTTTTTCCTGTCTGCCTCGGACGCCTGGGCCTCGACGATTTTTGCCCTGGCCGACTCCGTCGAAAGCGTCTCGTCCTTGACATAGGCGAGCGCGTCCTTTAGCGGGATATGGGCCAGCTCGCAGGCCTCCATGATTGTAGCCGAGCGCGCCTGGGCCTCATTCTTGCCTTCTGTTTTGCCGGCGGCCAGGCCCTCGGAGCGGGCGAGCGCCTCCGCTGCCGCGACCAGTTTTTCCGCGTCGGCCTTGGTCACCACTTCCTGATTCGCGGCCGAGGCGTCCTTCGAAACCAATGCCGCCAGCGAATCCCTAAAAGAATTGAACAACTTTTCAATTTCCGCTTTCATAACCCCTCCATATTTTCGGTTGTTGAGCTTCGCCAGGAACTGATCCCAGGAAAGGACCGAATCGGCGAAACCGATGTCCACTGCCTTCTTGCCGTCGTAAATCATCGCTTCCGTCCCGCGGACGGCCGCCGGAGCGATGCCCAGATTGCGAGCGACCGTGTTTACAAAAAGATCGCAGGTGGTGTTGACCATTTCTTGACCGACCGCCTTGGCCTCCGGAGAGAGCGGGGCGTGGCTTGAAAAATCGACCTTGTGGCTGCCCGCATAAATCGGCGTGAAGGAAAGGCCAGTGTTTTTGTCCCGCTCGCTCTGGTCGATGTGCATCAGGATCACGCCGATGGATCCGGCCGATCCGGTGCGGGCGATGTAGCGTTTGTCCGCCGCGGAGGCGATCGCGTAAGCCGCGGAGTATCCGTAGTCGTCGAAGACCGCATAGGTGGGCTTCTGACCGCGGGCCTGGTAGATGTCGTCAGCCAAGTCGAAACATCCGGCCACCTCGCCGCCCGGGCTCGCGATGCGAAAGACGATGCTCTTCACGTTTGGATCGGCAAGCGCGGCCTGGTGCTGGGCGCGGATCTCCTCGTAGGAGGTGTTCCCGAACATCATCCACGCGCAGAAATCGGCCCGGTAGGTGAGGTAGTTGTAAACGCCGATTACCGCGGCGCCGTTCACGATGTTCAGTTTCAGGCGCGATTCCGCGGCGGCCTCCATTTCGATCATCTTCGCGCCCAGATCGGTGGTCGCACCGATCGACTCCCAGGCACGGAGCGCGTTGCCCAGTGTGGAGACGAAATAGGGAGAGATCAGCAGGGGCTTATTGAACACGCCGTTGATCAGTTGATGGGGATATGCTCTCTTGTCCATCGTTCACCTCGTTTAGGTCTTGGTCGAATCGACCACCGTTTGATCGGCCGCCGCCTGGATGGCGCCCGATTTCTGGGTTTGCCGGGGGTCGCTGTCGTAGATCAGGCCGAGGGCGTCTGCCCGGGAGTTGTCCTCGGAGATCTCACGGTCCACGGTCTCGGCGTCGCCGCCTGATTTGGCGATGATCGCGGACCGGGATTTGAATCCGTTCCGCACCGCCATCTGGTCGGCGAGCTGATCTTTCACCGGATCGACCCAGGGCCAGCCATCCGGACGCCAGTCGATCTTCAGGTATTTGCCGCGGTTGTCATAATAGTCGCGGATGGGGAGGATCCCGGAGATCACGGCCGCATCCATGAAGGCGGCGGCCTTGCTCTGACAGGATTTGAAGATCATCACCTCCCGTTGCAGGAATTCGATGATCCGCCGCGCACTCAGGGAGCCGGCCCGGATCGAGGAATAGTTCACGCCGGAGAGGTCGCCGGTCAACTGCTCGTAGGTTTCGCCGGGGATCCCGCGGGAGATCTGCCGGAGCTGCTGCTTGTTGTAGACATCGTAATTTTCGCCCACGTCGGCGGGTTTTGAGTAGTTAACCTTGACGCCCCTGGGAAGCCGCAGCCATGACCCAGGTTCGAGGGGGGCGATCTCCCGGTTGGCGTCGTCGGTCGTTGTCGAACGGCCGAAGAAGGCGGAAGGGTCGCCGGCGGGAAGGCCGCCTTCCTCCTCGAAATAGCCGCCGAACATCGCCGCGCCCTTCTTCCGAACGAGCTCGGCGTCGTCGTATTGGTCATACTCGTGGCACTTGACGATGATCGCGCTCATCCAGGGACGGCCCCGCATCTGGCCGGCGCGGATCGGGAGGTAAATGTGTTCGATGTCGTAAGCGGGGATCGAAACCCGCTGGGCAATGGCGCGCTGCGTGATATAAGATTCTCCGGGGTGCTCCGACCAGATCCAGTAGGCGACGCGCTGGTTGTCGCGGTTGATCTCGATGCCCATGCGGATCTCGTTTCCGGAGGGGCTTACGGTGTTGTAGGTCTCGTCGAGATGATCCGCTTCGAGGAGCTGAAACTGCAACGGGACGGGAAGGCCCAGGGAGGCGCTACGGGGAATTTTCCTGCAGAGCATTTCCCCGGCGTCGAGAAGGCCCTGCCATTCCAGAGCCTGTATCCCGTAGAGGCTGCTTACGCCGTAGTAGTCGGCGGTCTTCACGAACTCTTTCCAGAGGTCCTGGATGTCCTTCTTGAGGATTTTGTCCTCCATATCCCATCTGGGGAAGATTCCGGAGCTGATGGCGTTTGCGGTGTTGTCGATGGAGGCGCCCTGGATCAGGGGGTTGTTCCGGATCAACTCCCGGGTCCGGGAGCGCAGGCGGTTCAGCGATCCGTAGAGACTGGCGCTGGGGCCGGCGGTGTTCGTGCCCCAGGTGGACATCCGGCGTCCCGTTGCGGAGCCCTCGTAGATGGAATCGGTCAGCGCGGTGACCGGAATCTTCCGGCCCCTGTTGTCCACGATCTTGAGATACGGCTCGTTCATAGTCCCTTGCTCGTTGAGAAGAGAATGCAGCGCGGCACCGTGGAAACTTCCGCGGCGATCTTGTCGCGCAGCGCCGTCAATACCGGGATGTCCGTGTTGCTGTACTCGATCGACTTGTCGCCCATGGAGAGGCGCACCTTGCGCGTGCCCGATGCCAGGGCGATCAGGGCGTTTTCGACTGCGGTCAAATTGGCGGCGGTAAAAGCCATTTCGATCTCCGTTTTGTGCCGGCGGGGTTTTGCGCGCCCCGCCGGGCTTTCGCTGCCGGTTTCCGGAATGCCGGGAACCTTTTCGGCCGTCCGGGAAGACCGGCCATTCGCAGAGTCTTACCCCGGCGCGGGCGTCTTGGTCCGGCCCCCGAGCCGGGTGCTCAGAAAATTCGCGGGCGCCGACGGACGGTCGATGTTCCGGAAGCGCCCATGTGAAAGAGGTGGATCAGTTGCCTGTAGAATCTCACAGAGGAATGAAGACTTCCAGAGCCTCCATATGGCTCCATATAGCTCTGTTTAGAGAATTTTTAAGATCGGGATGATTTTTGTTAATTGAAAGAGGTGAGATGGGTATGACGAGATAATATTCAAGCTATTTGAATATAGGAATTCTTTATTGAAGTAAACGACGGCGGTCTTTTTGATTTTATAGCGGAGTTACAGAATGACGCTTATTCGAAAGGAACAAAAATCTCACCGGGTGGCAGGCGCCGTTTACTGCCGATCCGGTGCAGCGACTCGTTGGATAATTTTCATTTATCAACCGCAAGGTATTTTAGTTTCTTCCATCTCGAAACCTGCTGCCGCAAAGGAATTGCTTTGTGTACAGCGAGAAACGCCGCGGCTTTGACTTCACTGGTTTTGACATCTTCGACGTAGTTCCGCACCGCCGCTTGAAGGTCCGCAAGGATTTGGAAAGGGTTTATTACTGTCTTACCGGTTTTTGTATCCTTGCAAAGGTGAACCTGACGCGCCCAAGGTTCGTCACGGCAAAGGATTGTATATTGGCCTTCCATGGAATAGCTATGGACAAGCCCGCAGCGCACGAATTCATAGAATGTGTCTGGACCATATGCCAATGAGAAATATTGCTTCAGGAATGCGATGTACTTTAGGCGATTTCCAGAGCTCTTCGGGTTGCCAGAGCTGAATTTCGCAAGCAAGTCAATAGCGCAACACAGGAGGATCGTCGCGGCTAAAGCTTGCCCGTCTTCAAGGCACAGACGAATAGGACGATAGGTGTAGTTCTTAAACCGGAAGGCGAAACGATCAATTGGCTTCAATGTGTAGTTCTTCTTCATTCTTATCATCCAACGGCGGCGTGTCCAGCGCGCGGCAGCGCGTACGGACAATGACGACGTTGGTGCTCCGATCATCCTAGGTAATTTAGGGACACCATACTAAATTTTGGATAGGTCTTGGGAATTAAGTATGGTGTCTGCCCCCTCTTTTTTCCCTTTATTTCCCCAACCTTTGTCTAAGGTAGTTGCCCTCGTTATCCTGGTAGAGAATATTTATCACGGTTATCTGGGTAGAGAATACCTACCGATTCACCCATATTTGCGGCGATTATATTTTTGATTTCTTCAATTTCAGCCTTTAAAAAATCCATTTCAGCAACCAGCACATTTCTTTTTTCATTATCCTCAATATCGCCAATATTTATAGCTTTACGTTGATTAAGGCTATGAAGACACATATCCAATTTATTTTTAAGGGCCTTCAATTCTTCCACAGATAAAAGTGACGGGCGTACCTCGTTAGATGGTGATAGCCTTACCCCCACCCCAAAGCCGCCCCTTTTTTCCCTCTTTTCTGAGTGTTCTTTGGCAGTCCTTTCTGCAAGTTGCCTTTCGATTGACCGAATTCTCTCTAGTACCTCACCTAGTAATTCGGGCACCTGCCGTGGCCTTACTGTCTGGTCAACTAAAGTGGTCTGAATCATAGAAAGCTTTTCTTCAAAATCAGACCATGTGAGGGACAACAGGCGGTCAATTTGGGCTTCGGTAGGGGAAAAATCTGAAATCTTACTGATGGTTCCCAAGAGTTTGCGGACTTCATCTTTCGTAGCGCGTGTCGCTTGAAATTGAGCGAGAGGTCCCTGAAGATCTGCCGGCTCCAAAGCAAAGAGAAACGGACAGACGAAAGACGTATCGAGAACTTTTGATAATGCCCCTGCTTCAAATAGAAGCCATGGAGCAAGCATATTCTCAGGGGTAACGCATATAATGCCCATCTTAAGCTTTTCGAGTTTCTTGCTTAGTTCAGCCATCCAGCGTGCACCTTTATCAATGTCCTCTGGCGAAAACCACGGTGCTACAGACTGCATAACGAGAGGAAGCCAGTCGCGAAGGGCCGTGGCAACTTTAAGGCTGCGTTCCCCTGACCAACTTATGAATATATCCATATACGAAACTCCAATACATATTGAAGATAGCGTGCTGATTTAGTTGCATAAAAAGACCCACGAGGAACCTACACCTTCACGCTGAATGTGTCAAATATATATTACAACTTTATAGGTTTAACAGAAATTTGCCTCGTTAAGTGAATTGGGTCGCTTTTCCAAAGTATAGCAGAAAGCCTCTACTTCCCGCTAAGTGAATTGGAGTGAATTGGGGTCAGAGTAATATTAACCTTACTCTGACCCCAATTCTTCGGTTATATCCAATCTGCACTGCATCGGCTGTTTGATTTGCTCAAATGCTTCGCTACGCCAGCGTCCGCTGGGCCCATTTCGTTTCAGGCACGCCCCCCCTCTAATACTCGAGCTCGTCCGTCTTTGTTCGATACTCTTTTTCAAGAAAAATTCGCGTAAGGGTTGCGGCTGCCGCCGACGCTGGAATATGCCAACCGTCCTCTTTTACGGGATTCGCAAAATCAGAGATTCCTCGAATGTCGAGCCAAGGAATTCCGCAATGCTTACATGCAGACGCAAAGCCACTCCCTTCCATTTCGACCGCATAAACTTGATCGCTAAGTCGTTTAGCCGTCTTTGGGAGGCTACCGTCCGCAAGCACCTTCTCACCCACCACAATGATACCGCGATGAAATGTCGGTTTTGCTTTCCAAGCATTTTCGTTAATCGGCTTTGGAAACAATTTCTCCCGATAATGGCCCATGCATTCTTCAAAGCGCTGTTGCCACTGATGCTTGGTCGGGTTAAGGTTCTGAATATTTCGCTTAATATCAGTTGGCGGATCGTAGCCTTCGAGTCGGGGCTGCACCCTCTGAAGCAAATTCCAAAAATAGCGCTCAGATTTACCACCCTCCAAGTCAAATATCTGGAGAGATGCTACAACGTCACCTAACTTAACTTTCGCTTGGTGGTTCCCGCCCGCGATTCCAACTAGAATGCACACTCCGACGCTGAATCGTTCAAAGATATCTCTACACACATTCACGCAGGGTACGTTCCTTGCTTCACCGATCATCGTTATGTAGACAACAAGTTCATCTCCGGCCTGTCTCTGCAAGCGCGTTGTGTAAAACTTGCCGCCACGAATAGTGTGAGTTGCCGCAGCCGAGGAGTCAATCCCAAAAGCGTTCAGAACTGCTTCAAACTCCTCTTGAATAACTGTAACAATAAATATGTCTGCGACGATCTTTTCATACGTCGTGGCACTTTTTCCAACATGACCGTATCGTGTCGATTGATGGATATGCGTTGAGTCCGGTTCCGGGAATGATGTAGTACCGAGATGCCGCCTCACTAAATCAGGAAGTTGAGCATCGAAGGCCTTTTGCCAAATACTGCGCTGGAAGTCCGGGTGCGCTCTTTCCGATTTGGTTGCCAAGTCAGCGCGAGCGTATCTGCGAAAAGCGTCCCGATCATTCGAAGTCAAAGGCAACACGTTTAGTCTGTCGAACACGTCGATCAAGACATCGCACGCAACTGTATAGGGTTCCGAGATTTCAGGATGTGATTGCATTGCCAAAAAAGAACCTCGCTATTCTGCTAGCTCAAGCTCAAGATCGTAAAGAGAAAGGCTTGAGAGCCCTTTCTGTCGTCGGCTACTGGGAAGAAAGTCGATTAGACAAAAGTAACACCATACATCTAAGTCAAAGCCGTGTGCTAGTTGTTCCAGACGTGCTCGTGTGTCCCCAGTCTTATTGAACTCGTCCATAAGAATTACGTGAACGCGATTTGCTGTTTGGAGAGATGACAACTCCACAAAATATCGCCAGCCGTTCTTGGTGGCTTCATGCTTGCGGTCATCGAACCACTGGAGTGTAAAATTGCCGTCTTTGGGCAAGCGTTTTAAGACGTCTCGTGGAATTCCGATCAATGTGTAGTCATACAAGCTTGCGAGGCAATCGGCGATAGTTTGCGCACCCGTCTCATCAGGATAAAGAATTACTGGATCTACTGGCAGTCCTCCAGGGCGCGTTCTGAGCATCGTATCGATTTTGAGCGCGAGGTATGGACTGTTATCTTGGACCATTTTGGGTAGATCTGGGACGGGCCCTATCGATTTTCTAAGTTCAGGGACGTTCTCCTCCATTTTCATGCCCGACTCGAGAAACATGTTCCACATAGCGTAAGCCGTAAGTTTCAAATATCGATCCGCCTGGCCAGGATTCATCTCTTCCAGTCCGATGCGGCAGGCGGGGCAATCACTAGGGGATATTCGCGGACGATCTGCATGCAAAAAGTATGTGATTGGAAACTTGCGACCGCCTGTTTCAAAGACCTCGTTTCCCTCCACTCCTTGGAAGCGCTGGGTCGTAATTATCGTAAGAATATGTATTCGGCATGACGCGTTGCGAGCTAGTAGGGCACCCAGCAATTCGCGAATTGTATCGCGTGTGTCGACGAGGGGCACGACGAGGAGGCACGTATCTGGAACATCAACTTCCTCTTCAGAACGGCGCAGTGTAGATTCGGCGTCAATAGCCCTAAATTCATGAGTGTAGCACACGGAGATCACTGCATCGTATAGCCATCGGGACTCGGGGCAGTGGTAAAAGATGGTTGGTGACTGAATATTTCCTATTATGGCTGAAGCGTGGTGCGCAATAAGCGCAATCAACTCGTGCTGGCAAAAGTGGCCATCAAAGAAAAATGGGAGGCAATGGTTGTAACTTTTTCCTTTGATTCGCCTGAAATGTCCCGGTCGACGAATCATCTTTTTCTTAAATAGCCAGACTGCGGTTTGCCGAATGGCCTGCAACGCGCCGGCATATGTCGTGCCATCGAAGGTCGCTAAGGGCGGCCAGGTGCCACTTACCGATCCATCGTCAGAGATTAGGCCGATTCTTCCGTCAACAAGGTACGGCCTTAGCGCCCTCATAGTGATGTCGGTTTCCGCCAAGATTACGGGCATGAGAAGGGCTATTGAGATTTCTGGTAGTTCCTTTCTAAGGCCTTCAATAAATGTGAGCAGTCCACCAATAACGTGATGGTCTGGCAATAGTCGGTACGGGGGATTAGTCAGGTCAATGACTAGACAATCGATCTCTTGGGCGGGACGCCGATATCCACGTAAAATGGCAGCCGCAATTAGATCACTACTCCCACAACTGCTGTGGTCAAGGGGGATAGTTTGATCGGGAACGCCGATGAGGCTAGTAAGGGGATCGTGCGAAAATAAAAGCCGTGCAACCGTTTCGTAAAAATCACAGTCGAGTTTGGTGAGCGACTCTGCTGCAACACGATAGAGCCGCAGAGGCAGAATAGAAACGACGGCCACTCAGCGTTCCTCTAACGGCAGCCTGACCGTCACCATATTTCCTAAAAATGGAGGCGTCGTCTCTGGATACCGTTTGATCTTCACTGCGTATTTAGCATCATGGAGCTTAGCGCTTTTTTTGCGGGACGCTGACGTGACATTCATAAAATACCGATTTGTCCGGAAGGCCACGCTCCCGCCGAACATGTCTATTGCGGTACTGATGAGCACGAAGAGGCCCATTCCAGGTTCTCCGAGTCGGGGGTCCGCATCGAGCAACTCTTTCCGGACAGAATGTCCCTGCCCTTCGAAATTGCAGGTGGTTCCCGGAAAGAGTGTGGATAAAAACATATAGCCTTCATCTGTCGGATCTACCGGTGTCGCCTTCGAATTGACAATTACGATGTCGCTTTTTTCACCTTCCGCCGATTCGCGTGTTAGCGCGAAGTTTACATCAAATTCGCGGGGATAAGGTCTCCGGATTTGCTGTCCGTTTGTCAAAGCATCCGAAAGAGTGCTGACCATGCTTTTTCCGTCATCCCAAAAAACCATGGTAAAGAATTTCGCCGAAGGAACCTTTCGGGTATCTGGATCGGAACTAGTGTCACTTGCCTTGAAGCTGCCAAGGTGAGAAGAAGTCTGTATTACCGTGGCACTCGGGTGTCGAACTGCATTAATCATCGCTTCATAGAACACCCGACTTGCTACGTAGATGTCGGGCAGTCCAGCACCGGCTTTCGCCGATAGCGTAGGATTTTCAAGCCGAAGCTGGCGATTGAGCACCGCCATGACGGGCGCAACGTTCCAATCGTCATACGCATCGATGACCAGTCGCTTAGGATCATCGTACTTTTTAATGTGCCAAGTAACGCACTCAAAGAAGCGATGGGCCTCAATCGTGAAACTAATCGGTCCCGAATTAAGGTAGTAAGTAACTTGACCTCCCGCGTATGGGGTGTCATTCTGATCGCCACCTTTCCCGTGAAAGTATCCTAGGTCACTCTCAACCACAAAGCTTTCAAACCGCAATCCGGTGGCCTCTTTGAGAGCCGCTGGGTACCCCCATCTGCGTAACATAGCTCGCGCACGAAATCCTTTTTCTCCAGCCGGGAGTCGCAGTCTCGTTTCGAAATTTTGCCGCTGACGCGAAGCTACAAGCGCGGTAATGTATTGAAGGGTCGCGATTTCAATGAATGTACTCTCGGAAAAGTCCAGCACAAGACTATGAATACATTCGAAATGACGCGCGAGTACGTCATCAACGCATCGTTCGGCCGCTTTTATCGTCGCGGCTACAGGAAATGAGACCTCGACTGGAGTATGTGTACTACCCACCATGACCGCCGTCACTGGAGCGACTAAGCCATTCATTCGTGATTGCCCTTAAAATGTACATCGCCCTTGATAAGAACTTCCTTTTTTGGGGTGGAAGTATAGGGTGGCCGTTTTTGCTTGTCAAGGGATATTTTACATCTGTTTTGCATCAAAAAGCAGGGGATAGGGATTCCGTTGGGGAAGGAATTAGCAAAGCAACCCTGATAGTCGGGGTTGACATTGGCAAAACATTCAATGCTTTGGGATTCATGGACAAGAATGGAAACGTATTGGGTAGCTGTGCAAAACTATATAACAGCCGGGAAGGATTTGAGAAGTTTAGTGAAATGATAGAAGGGCTTAAAGCGAAACATCATCTGAGGGATGTCATCATCGGTTCTCAATCTTGTCCTATGGATAACGCTTGCTTCACCTGGAGCTGCAAATGCGGCGATCAGGTGCAAGCGATTGTTGGCCGTATCAGGCTTTCACTGCCGTATCAAAAGCCCCTCGTCTTTTTAAGCTCATCGCTATAAAGAAGCTCATGAAGTTTGTGAGCGGGTACAATGGCTGCGATACCCATGTTCGAGACAGAAATTGGAACTTTTTCGGTTTCAATAACTTGAACCTCTTGGGCATCCAGAAAAGTCTCCTGCATCGCTCCCGCCAGCTTGAGAATCGGTGTTCCAATAATAAATATTTCTACCCTAATCCTGCTTTTTCAAAATGAGTCCCTACCGGATTTAGCGCTCTTTGTTTGACTGCGAAAGTACCGACGCAGCCAGGCTTTTAGTATTTTCGCTGAACTTTTCGCTTTTCAGGACCATGGATGCTTTATCCTCCATCTCGGATCCGGTCTGTTTATCGGTACCACTTTGGGAAAGCAGTGATGCTGCGAGACTTTTTGCCACTTTAGACGCTTTTGAATCTTGTAATGTCGAAGCAGCCAGTGATGAAATTTGCGAGGATGTTCTCTTTGTGTTTTTATTCATATGATTGACCTCCATTAAAAGATAGCTTCTATACCCGAACGCATTCCTCACTGAAAATCGGTTCCTCGAACGGTCTGATCCATTCAGATGCGGTTATTTCAATTTTTATATCTTCCGGTTTTTTAACGGGCTGCTTGATCGACGCCATCCCTTTTGCGAAGCGGATACCGTCGTGAAGCACTTTCCCCGTTTTGCTCTCTGCATTCAAAATGTACAGCATGCGAAGTATCTTATCATAATTGCGGGAGATTATATCATGAGCGTTCTCCCATTTGGAATACTCCTGTGGGGTAACCGCCAGCAATCCGGCCATGTCCTTACTCTTCTGACCAAGCTCTTTTCTAAGATATATAATCTCCTGAGCCGTCAGCGGCAAGCGCTTGCAAATAACCAGGCTTCCGATCAAAAGATGCAGTTCCTGTATATTGGGGATCTCCGGACCGCCTTCCATACACTTCGGGCACTTGTACTGGATAATTCCATGCAGATAGACGTTATCCAGTCCGCACTCCGTATAATGATAAGGCTCCCCTTTTATGATTTGCAGCTTCGCGCCGCATTCCCAACAGGTTTTCATTTTACCCCTCCCATCACTGTGACGATCACGATCTTCAGATTGCTAATAAGCGCCGTAACGACGGCACCGGGATGGCCTTCCAAATCTTCACCATACAAATGGTAACAATGGCTATTCATAATAAATTCTATCTTTTTTAACGCACCA
The DNA here is from genome assembly GCA_023229765.1 of Syntrophales bacterium. NCBI lineage: Bacteria > Pseudomonadati > Thermodesulfobacteriota > Syntrophia > Syntrophales > Syntrophales bacterium. The sequence continues at coordinate 151,050 of JALNYO010000001.1, read as the reverse complement.
TGTTTCAAGATATTTCTGACATCGGCCATACTGTAACCCCTCTCCCGCATCCTTTCTCTGGCGTGCTTAGATGGGATGACAGAGCCGTGGTCGAATATTTCAAGAATAATTTTTTTGAGTTCTTCCTCTGAAAGCGCTTCCATTCGGATTACCCACTAACACGCTCTTAAAGCCATTGCAATAAAAAAGTTAATCATTAATTAATATTTCTTCGACAAATCCCTTATAGATGATCATTTTTTTAATTTCAAGTTAATTTTTATAAAAATATATGGGAACTGAAAGATTCCCTCTCAGCGGTTCATCCAGTTGGAGCGGGCAATGTTCGGATTTTGCGTTTCTCTGGGCGACTCTTCCCTGAGCCCTTCCTTTGGGGCGAAGTAATCCTCAGGATTAACGATGCGGGCGGCAAGGAATGCATGCAGTGACTGCTCGGAGACCCGCAACGCCCGCTCGCCGATCTTGATCGCGGTGAGGTTCCCCTCCCGTACCAATCCGTAGATATATTGGTCGGTACAGGAGAGAGTCTTCGCGACACTCTGGATAGTAAGGTATCTGTCGGCTGTATTTTCCTTCATCGGTTCATCCAGTTGGACCGAGCGACCTTTGGGGCAGGCGCTGTCTGCCGGGCGGAGTCTCCGGCGGGCCGTTCCTGCGATTTTATCCAGGTGGCCAGCATCTTAAGCGACGGCAGCCAGGAACTGTCGGCACAGGCGGCGGCAAGGCATTCTGCATCGAGTAGATGGTTCGCCGTCCGGACGCGTTTCCAGTACTTCCTGCCGCGGCGATCCTTGCAAAGTTCCTCGGCAAGGAGCTGGGACGCATAATCCTGCTCCGTGTCGGCGTGAAGAAAGAAGCGCTGCGATTGGGGCTTCTCACCTACCTTTGCACCGGTGGCGTTGACGACGGGCTCCATTCCGCGCTCCAGCCGCCAATGGATGAGTTCCTTGAAGGCTGCGGAATCCACGAGGCGGAGTTCCAGTCCGCCCGGGATGATCATATTGCTCCGGGGTAGTTTGTCGATCACGGTCGGGCGGATCCGCTGGAGCTGGGGGCGGGATGCGCCCTTTGTCCCGAAAACCCGGCCACGGCCGTTTGCACGGATCCACTGATAGATCTCCTCTGTTCGCGTCCAGATATTATCTTCCGTGAGCCCGCCGCCGGTATCCATCGCGGCTCGCCAGATCTCCATTGTATTCTGTGAATTATGGACACGGTAGGCGGTCTGGAAGAGGAGCGTTTCGACGCCGGCCCAGTCGGTCAGAAAGCCATACTGGATCAACCAAGAGGTAAGGTCCTCCGCCCAGGCGCGCACAACAAACCAGAAGCCAAACTTCTGGACATCGATCCCGCACGTCAGGGCGACGGCTTCCGCGGGGACGACCAGCGGCGGGAGATCGGTCCGATGTTCGAGGATCTTGTCTTCCTTTTTCGGGGCTACCGTTTCTTTCCAGACCTCGGCCTTGTGCTGAGTGATGAAGACCATCAGCTTCGCCGGATCCTCAAGGCCGCGCAGGTAGGCGGCAACGACGGAGGAGAGTGAGACGGATGGCGAGTACCAGGACGGCAGGTGGAAGGCAACGACCTGGGGGCGATCGACTGGGTTGTCGGTCTTCCAGAAGCCCTTGCGGACCGCCATGTCGCGCATATGGTCGTCCCAGGCCATACCGCAGGCCTCGCATTGATAGAATGCCAGGCGTTCCCGGACGATCTTGCGGGGCTCTTTGATGTTTTTGGGCCAGTCGAACTGGCCGAAATGCATGATCTGGGCCTCGCCGCAGACCGGACAGACGGCACGGTATCTGCGCAGTTCGTCCGCCTCGTTTTCGACCTCCTTGCCGATGTACTTGCTTTCGTCGGCGGGGGTGGAGAGATCGAGGATCTTTTTGGTATATGGATAGGTATTGGTCCGGACGTCGGTCAGCGAGATCGGGTCCGCCTCGCGGCCGGCGTAAGCGGGCCATTTATCCAGCTCGTCGCGGATCAGGACTTCAATCGATTCTGAGGATATCTCCGCCGCGGAGGTCGCCCAGGCCAGCAGCAGATCGGCGCCGTTGATGAAATTGATGGCCAGTGTGGTCGTGTCGGAGATCCCCTCACCCAGAAGCTCGCTCAAGCGGGGGGTCCGGCGGAACATCGGGATCAGGCGCTTGCGGGCGATCCTTTTCGTGACCTTTTCGTCGGGGCCGACATACATGCAGGAGCCCGGTTCCTGGTCGATCCGTCGGCCAAGGAAATTGAAGGCTACCTGGGTCTTTGCGGTTTGCGGCGCCCACATCAGAATAACCCGGCGGACGTGGGGCAGGTCGAGCGTGTCCATCGGTTCGACGGCGTACGGCACGGCATCGTTCCGCCAGCGGCCGGGCATATTTCCAGACGTAACAACCCGGTACCTCGCCGCCCACTGCGCGGTGGAGAGATTCTCCCGCCGGCGGAAGACCCGCCGCTCGCCAGGCGTAAAGACAAACGTCTCCGGATCCGGCGGAGGTAATGCCGGGGGACGGAGAGCGGGGGCTGAGTTAGCGGCTATATTCATGATTCCTCATTGTCTTCAGCCTCATCGTCATCAGGATCGACATCCGTCTCCTTCTCCGCCGGCAGAAGAGGAACCGTAAATTCCCGCTCTTCAGCGTAGGCGGAGAGGAATCCATCGAAGCGGCCAAGGAGCCAGGTGACCAGTTCCGGGATTTTCCCAGCGTCGCCGACGACGAGGCTGACGATCTCGGATGCCTCCGATCGGGCGAAGGTCTCCAGGTCGGACCGGAAGACAGCGGCGCGGCGAGCGAGATCCCGCTCGTGCTGTTCTTTTGGGACGTACGATCCGGAGGACGCTCGAGCCCTGTTCACCCAGTGCTCGGTCTGAGCCTCGGTCTTCGCGATCTCAGCGGTCAGCTTCCGCTCCTGCAGCTTGTCGAGTTTCCCGGACTCGCTGCCATCCTTGCGCTTGAGGTAGGTCTCTGCATAGCGTTCGACGTCGGAGATTCGGAAGGAGCCGTCTGCCTGCGGGCGGATCCTTCCCTCTTTTTTGTGGTTGTAGACGGCGCTCTTGTGGACCTTCCATCCCTGTCCGGACAGATAATCGACCACAGCCAGGATGTTGGACAGGGTCTTTTCGTCCTGAAAATGTTTTTCCCAGAGATCGACGACAAACGTCTCCAATGCCCCCTCGGCCTTTTGCCAGTCGTTCAGGCGGGCGGAGGTGGATTCCGTCTGGTAGTCTTTGATGCACTTGACGACGGCGTTATGGAGGACCTTCAGTTTGATCTGGTCCTGTTGATCGGCGACGTCGAGCAGGCGCTTGATCTTTTCCTGATCCATCTTCCCTTCCGAGATCGCACGGCAGATCATCCAGGCGCGCTGCGCGTTGCTCGCGCGATCCCAATCATCTGCCGCTATGGTCTTTTTACGATCCTTTACCATTTACATGAGGCCCCTTTCGTGATATCGGCTCTCACGCGGATGGTAGCGCTTCGGCGCCCTATGCCCATCGCATAGGTTCTTCGGGAGTTGCCACTCCCCTTGAATGCTATCCGCTCTTCCTTTTACTTGCTGCCTTTATTCAATTAATAATCAACAATATTAATGATATAACTTGACTAAGCCCCCTTTAGGAGTTACCTTTTCCAAAACGTCCAAAAGGAGAAACAAAATGGAAAAGGATCAAAAAGTCATCACCCTCTATGGCCATATCGAAACCATCCTCGCCGTCGAGCCTTGCCGCGTCATCACCTATGAATCAGCCCGGAGGCTGAACTGGTACCACCCCACCAAGGTCTTCCGCCTGGACGGCAGCGCCCTCCCCTACCCCGGCCGAAATTAAGCAAACCTTCCTCCCGGTGAACTGCTCCCATCGTTTCACGATCACATCGCAGTAGACGGGGTCCTTCTCCATGGTGAAGCATTCGCGCCCCATCTGCTCACAGGACATCAGCGTCGTGCCTGATCCACCGAAGCCGTCCAGGATCAGAACGCCCTGACGGTTCGGCGTGCTGTTGCGGATCATCCGGCCGACGAGGGGGATGGGTTTTTGCGTCGGATGGAGGGCATTGCGGGACGGTCGGTCTTCACGGATCACCGTCGTGGCCTGGCACTTTCTCAGCTCCTTGACCAAGGCGACCAGATCCTCCCGCTTCATCTTCGAGACATCGACATCCTCGTCGATCACCGTCGTCAGCGTGTAGTCCATGCAGAAATAGTGCGCCCGGCCCGGTTTCCAGCCGTAGAGGATTGGCTCGTGCTTCCAGTTGTAGTCCTGCCGGCCGAGGACGGCGCCGCTTTTCACCCAGATCAGGCACTGCTTCATGATGAAGCCCGAGGCAACCAGGGCGGACCGGAAGGTCAGGCCGCCGACGTCGGAATGGGAGACATAAAAGCAGCCGCCCTGCCGGGTATAAAGGTAGAGGTTCTGGAAAGCTGAGTCGATCATCTTCTGGAATACCTCCGGCGGGAGGTTGTCGTTCTCCAGTCCCTCACCTTTGTCGTTGTGGTAGTCGACGTTATAGGGAGGATCCGTCCAGACCAGATCCGCCAAGCGGCCGTCCATGAGGTATTGCATCGCCCGGGTGTCTTCGGTCTCTCCACAAAGGAGGCGATGGTCGCCCAGGAGGTAGAGGTCGCCGGGGCGCGTGACGGGGTCGACGATCTTTGCGGCCTCCGCCTCGCCATCAAAGCCGTCCTCTTCCGGTTCCCTGTCCTGATCCTTCGGCATGATGTCGGCGAGCTCCTCGGTATCGAAGCCGGTCAGCGTGACGTCGAGATCGGAGGCCTCGAGATCGACAAGAAGCTCCCGGAGACGGTCCATGTCCCACTCGCCGGAGATCTTGTTTAGGGCAATGTTGAGGGCCTTCTCCTTTTCCTCGGGGAGATCGACGACGGAGACATCCCCTTCGGTCCAGCCGAGATCCAGCATGACGGTCAGCCGCTGATGGCCGCCGACGATCCGGCCGGTGCGGAGATTCCAGACCAGTGGATCGACGCAGCCGAACTCCTCGAGGGAGCGGCGGAGCTTCTCGTATTCCCTGTCGCCTGGCTTGAGCGCCTTGCGCGGGTTGTAATCCGCGGGGATCAGATCGGCAAACTTCATGGTTCGGAATTGCATGGGGCCTCCTTTAATAGGTCACAGTCACGGTTAATACGGCGGCGGACAGCCAATAAACAACATGCCGCCAGTCCCCTTCGGGAATGTAGGCAACGGCGGCCAAGACATCGAGAATGATCAGAATGGTCGGAAAGAGTTTAACGCTCACTGGATTGTACCTCCGCGCAGTATGTTTCCCGTCATCTCGTGGGCGATCGCCAGGGCCTGGTCGAGGCGCTCGGTCGCCTCCAGAAAGGCGGGCATCGTCAGCCATACCTGGTGGTCCTGGCAATAGCTCCATCTCATGTAGGAGACCTTGATTCGGTGGTAGATGTAAAACCGCCGCTCGAACTCCCGCCAGCTTTCGCCGTATGGCAGGCCGTTGACCTGGGCGAACTTGTGCATCAGGTCGTTGAGTTGCTGCCGCGGGGTCAGGTTCTCGAAGTAGGCGGTATCGATCATTCAAACTTCCGTTTCCATTTCGTTAAGGGCTGCCGTGAATAAATTCACCGTGAATAAATTCACTTGACAAAACTTTCCTTTGATGTAGACTCGCCGGCACATTATGATTCCCCTGTGCTCATTTAAGAAATCTTTCAACTCATCACTACTTCCCCCGTGGTTTCGACCCGGGGTGCGGGGCTGCGAAAGCGGCCCCTGCTTTTTTCTATGACACCTTGCCGTACATACGTCTATATCGATGGCTTCAACCTTTACTACCGCGCGGTGAAGGGCACGCCGTACAAATGGCTCGATCTGAAGACCATGATTGCCCATCTCTTGGGACCTCAGCACAACATCACGGCCATTAAATACTATACCGCCCTGGTCAGCGGTCGCCTGGATCCACACCAACCCATACGCCAAAAGACCTACATCAGAGCGCTGGAGACATATATCCCCGAGATAAGCGTTCACTACGGGCACTTTCTCAGCCATGAGGTCAGCGCGCCTATTGCCAATTCCAACCCCCTCAAGTTTGCCAGGATCATAAAAACGGAAGAAAAGGGCTCCGACGTCAATCTTTCCGTTCATCTTTTGAATGATGCATGGCTGGATCAATATGATTGTGCCGTGGTCATTTCCAATGATAGCGATCTGGCGGAAGCCATGAGAATCGTCAAACAGCAACTTCACAAAACGGTTGGAATCATAAGCCCTGTCAGCAGGGCGTCGCATGAACTCTGCCAGCATGCCACTTTTATGAAAACCATCAGAAAAGGCGTCCTGAGCATATCGCAATTGCCCGATCCGATTCCCAATACATCGATCCATAAGCCGACCTCCTGGTAAAAATAATTCTATAGCCTTCATTTACTTTTCATATCCGGGCAGCGGCGACCGGGAGGTGAAGTCGAACACCCAGGGACGCTCGGTTGCGAGGGCCTTTAGTCCCCCGAGGCCCTCGATCGCCTGCCGGACGATGGCCAGCGGTCTGTCATATTTGACTGCCAGGATGATCTCGCCCATGGCATCCTCGACGATGTAGCGCCGCCATGCCTCCGGCCAGACACGGCGGAGGATCCGGAAGGCGCTCGCGGTGAACTGGGAGCCTCCCCCGCAGCAGACGCAGCCGATCGTGACGGCGCCGCGGGCTTTGGCCGGGTGTACGGGCAGGCCCTGGCAGCGGATATAGCGGCGGCCCATCATGTCGGTCCATCCAAGGAGCGGATTGCAGATGGCAAGTTTGTCAGCCTTTACATAGTGGGTGGCGCCGTCTTTGATCGCCCGGAGGCCTCGAAGTATGTCATCCTGGCCGCCGCGCTGGCCGGTGAACTGAAGCGTGCAACCAAGCTTCCTGGTGAGGCGGCGGCATGGTACGATCTTCATGTTCCTGCAGCAGGAGGAGACGTCCAGCTTGAAGCCGAAGCCGCGGCCGCGGTGCTTCTGCATCCAGATCCGGGCGGCGAGTTTGCCAAGCATCGGCCATCCCTGCCGGCGCCACTGATCTTCGGGGGTGCGTGGCGCGGGGGCGACGTGGAGCTCGGCGCCGTAAGACCGGCAGACCTCTTCGACGAACGGAAGCGTCTCCGGATACTCCAGGCCGGAGTCGGAGAAGACGACCAGGGGGCGGTGGGAGGTCATTCGGTAGATGATGTCAAGGAGGATCATGCTGTCGGTCCCGCCGGAGAAGGCCAGGGCGGCGCGGGGGTGCTCCTTCATGGCGGCGTCGATGATCGCGAGGATTGTTTTCATGGGGCGGCCGCCTCCATCAGGGATTCAAGTGGTGAATGCTCCTCTGCGTCGGCCAAGCGGCGGAGCTCAGTCACGGCGTCGGCGGTGTTCGGATCGGCCAGGAAGAAGAGGGTCTGGTTGCCGCGGCCTTTTTGGATGACGACCGCGACCGCGGAGTTCAGGCGCTCGGGATCGGTATCGGCCAGGCGGCGGACCTTCTCGGTCATCGCCTCGATGATCCGGTCAGCCGTGTTGCGCGCCTCCTGGTATTCCTCCTCGGCGAGGATCTCCCGTCTCAGTTCGCCGACTTCCTTCCGGGCGAGCAGCTCGGCGACGAACTTGGTGTCGTACCCGGCGAGCTCGACGTCCAGATCGATGTCCTGCAGGATCGAACAGAGGAGGTCGTCATCAACCTGGGAAAGCTCGGCGATCCGGTTGTCGGCGAGGAGGTCCTGCCACTCTTCGGCCTCGCTCGCGTAATCCTGAAAATCGACAGGAACCTCAGCGCATTCAAGCCAGCGGGCGGCTTCATAACGGCCATGGCCGCGGACGATCAACCCCGTCAGGTTGCTGACCGTGATCGGCGATCGCCATCCCTGGGCCTCGATGATCCTGGCCAGAAGAATGATCTGCTTCTCGGGGTGGATATTCGGGTTCCGTGGGTTCGGCTTCAGCTCTCCGATCGCCACCATCTTGTCATGCGCGCAATGAACTTCAGGCATGGGAGCCCTCCATCCCTTTCATTCGTTCGAGCGTGGCAAACTTGATTTCCCAGAGGCGGACCGTCTCGGAGCTGATCCGCAAAATGCGCGCAATCTCGCGGGCAGGAATATTGAAGTGCAAAAAGACGGCAAGGAGCATGACCTCCTGAAAATTCATGTGGCATCCAGCGAGGAAGGTCCCGGTCAGGGCGGTGAAAAACTTCCCGCAGGCGCGGCAGCAGATCCGGCGCCCTTCCCAGAATCGCTGCAAGGCTATGTCGGTTAAGGGGTTACGGCATTCCGGGCAGGTGATCGGGACGGTGCTGTGAATCGTGGTCAGGATCCATCGCCTGCAGGCCACCTCATCCAAAAACCCGGCCCGAAAGTCTGTGGTGACATCCGCCGGGATGAAAACATGCGCTGGAGGCGTCTCATAATTTATTGCTTCAATTCCCATAACTTCCATTTTTCCACTCCCTTTTTTCTTCCGAAGTAGTGACTTTTCGGGGTTCTGCGTTCCGTATGATTCAAGAGCTTCAGGAAGGACCCGCCGATAATGACGGACCATCTGTACGTATCAGCATTGGGATCTCTATCCCTCTGGAGATCATCTCCTTCAGACCGGCCGTCGCATCCTGCAGGAGACCGAGCGTGTTCATCGCGATCTCAGCTCTCCCATTCTTTATGTCGGCTCCGTTGATTCCTGGTTTAAACTTCAGGCCGACCGTTCCGAAGCGCTCGTACAAAATCACCCCCTTGTCTGGATATTTCTTCAGGTATTCGATCAGGAGGATCACCGACGCGCTGGACATCCAGGGTGGGAAGCAAACCGGGTCATCCTTCGTGACATCAACCCCGCACGTCATGGCTTTTTCCCCTTGGTTCTGTTCTTTCAGCGGGTCGTATTTGTTGAAATCCATGCTTCTCCTCCTTCGGTCAGGGCGGTCAGGGCAGGTCAGGGCGCCCGGTCAGGGTGAAAGTACTTGTTTTTATTGAGCGGGTCAGGGCGGTCAGGGCACTTTCTTTAATAGTGAAAAGGAAATGATAAAAAGAAGGGAACACACGCGCGCGTGCATGTGTGTAGATGATGAATTTTGCCCTGACCGCCCTGACCGCCCTGACCAAACCAGCACTGGCGCGGGTCGTTTGGTCAAGGCGGGGTACTTTTGCCCTGACCTGCCCTGACCGGAACGGCTCCGGAGAAGATGATTGGTAGCGGGTACACCACAAGGGGGAAAGGGGGGGAGGCATGGCGGAGAGCACTACGATGCGTTCTTCAAGGTCTCGCTCATGGGCGAGACGGACGACACGCTCGGGGAATCGTCCGGCCGGCCGGGGAGATCCGGGAAGCCGGCAGGAAATATGCGGTACTCTATTTCTATTCATTAAATTTCCCCACGATTCCGATGCCGCGCACCTTGTTTTCACGTTCGCCGTGATTGTTCGGCCGGTATCGTTTAAGGCTCGCCTGGGCCACGTAGAGCTCCCGGAAGAAGTTTTCCTTATTCAAAGGGCTATACCCATTCCTGCCACAGTAGGTCTTATAATCGGAATACAGATCGTCGGTCGTACACACCTCATCCGGCCCCAAGACGCACTCGTCCTCGATGTAGCAGAGGATGGGATTGTTGGACCGGCGGTACTGCTGCATCAGCAATTTGGTTTCATCGCAGTTGGTGAACCGCTTCTGATCGGTCAGTCTTTTCAGCCCGCACAGGGACCAGATAAAGATCTCCGATAGCTTGCCTTTCAGCTTATCCATCAGATCCGGATCGCGGCGGGGATCATCCTCGAGGAATTGATTCTTGAATTTGATGGGCATAAAGCGGCGGAAATATCCGTGGCTGTTGTCTCTGACCCGGGGAAGGCTATTTCCCGCGAAGGCCAGTTTCACGTATGGCGAAAAGGTGAAGTTATCGACGTTCTTGAAAGCGGCGCTTATGGGATCGCCGCTCGTGATGGCCTTGAAATAGGGGCTTTCGATCGCTTGGGCGCCGATCTCCGTCGAGATGTTGAGCATCTTATGATAGAGGCTCGATCGGTGGAATTCCTTCTCCAGATCGGCGAACGCAACCGCGGCGCAGTTGATTTCCCCGAGCATCTCTTTCAGGACGTTCAGGCACTTGCTCTTCCCGTCTTCACCAGGGCCGAGTAGGAAGAGGCACTTTTCATATTTCACGTGCCGCACCAGGCAGTAGCCAAAAAACTCTTGTAGCTGTGCGATCGGCCCGGCCGTTTCAATGGTCTCCAGGAGAAAACTCTCCCACCGTTCGCATCGATCGTCGGAATCGGGGTTGAATGAAACAGGCAGGGCGCTCGTAAAAAAGGCGTCACGGTCATGGGGACGCAGTTCATAGCTGACCAGATTCAGGATGCCGTTCTGCAGGCAGATCCAGTCCTCCTGATCGTTCAGCTTTCTCCCATGCGGGATTGTCACGAGGGTTTTTACCTGAAAGACGGCATCCTCGATGCGCCCCTTCTGTGATTCCTTCCTGAGCAGCTTTATCGCCGCATTCTTAACATGTGTTTCGGAGTACTCCTCCCAAAACTTGCCGTTCCAGCGATACGTTTCCCCTGTTTCCTCACAAAAGAGCAGCGGAATGTCATTTATGATCCGTTCCGCCAGCAGGCGGGGTTTGAAGGAGAATCGTTTATTGACGCCGTGATCGAAGAATTGGAGGACATCGTTTTCATCCTGCAGAGTGCCGTCTTCGGCGGGCTCCGCTGAAAGGGGAACGGGGGCCGGGGGCCAGGGGGTGGCTTTGTCGAGGAGTTTGCGGAAATCATCGATCGTCCGCTTGTGTTGAACGAAATAATCAGTCAGATCCTGTCCGTGATCCTTCGAAACCCCTCCGGATTCATCGACGCCCATGAAGGAAGGCCATTGGAGCATGCGAATCGACTTTGCCGCTATGGCCAGGGAGTCGCCGGCGAACCGGGCATACTTCTGACCGGGCTGATCGGCGTCGTATGCGATCACGACGTCCCGATCCTGGAAATCCGCCAACTGATTCGGAGGCCAGTTCTTAAGCTTGGATGTCTGAGTGATGGCGTTAAAACCGTGCGATATCGCGCACAGCGTATCCGATTCCCCCTCGCACAAAAGAACGATTCCATCCGGATCCGGCGCCGCGGGATACAAACGCGCGCTACCCGTTGATTTTGCCCAGGAGAGAATCTTGAATTTCTGCGCACCTGGCAGGTAGCGGCGAATGTTCACGAGGTCGCCGGCGGAGTCCCGGATCGGAATCGCGATCCGCTCCGCAGTCTTGAGGTTGAAAAGATCGCCCGTTTTACGGTCCATTCCCTGCGTCTGCAGACGCAGATCCATCAAGGCCATAATCTCACGGCTCCAGCCGCGCGTCCTGGCCAGGCGTTCCTGGTACGTGTCGGGCAGCGGGAGAAACTTCTCCCATGCTTCAAGCATCCGACGGTGCACCAGTACCGGATCCAGTACAACCTCATCCGCCGCACCCACACCCCCCCGGCGCCGGTTCCCAGCTTCTGTATCCCCCTGCCCAAGAGAAATGCCGAATTCCTCGCAAAAGGCCTTGAAACCTTCCTTTTGACCGAGGCCCTTGACCTCGCTCCAGAGGCGAAGCAGATCGCCGTCGGCCCCGCAGGCGAGGCAGTGGTAGACGTCCTTTTTGAAGTTGTAGGCAAAGGAGGGGTTTTTCTCGCCGTGGATCGGGCAGAGACCGTGGATCTCGCCTTTGGCCTCTTCGGTCAAGGTGACGGTGAACAGGGTGCGGGCAATCTCCGCGCAGCGCGATTCCCCAAGATGTTTAGCAGCAAGCCCCACGTCAGCCCTCCCCTCCCGTGATGATCGCCCAGCGGGTGGGGCTGAATCGTCCCAACGATTTTGTGTGTATGGCGACGTGCATGCTGCCCTTGTAGAACGTCAGGCCGGGAATGGCATCGACGCCGGCAGAAACATCCTCCAGGGTTTTTGATCGGTCCACCAATTCCTCAAGGGCCCTCCTTGTCGGCGGATGGGCCAGCGGACCAGTAAGGCTCTCTTCAATGGTCAGTTTCAGCATTTAGGGCTCTCGCTTTCGATGGAGCGTTCTACAGAGGTACTATGGATATTTGTAAGGCAAAAAACAGCAGGACAAACGCCACACCCACCAGGACGACGAACCCGATGGAGGCGAGCATCTGCCGCCAGTTTGTTTCGGGATTGGGCATGTCGAGGTTGATGAAATACCGTGCGACCCTGACCAGCATCGTCCGCCGGTGTGTTCTGAGACGTGCGCCTATGACGGTTGATGTCATGATTACCTCCTTACGGTTATTTGACGTTAAAAAGTTGCCGTCTCTCCGCGGTTCGCGGCCGGGCAAGGATAAAACTTCCCGGTCCTCGGGTTTGTGATTCCCTCCAGTGGAGGCCGGTTTCTTCTTCGCAGCGGCCTTCTGACGGGCTTGTCTTCGGGGTCGAATGGTATTCCCAGCGTATCGTTCAGCCAGGCATCCAGCACGGATTGATGGTAGAGGCGCAGGCGATACTTCCCGGCGTGCGGCAGCTCGCGCGCCCGTTCGTCGAACTCGGTGCGGGAGATGCCGCAATAGGCCGCGGCTTCTTCCACCCGATACCAGGGCGAGGTTATTTCCTTTATTTTCCCGTCTTTGTTTGTTGTTATTGTTCTCATAGCGTCTAACCTATTAAGGTGCGGGTTCTTATTTAAGTTTACCAATTCCGATGTTATGCAAGAGGGTCATAATTGCCTGGCAGGCCTCGTACCCCTCCGCTTTTATGTGTGCAATCTCGTTGTCCGTCAAAGTCCCGTCGGCAATCGATGCGTCCAGGTCTCCGCACAACTCTCCGAACTCTTTCACCGCCTGCATGGTGAGACGCGGCAATCCGGAATTTGTGGCGGCGGCGAGCGGTGCCTTGATCGCGATCCGTCCGAGGGACTGCTCGATGTGATCCAAAACCGAGAAATCGTCGGTTTCGCGGATCAGAGGAACGAGTTTTTTCAGCGGGAATCGGCAGCCGGTGCCTGTATCTGATTCTTCTGTGTCGGGAAGGGCAGCGCGGAGGAGGTAGTTTTCACTCATGCCGATCTCTTCGGCGATGAGTTTCAGGGGTTTACGGTTCCGGTGGATCGTTGAGTACAAGCAATCTTTTAATGTGGTCATAAACATTTCCCCTCAAAAATTTAATTGCTTTTGCTTTTTCCTTGTGTGTATATGCTCACACAAGGAAGCATTTACGCATTCTCCGGCGGCCATGTGGACAATACCGCCAGCAGGTCTTCCAGGATCGCCTGGCTTCCCGGCCCGGAACGATACCCGGACAGGGCCATTATCAGGCTGCTGTTGTGCGTGGGACGAAGCAGGCGTGGTAACAAAACAGCATAAGACCCACGTCGGTCGAGTCCAAGTTCAACCATCTTGTGTTTAACCTCCTTGCGGAGTGTGTCTATTTCTTGAGGTGACATTGTGCTTCCGTTCTTCTTTTCAATAGAGGTGAAGCCGACGCCGGCGACTCCGAAGGCGGAAGATATTGCGGGTGGAATTGCATCCGTATTCGTCATTGCTGACTCGCTTCAGGAGGCTGAGGCAAAGGCTCGCTCCTATCTAATGGATTATGCATGGATTGCAGAAGAGGTTGAATCCTTTGCTCAACCATCTCTCGACATAATTGCTCAGTTGGAAAATGAACTACAGTTGCTGCACGAGAAAGCTGTCCGGGAAGGAATCGCCGCTGACTTTCAAGTGTGGCCAAAGAAAGCGCGCCCTCATAACACGCCGACAGAGGTTCGGTTAATGGGACCGCCGCTAAGGGGCAGTAGTGATCAGGGGTCATGATTCCGACTTTGATCGTTTGGTTCACGCGAGTGGTCCTCGTTAAGGTTTGGGGGCTTAAGATTAATTCCCCTGTTGGGTGACGAAATACACAGTACTGAATTATATGTCAAGTAAAAAATTCATTATGCTGAATATATTTTCTAGTAAACTAAAATTATTAATAAAATATCATCTCAAAATCAGCCAGAAGGCGTTCGCCAAGCAAATAAACGTCGAGGAAAGTTACCTTTCGATGGTTCTGAACGAGAAGAGCGGGCCGTCAGCCGACATGATTGCGGGTCTTTATTTTCACTATGCTGAATATCTTGATTGGCTTCTCTCCGACGAGAATCCCACCACTGTGAAAATTAAGGTGAATAATTCCACTGATCCCAGTCCGCCCCACCCCTGCGCCGGGCTGGAGGAGTATTGCTCGCAGTTTAAGAACGTCCTCCTTTCCGACAACAAGGTTATAAGGGATGCTTTTTTATCTAATCTCAAGGCGTTTAATTACAGCATCAACAAAGAAAAAGAACAGGATGAGAAGATTAAGCGGCAGGACGAAAATATAGATGATTTGAGAGCCGAATTGAACGGCGCGCTAACGGAAATGCGGCAGTTAAGAGCGGCCCTGTCGGTGGGCCAACCTACCGGTACCGACGTGGCCGCGTCATCGAATACCGGCAAGCGGGAAACGTGATCTATTTGTGAGGATCCGGTTAATGAATATATCTCCTAATCGCAAATTGAACGTCGATGAACATCAAGATTTACTAATTCTTTACAACCTCCCGCTGATGAAAAAAAGGGCCATACAGGAATTGCAGGGCATTTCCGCCGCCGTGATCTATGATGGAGTTTTGTCCGACGATGAGATAAAGCTGATTGGTGAATGGCTTGTAAAAAACGCTTTTGCCCGGGACGATTGGCCGATATCAAGACTTATTTGCGTGTTACAAGCCATCCTTGAAGACAATGTCGTCACTCTGGAGGAACGAAAGGAGCTCCTTGCCTTTCTTTCAGGAATTGCTGCAGACCCTAATTCGGAAGAGGTCGCGACGTCGATCTTTGATGCAAATCCGGTTATTCAATTCTCAAACCGATCGTTCCTGTTCACCGGAATTCTGCAATTCGGAAAGCGCAACAAGGCGGAAAGGGTGGTTACCGAGAATGGGGGATATTGCTGCAGTAGTTATTCATCCAAGGTGGATTATCTCGTCGTGGGAGAATTGGGCCAGGATTCATGGAAATATGGTAGATATGGAACAAAAATTGAGGCATGTATGAACGCAAAATCCAGAGGGGAAGCAAAAACCTTTATAGTTTCAGAACTCGATTTCGTTAAGTTTGCCGTTAATGGTCGCGGGGTATAAACGATGGCCATGGAAAAAAAATGCCGCTATTGCGCGATGATGATCCCGAAGGATGCCAAGATTTGCCCTCATTGCAGAAAGAAGTTCGGATGGACATGGCCGGTGAAGATCGTTGTGGGACTTATCGTTCTCGGAGTGATCGGTTCATTTATGGGGAAAAACAGCAGGGAGACACCGCAAGCGCCAAAGCCCGCTGCAAAACCCACAGAGATCATATCCATTACATCCGAACAGCTCTACAAGGAATATGAAGCAAATGAGGTCGCCGCCGATCCGAAATACAAGGACAAGACGCTCAAGGTAAGCGGAACTATAAGGGCCATTGGCAAAACCATTGGCGATAAGCCATACGTGAACCTGTCGACGGGGCCTTTCTCGCACCAGGTCATGGTGATGTTTCCGGCCGACACATATAACAATCAGTTGGCGGCCTATAAAAAAGGGGATGCGATTGAAGTCACGGGAACATGTACAGGCAAAACATTGGGCATGGTAGGCATTAGTTTGAGGCAATGACGCTTTGGCTCTGATCGTCAAATGTCGCGAACGTCCCTGGAGAGTGGATGACTACCGTATCAATATCGTAAATACATTCAGAACAATAGAAAAAGCTTTTCCGTTTTTCATGAAAAGAGTAAGGGCGGTGTAAAAAAAATATCTTGACAAATAAAATTGCCTCCTGTAGTTCACTAATCAACCGCAGTGTATTGACGCACACGTTCGTAATGGATGCGGGTTTGTGCATGAGAGAAATAAAAAGCGCCCCTTGCAACGTTTCAGCACACATATAAAAACGCTGAAGCCGACCAAGGGGCTTTGCTGTTTCAGGGAAGGGAATAATCATGCGTAAGGTTGTTTTTATGATTGATGGTTGGTTCATGAGGAAAGCCATTTATAGATCAAAGAATTTCTATTACTGCGGCAAGGAAATCAGAAAGTATTGTTGCCGGCATCTCAGGAGCGAAGATTATTTATACAGGATATTTTATTACGACACTGAGCCTCTTGATAAAAAAGGACATAATCCTTTGACAAAAAAATCTATTGATTTTAACACTACAAGCGTGGCTATTGCACAGAGAGAACTTCTTGACAGCATAAAATCAACGCCTAATTTCGCGCTCCGCCTGGGAAAGACTGTTTGGAGAAATAATGAGTGGATATTATCCCCGGAAAAACTCGAAGGATTGATAAAGAAAAAAATTACTATAGATGATCTCAAGGAAGATGACTTTAAGCCGTTAATTGAGCAGAAAGCTGTCGATATGAAGCTCGGCCTAGACATTTCATACATCGCTACAAAACACTTGGCAGATTTATTAATTATTATAACCGGAGACGCGGATATTGTTCCTGCTCTAAAATTTGCGCGCCGTGAAGGTATGCAAGTATGCCTTGACCCATTAAAAAACCATATTCGACCGGAATTATCAGAGCATGTAGATTTTATAGAATCTTTCATTTAAGGATGCCGCATGTCCGTTCACACTCGCAAAGATGGCCGCGTGGAGTGCATCTACTGGATCGCCGGCAAACAGGTCAGGGAACCGTTTGGGCGGGGCCGGGACGCCCTGTTGAAGGCCACGGAGCGGGATGTCTGGATCAAGAACGAGAAGCGCCAGGGCCGGGTGCATCACTTCCATTCGGACGATCTGACCTTCGCCGAACTTTTCCAGCAGTACATCGCCGCCCGGAACGTTGAGCTTTCCGACAAAACCGTTGACGAGATCTGCGCCACGGTCGCCCTCTACGCCCTGCCGGTGATCGGCCAGAGAATGTGCCACAGCATCACGATGAACGACTGGAACGCCATCCAGAAGGCCATGACGGACCGCAAAATCTCCAACCGATCGGTGAATAAATACTTTCAGTACATCTCGAAGGTCTTGGCCTGGGGGATAAATAACCTCGACGAGCTCGGCGCCATGCCCCATCCCTGGACGCGCCGGGAACCGCTCCGGATCGTCAAGCGTTTTCGGGTGGAGCTGCCCTCGCTCGATGATCTGCGGAACATTATCGAACATGCCCCGGAACATCTGCAATGGGCGATAGAGGTGGAATATCACACCGGATTGAGGCCCGGAAAAACGGAACTCTTCAACATGAAATGGGATGATATCGACTTCGAGACCGGCGCGATCCGCGTGTACTCATCCAAAACGGACAGCGCCCATGTTCAATATGTCAGCCCGGAATTTATTGACCGGCTGAAAAAAAAACGAAAATGGTATCGCCAGGAGGCGCAAAGATTGGCTGGCCGCCGGGGAAAGGTGCTGCCCGAGTGCCCTTATGTGATTTCCTTCCAGGGAGAACGGATCACAAGCCAGGTCGCCAAGAGCTGGAAGGAGGCAAAAGCCAAGGCCGGGATAGAAAAGAGGCTGCGCCTGTACGACTTGCGGCACTACTACATCAGCCACGCCCTGGCCAACGGGGCGGACATGCAAGATCTCGCCCACCGGGTAGGCCACAAAAACGCCAACATGATCGTCAATGTTTATTCTCACCTGGTGGACGAAATGAAAAGCAAAAATGCCTTGGCGCTGCCCTCATTATATGTTGAGAACTCAGTTGATGGCGCTGTTGACAACTCAAACATATTGACCAACCGTATTGACCAGACAAAAAAAGAGGCTAACGATGCTTCGCTAATATCTTGATATTATTGGTCGGGGCGGTGTGATTTGAACACACGACATCCTGCTCCCAAAGCAGGCGCGCTACCGAGCTGCGCTACGCCCCGTTTGATTTATCGATTTTCTGCTCCAGTCTTTCTTTAAGTTTTATAAAGGCCTGGGCGCGGTGGCTGATCCTGTTCTTTAACTCCGGCGATAGTTGGGCGACGGTCATCCCCTGCTCCGGCAGATAAAAAACTGGATCATACCCGAATCCCCCCAAGCCTGCACAATTCTCCGCAATTACGCCTTCCCAGCGGCCTTCAAAAACCTCGTGGCGATTGTCCTTGTGATAAAGCACCAAAACGCACCGGAAGGCGGCGGCCCTTTTTTCAGCCGGCACCCCCCTCATTTCGCCCAAAAGCTTCAATACGTTTTGCCGGTCATTTGCGCCTTCGCCCCCGTAACGGGCTGAATATATCCCCGGGGCGCCTCCCAGCGCTGCCACTTCCAGTCCGGAATCATCGGCAAGCACCGTTTCTCCGGTCGCCGCCGCTACCGCTTGGGCCTTTTTAAGGGCGTTTTCGTAAAAGCTCTTTCCGTCTTCAATGATCTCGGGCAAATCAGGAAAATCATTAAGGGAAAGTATCTGCATCTCCGCACCGGCAAACATGGCCTGAAGCTCCCTTATCTTGCCGCTGTTTTTCGAAGCAATTACGATCCTTCTCACCGAGGGTTTCCTATCTTGCCTTCAGGGAATATTCCCTGAGTCCCTTGACTACAGCCTTCGCTATGGCCTGCTGCTTGCCCTCGTCGGTTACAAGTTTGCGCTCATCCGGATTTGTGGCAAAACCTAACTCGAGCGCCAAACCGGGAATGTCCAACCCTGTTAACAAAGGATAAGGGGCATCCCGAAGGCCGCGGCCTTTTCTCGGAAAAACCGTCTCCAGGGCGGCCTGCATATACTGCGAAAATAAAACGGAATCGTTGAGAGACCTGTTTTTAACCATATCCTTGATGATTGCTTTGGAATCTCCTTTTCCCGTTTGCATATAATCGAACCCTGGGAAATAGATTTCATAACCGCTCGCCTTGTTTCCAAATCCTGCGTTTACATGCAGACTCAACAGGCAATCGGCCTTTCCCGTCCCTATGGCATTGCGCCTTTCGGCCGCAGATTCCTTTTTGTCAAGCGAACGGGTCAAGATGATTTGCAGCCCCGGGGTCTTCCGCGCCTCTTCGCGAATCAGCAGCGCAAGCTTTAGCGTCAGATCCTTCTCCTGGAAGGAATCATTAACCACGCCCTTGTCTTCACCCCCATGCGCCGGGTCAAGCAGGACAACGAATTCTCTTGTCTGCGCCATCCCCATTTCGGCCATCGGGAACAAAAACATTACAGCAACGACAAAGGACAACCATAATCTATACATCAGCAAATGCCCACGCATTGTTCACTCTTCCCTTCCGGCCTCAGTCCCTGAAAGCCAGACGCTTCATACAGCAAACCGGCGCTAACGTCAAAGTTAAAATTGGCAGCTTCGCCGTTTTGTTATCGTTTCAGCCGCTCTTATCCCTCAAAGTCAGTTATGAGGGCTTTATCCTGTCAGCCGAAATCACCCCCCGCAACTTCCGAACTGCAACCGTCAGTTCGTTAAATTGCTTCAGGCTTTCAACATTTACGCCGAAATTGCAGGTAACGCGCCCTCCGGTATCCGTATTTACCTCGGCGTGGGCAATGTTGATATCCATTGCGGAAATTGCCGAGCTGATTTCCGCAAGCACCCCTTTGCTGTCGTGGCAGACAACCGTCATCTCAACCTGGTATTCCTTCTTGTCAGCGGCATCCCAGTGTACGCTCACCAACCGCTCCGGATCCATATCGCGGACATGGGGACACGACGTTGTATGGACAATGATCCCCCGTCCGCGGGAGATGTACCCGATGATTTCGTCCCCCGGTATCGGATGGCAGCACTTGCCAAAGCTCACCATGATGTCGTCCACTCCGGTTAACGAAACGCCGATTGCTTCGCTGCCCGCCCCTTTTTTCTTTTTCTTTTCAGGAAGTTCCTCTTTTTTTATTTCCTCTTCGGGCAAAAATTTGTGAGCGACATGCTTGGCAGAAACCCTCCCAAAACCGATCAAGGAGAGCAGATCGTCGAGGGAATCAACGTGCAGTTCTTTGAACAGCTCCTGCATTTCTGGAGATTTAGCCACCTGCCCGAGTTTGAGATTATGTTTCCTGAACTCCTTGTCGAGAAGATCCTGTCCGAGCGCAAGACTCTTTTCCCGTTCTTCTGCCTTGACCCAGTTTCTAATCTTCGCCAAGGCGCGCGAGGTAACGGCATATTTCAGCCAGTCCTTGCCGGGGTGGTGCCCGGCCTGGGTAATAATTTCAACCGTATCGCCATTTTGCAGTTGATATTTCAGGGGGACAATGCTCCTGTTAACCTTGGCGCCGATGCACTGATGCCCCACATCCGTGTGCACGCTGTAGGCAAAATCGATCGGCGTGGCGCCTTTCGGAAAGGCCTTTACCTCCCCCTGGGGAGTAAAAACATAAACATCCTCGGGGAAAAGGGCGATCCTCAGGTTGGACATAAACTCACGGGGATCTTTCACCTCCTGCTGCGCCTCCAGAAGATCCCGGAGCTTTTTTATCTCCTCATCGTCTTTCGAGGCATCCTTCCCCTCTTTGTAGCGCCAGTGGGCGGCAATTCCCCCTTCCGCCCATTCGTGCATCGCCCTCGTCCGGATCTGGATTTCCACCCTCTCCCCGTAAGGACCGATCACCGTCGTATGCAGCGACTGATAATGATTGGCCTTCGGCATCGCGATATAATCCTTGAACCTTCCCTGAACCGGCTTCCAGAGTGCGTGAACCATGCTGAGCGCCTCGTAGCAGTCCTTGACGGCGTCGGAATCGAGGATGATGCGGAAGGCGATCAGATCGTACACCTCGTCGAAGTCGATCTTCTGTTCCTTCATTTTTTTATAGATGCTGTAGAGGTGTTTGGCCCTCCCCTCAAGCTCGCCCTTGATGTTGAACCGCTCCATCTCCCGGGAAATTACCTGCTTGATCTCATTGGTGTATTCGCTTCTTTTATCCTGCTTTTTTTCAATCCTTGTCGCCAGCTCGTTATAAGCGGCAAAATCGATATAGCGGAATGACAGGTCTTCCAGTTCCGTCTTCATCCAGTTTATCCCGAGGCGATTTGCCAGGGGCGCGTACAGATCGAGGGTCTCCTGCGAGATCTGCAACTGCTTCTCGGGGGATTGAAACTGCATTGTCCGCATATTATGGACCCGGTCGGCCAGCTTGACAAGCAGGATGCGAATATCGGTTGACATCGCCAAGATCATCTTCCGGTAATTTTCCGCCTGGCGTTTTTCTTTGCTGCCAAAGGTGATCTTCCCGATCTTTGTCATGCCGGCAACCAGAAACGCCACCTCTTTGCCGAAGTATTCTTCAATCTGTTCGATCGTGGTGAGGGTGTCTTCGACGGTGTCGTGCAGAAGTCCGGTGACAAGCGTTGCCGTATCGAGTTTCATATCGGCAAGAATACCGCATACTTCCATCGGGTGAGTCAGGTAGGGCTCGCCGGAGAGACGGATCTGCCCCTGATGAACGGAGGCCGAAAAGATATATGCCTTTTCGATCATCCCCATCTGCTCAGCGGAAAGATAGGTTTGGACTTTATCCAGAATGTCGTTTATGCGAAGCATGGGGACTGATCCCTTATCCACAACAATTTATCGGCCTTCCGGCCTGCTTCCCGCAGGAAACATGCGGGAATGGCAGCCGGGTAAAGATTGAAAAGGGATTCCGGGAGTGCAAGATTATAATTTATTCCTCACTGTTATTGACTATTTATTAACATTAATCTGAACTTTTTCAGCCAGAAAAGCCGTCGCCTCGGCAAGGGGGAGGATTTTGATCTCACCGGTGCGTCTGTCTTTGATTTCGACATTCCCCTCCGCCAGCTTTTTCGGGCCGATTGTCACCCGCCAGGGAATGCCTATCAAATCAGCGTCTTTAAACTTGACGCCGACCCGCTCGTCGCGATCGTCGAGAATGGTCTCAACCCCCCTTGCGAGCAGCGCTTGATAGAGCTTTTCCGCGGCTTCAGCAAGGGCGCTTTCGTTGACGTTGACCGGGGTAATAATGACTTGATAGGGGGCAAGGGCCGGCGGCCAGACAATCCCATCCTTGTCATTATTCTGCTCGATTGCGGCAGCAACGGTCCTGCCGATGCCGATGCCGTAGCACCCCATGAACATAAACTGTTCCTTGCCGTTCCGATCGAGAAAAACCGCTTTCATCGCCTGGCTGTACTTTAATCCCAATTTGAAGACATGACCGACCTCGATTCCCCGGGCGATGTTGATGGCGCCGCCGCAGCGGGGACAAGAATCATTTTCCCTGATCAGGCGCAGATCGGCAAATTCCTCCAGTGGAAAATCCCTGCCGGGCTTGACGTGACGCAGGTGAAAATCATCACGATTGGCGCCCATAACCAGGTCGTTCCTTCCCAAAAGCGAATAATCGGCGATTATCCGGCATTTGATTCCGACGGCGCCGGCAAACCCTCTTGCCGCTCCAGTAACCATCCTGATCGTCGCCTCATCGGCCAAAGCTATTGAATTGCAGTGGAGGTAATTCTTAACCTTGATCTCGTTTACCTCATGGTCTCCTCTAACCAGCACCGCCACCGGGATATCATCGGCGGAAAAAATCAGCGTTTTTACAACATCAGACGGCTTGACTTCAAGAAAAACACAAACATCTTCGATAGTTCTCACTGAGGGGGTATGAACCTCGGCAATCGGGGCAACCTCTGTCGCCGGGGCATTAACTTCAGGACGCGCAACCTCCGCCTTTTCCAGATTGGCCGCATAGTCGCAGGTGCTGCAATAGCAGACGGCATCCTCCCCTGAATCAGCCATCACCATGAATTCATGGGAATAATGTCCTCCGATACTGCCAGAATCCGCCTCGACCGGCCGGAAATTCAATCCGCAGCGGGAAAATATCCGTTTATACGCCTCAAACATTTTTCTGTAGCTGATCTCGCTTCCCGCTTCATCCGCGTCAAAGCTGTACGCGTCCTTCATCCCAAATTCCCGGGAGCGCATAACCCCAAACCGCGGCCTGATTTCGTCACGGAATTTTGTCTGGATCTGGTAGAGATTTTTCGGAAGCTGCCGGTAGGTCTTTATTTCGTTCCTGACCAGGTCGGTGATGACCTCTTCATGGGTCGGGCCGAGGCAACACTCACGGTCATGCCGGTCCCGAAAACGCAGGAGCTCCTTGCCATAATGAACCCAACGGCCCGACTCCTGCCATAACTCCGCCGGCTGCACCATCGGCAAAAACACCTCCTGGGCGCCCGCCCGGTTCATCTCCTCTCTAACTATCTCTTCAAACTTGCGAAGAACCCGGTAACCGAGCGGCAGCCAGGAATAGACCCCGCTGGTCAGTTTTCTTATCATCCCGGCCCGCACCATCAACTGATGGCTGATCAACTCCGCATCGGACGGAATCTCCCGCGCCGTAGGCAGAAACATTTCAGAATAACGCATTAAATCTCCTCACTTTTAACTTCCGGCGCAATCCCCGGTCATCAGGCGAATCTCTTCCAGCAGCACCGAGACGAATTCATCTTCACGCAGTTTTCGAACCACCTCTCCCTTTTTAAACAGCATGCCAGCGCCCTTTCCCCCGGCAATCCCGATATCGGCCTCGCCGGCCTCGCCCGGCCCGTTCACGACACAACCCATCAACGCTATCTTGAGCGGGGCCTTCATCCCTTTGAGTTTCTCTTCCACCTGCGAAGTCAGCGATACGAGGTCTATTTCGCAACGACCGCAGGTAGGGCAGGAGATGATTTCCGGGCCGACATTGCGCAACTTCAGCGCCCGCAGAATGCCGAAGGCAACCCCGATTTCCTGCAACGGGTCGCCGGTGATGGAAACCCTTATCGTATCGCCAATCCCATCATAAAGCAGGGCGCCGATGCCCAGCGCCGATTTTATAGCCGACTGCAGAAGGGTACCCGCCTCCGTAACGCCGAGATGCAGTGGGTAGTCGGTCAAGGCGGAGATCGAACGATAGGCCTCAATGGTGGTTGCCACATCCGACGACTTAAGCGAAAGCTTCATGTCGGTAAAGTCCATCTCTTCCAAGAGGCGGATATTCCGCAGGGCGCTTTCCACGAGGGCGGGGGCCGTCGCTCCGCGATGACGGAAGGCTATGTCCTTCTCCAGAGAACCTGAATTCACTCCGATCCGGATGACCTTTTTGTTCTTTTTCGCCTCCTTGACAATCCGGCGAATGTCCTCAACCGGAATATTGCCCGGGTTGATACGGATCGCGTCGGCGCCATTATTCAGCGCCATAACCGCAAGGTCGGCGCGGAAATGGATGTCGGCAATCAGCGGAATGGTTATTTGCGAACGTATTTCTCTGATCGCTGCGGCGGCTGTTTCATCCGGTACCGCCACCCGGACGATTTCACAACCGGCATCTGCCAGAATCTTGATCTGTTTCAGCGTGGAGGCGACATCGCGGGTATCGCAGGAAGTCATGGACTGGACAACTACCTGAAAGTCCCCGCCGATCTTTACCCCCCCCACATCGAGAACCTTTGTTTTTTTTCTCGGCAAACTCAAATTCAGACCTCTATTTTCTGACGGCGGCAGACTGAGCGCCTTCACCTTCTTTGCCAGCATCTGATTATGAACAGTTAAAATCAGCGAGGTTGCTGAAGGTTAAGCTAACTCTTCAGCAGGGCCGCCCGCATTCTCTCAACCCCCATTTCAATCTTCGCAAGCGATGTGGCATAGGAGAGGCGCAGATGGTCGTCATGGCCAAAATCCACCCCTGGGACCAGGGCCACGTTCGCCTCTTCCAGCAGATAAGCCGCCATTTCCGATGAATTGCCGATGACCCTTCCCCCGAAAGATTTGCCGTAGAAAGACGAGACACGGGGAAACACATAAAAGGCGCCCTGCGGGTTCAGGCAGTCGATCCCCGGTATCTCGTTGAGCCTGCGGACAATAACGTCCCGGCGCTGCTGGAATGCCCGACTCATCGCCAGCACCCCCTCCTGCGGACCATTGAGCGCTGCCACCGCCGCCTTCTGAGCTATCGAGGTCGGATTGGAGGTGTTCTGACTCTGGTATTTCGTAATCGCCGCAATTATCTCTTCGGGGCCGGCCGTGTAGCCAATGCGCCAGCCGGTCATCGCATAGCTCTTGGATACGCCATTGACGACAAGCGTATTGTTCTTAAGCTCTTCGCTGAACGATGCCAGCGAATAAAATCTGTTATCGTCGTAGATTATCTTTTCGTAGATGTCATCCGATATGATCATGACGCCCCTGGCAAGAAGTATCTCGGCAAGTTTCTCCAATTCCTGCCGGCTGTAACAGACCCCGGCGGGGTTTGACGGGCAGTTGATGATCATGGCCCGGGTGCGCGGCGTTATCGCCGCTTCCAGTTGCGCCGGCTGAAGCTTGAAGCCATCTTCAATGCTGGTTTTTATCACCACCGGTTTGGCCCCGGTCAGATAGACGATGTCGGTGTAGGAGACCCAATAGGGCGAGGGAATAAGCACCTCGTCGCCCTCCTCGAAGAGCACATGGGCAATGTTGAAAAGGGAGTGCTTGGCGCCGCAGGAGACGACAATCTGGGAACGCCCGTATCGCAACTGGCTGTCCCGCTCCAGCTTGGCGATGACCGCATCCTTGAGATCATCGATTCCCCCGACGGGCGTGTATTTGGTAAACCCCGCCTTTATCGAGGCAATGGCCGCTTCCTTGATGTTATCCGGCGTGTCAAAATCGGGCTCCCCCGCCCCGAAACTGATGATATCGCGTCCTGCCGCTTTCAGGGCGTTGGCCTTTGCCTGAATCTCCAACGTCGGCGAGGGCTTGATCAGCCCAATCCTTTTTGCCAGTTTATGCAAAGCTACGTTCTTTTCCATACCTATACTCCTTTGTTTGAATATTTCTCTATCAGCTTCCTGTTCACTATATCCGGGACCAGCCCCTCGACGGAACCGCCCATACTGGCCGCCTCATTAATAATTGTTGAGCTGGTGTAGAACCACTGGTACCCGGTCATAAGAAATAACGTCTCGATATCGCGGTTCAGCCGACGGTTCATCAGGGCAAGCTGAAACTCGTATTCAAAATCGGAAAGAGCCCGGAGCCCACGAATAATAACGTCCGCGCCCATTTCCTTTAGATAATCGACCAGCAGTCCGTCAAAACTGTCCACACGGATATTTTTGCAGTCCTGGGTGACCTCCCGGATCATCTCCAGGCGCTCCTCCAGGGAAAAGTGCGTTTTCTTTGTCGGATTATGCGCTATCAAAACAGTCAATTCATCAAACATATGCAGGCTGCGCCTGATAATATCGACATGGCCATTGGTAATAGGATCAAAAGAGCCTGGATATACAGCCATTTTTTTCACAGCTACTCCCCCTCGCGTTTTTTATGCCATTAAGGATTAACCAACCGCGCCGCCATCAGTCCCCTGCTTGCGCTCCTTGTCCGCCCTCCCCGCCGGAATCTTCTTTTCGGAAAAAAGATAAAACTGTCTCCCCATATTGTCTCTTGTCGGTCAAAAACAGCGAGACGGCCTTCAGCTCCCCGGTTTTTTCTCTTGCGGAATGCTGCAGGACCAAAACGCCAGCGGGAGCCATCAACTCCCCATTCTCCAGAAAATGCATGGTTTCAACAGCCTGACCTTCGTTATAGGGAGGATCTGCAAAAATTATGTCAAATCTTTTCCCACTGCGACGGAGAATATCCAGCGCCTTATGCACAGGGGCGGAAATCACATTGGCCCGGCCTGTAAATCCGAACCCGCTGATCCTTTCCTTCAGAGCGTCGGCAACCTTTAAATCCTTTTCCACAAAGACGGCATGAGCAGCGCCGCGGCTCAGCGCCTCTATGCCGACAATCCCGCTGCCTGCAAATAAATCCAGGAATGATGTTTCCGCTACTGTAGAGAGTATATTAAAAAGCGATTCCCTGACGCGATCGGTTGTAGGCCGGACATGCCCCCCCGCCGGAATGCGGATCAGCCTTCCCTTCGCCTCCCCTCCGCTTATTCTCATAGATACTTGCTGCTCAAAATCTCGGCGATCTGGACGGCGTTCAGGGCGGCGCCTTTTCTTATATTATCCGACACAACCCAGAGATTTATTCCATTGGGAATGGACTCGTCTTCCCGTATTCTGCCGACAAACGTTTCATCCCTGCCGGCGGCGTCAATTGCCAGCGGATACTCGTTGAAGCCCGGGTTATCGACAACCACAACGCCCGGCGCCCCGGAAAGCAGTTCGCGGACCTGTTCGGCCGTGAGCTTTTTTTCTGTTTCAATATTTACCGCCTCAGAATGGCTGTAAAAAACGGGAACCCGCACGGCTGTGGCGGTTACCCTGATCGATTGATCGTTAAATATCTTCTTGGTCTCATTGACCATTTTCATCTCTTCTTTCGTGTAGCCGTTTTCCAGAAAGACGTCGATATGCGGCAGACAGTTGAAGGCTATCCGGTGCGGATATACCTTGACAACTGGGTCATTGAAGCTCAAGAGCGCCTGCGTCTGCAGAGAAAGTTCCTCGATTGCCCTCTTGCCCGTTCCCGAAACAGCCTGGTAGGTCGAAACCACGATCCTTTTTATCCGCGCCGCGTCGTGAATCGGTTTCAGTGCTACAACCATCTGTATCGTGGAACAGTTGGGGTTGGCGATAATTCCGCGGTTCTTGTACAGGGCGATCGCCTCGGGATTAACCTCTGGGACGACCAGCGGAATCTCCGGGACCATTCGGAAGGCGCTTGTATTGTCGATAACCACACAACCGGCGGCAGCGGCAAGCGGGGCAAACTTTTCGCTGATACTCCCCCCGGCGGAAAAAAGCCCTATCTCAATTCCCCTGAAGGAGTTTTCCGTCAGCACCTCAACCGGTATGGATTTGCCATGAAAGGTGAGTTCCTTGCCCAGCGATCGGTCCGAGGCAAGAAGCGTCAATTCCTTAACAGGAAAGTTGCGCTGTTCCAAAACCTTGATCATCTCGTTGCCGACTGCTCCCGTTGCCCCGACAACCGCCACATTGTAGCTTCTCATTTAAACGCTCCTTGATTTGTAATTTTGTAATTTTTTTAAGCACGCCCCGCAGCACCGCTAAACGACATACAAGAACTCAAACCCGAAAACTTATATCTTTATCCATCTTTTTCATATTAAACGGGGAGGTCGTGAGATTGAGCCTGCTTCTCCACCTCAACATTCTCCTGCTTTCGCCTGAGAAGTTTCAGCAAAGCCCATACCGGGCCGGTTAGACTGTAACCAAAGGCGAACGTAAAGAGCATAATCTGCGGCTCCGCGGCAATGATAACGAGGATTAAGACAATCAACACAAAACACATAAAAGGCTTGCGGGAAAAATAATTAAGGTCCTTGAAACTGTAATATTTTATGCTGCTTACCATAAAAATCGATGTCGCGGCCACACCAATCATGATCGGTAAACTCGGGTAGCGCCCTTCTCCTCCCAGATAATAAAAAAGCAGTATGAACGTAGCCAACACCGCCGCGCCGCCGGGAATCGGCAAGCCATTGAAGACCCGACTGTTGATAATCCCCACCTGCACATTGAACCTGGCCAGCCGCAGAGCGCCGCAGACAACGAACAGAAAAGCCACCAGCCAGCCCCATTTTCCGAAAGAAAACAAGGACCAGTTGTAAATCATGAGCGCCGGCGCCACGCCGAAACTCACAAGGTCGCATAAAGAGTCATATTCGCCGCCGAACCGGCTGGTCGTATGGGTCATGCGCGCGATCCGGCCATCCAGGCTGTCCAGAACTACGGCAACCAGAATAGCAATAGCCGCAACTTCATACATACCCTTCATGGCAGCAATTACTGAATAAAAACCGCAAAACAGGTTGGCCGTCGTGAAGAGGTTGGGAAGCACATAAACGACCAGATTCCTTCTATTCTCCTCGTGTTGTCTGTTATTTTTCATGTCAATTCTCCTATGGGCGTTTCCCCGGCCCTGACCTTGTCGCCAATATTGACGAGAACGGCAGAACTCAAAGGCATGAAAACCTCGAGCCGTGAACCGAAACGGATCATTCCGAACCGTTTCCCCTTTTGAGCAGTATCATGTTCCCTGATCCACCAGACGATTCGTCTGGCAATAAGACCGGCAATCTGGATCGTTACGATCTCGCGGCCGTCGGCCATTCTGATGACAACTGTATTTCTTTCATTTGCTTCCGATGCCTTATCCAGGTTGGCGGAAAGGAACTTCCCCGGCCTGTAACTTATCGTCCGGATTTCTCCCGAACAGGGGAACCTGTTGACATGGACATTGAAAACGTTCATGAAGATGCTTACTTTACGCATGATTTGCCCCGGGATCTCCCCGCTTTGGACCTCCTCAATCTTTATTACCAGGCCATCGGCCGGAGAAATGATCAACCCCTCTTTTTCAGGGGTTTCCCTCTCCGGATTACGAAAAAACCAGGTTATGAAAAAGGCAAGACAGAAGAAAAACAGGGAAACAAACCGGAAACCGGCCCAATAGATCAGAATGGCAGCAAGAAATGAAGCAAAGACAAAGGGGAGCCCTTCCCCGATTATGTAACTGCTGTGCTGATCCTCTTTAGACAATTACTGCCTCCCTTTATAAACCCCATACCCGCAACGGGAATATGGAAGGATGTAACTCCTCCCTATCCTCTCCCGCTGAGAGGAAGGGACAGCGGCAGGACATTTTTAAATAAAAGATAACGGAATAAAGGCCTTTGAAAAGCCTCCCCCCACCAAAAACAGCCCCGCAGGAAGAATAACCCATCGAGGCGTTAAACTATATCAGTTTTGAAGCTATGTCAATCCCGGATTTAAGGGAAGGCGCGCAGTTTTCCATGCAAAATTTTTCAGAGGCCTTTTTTTTGTTCAGCTTCGGATAAGCGCAGATAAGTCGGCAGCAGCGACAGCGCATCCTCCACCACGCCATCGCGCTTATAGCGGCCAATTGCGGCAATCCCCAATGACGCGGCATTGGGGTTGTTAATCTTCGCAAACTTGCTGATGTTTGCCGCGGGGAACTCTGCGCGGATATTGTCCCGATACCGGAGGGCCCCCTCGCCAATAAAATCTATATCTTCCCGGGGCAGATTCTTCAGAACTGTTTCCAGATCGCCGAGGTAATCGGCAACTACGGATTGGAGCAACCCGTCCTCGCCGATGCGGTAAAGACCGGCATAAACCTGGTTTTTCCGGGCATCCAGCAAGGGGCATATCAGTCGTTTAGAAAAGTTGATGTTCATGGCCAGCGCTTCGAGGGTGGAAACGCCAACTATCGGTCGTCCGGTGGCAAGAGCCAGCCCCTTGACAGTGGCGATCCCGATGCGCACGCCGGTAAAGGAACCCGGCCCTGTGGTGCAGGCGAAAAGATCGACATTTTTGATTGTCAACCCTGCTAGCGCCAAAAGGCTCTCTAAGGCCGGAAGCACAACCTCGGAATGATGACTCCTTGCATCCAGATATACCTCGCCTGTCACCTCTTCATCCGCCAAGAGGGCCGCGCTTGCCGCTTTTGTCGCGCACTCGATTGCCAGAGTAATCATCTTAACCGGTAATTTTTCTGATGAAATCGCTTATGAATCTGATGTCAAGCCTCTCTATATCCATCAGAAAGACAAAAATCATCAGCAGAATAAGCAGCGTAAAACCGACCTGCTGGGCCATTTCCCGCCAGCGCTGCTTTACCTCTTTGCCGGTTATAAGTTCGATTGTCATAAAAAAGAGATGACCTCCATCCAGCACCGGAATCGGCAGCAGATTCAATATCCCCAGATTGATGCTCAGCAGGGCCATAAAAAGCAGAAATGCGGCAACCCCCTGTTTTGCCTGAGCTCCGGCAATCTGCGCAATGAAGATCGGCCCGCCCATGGTCTTGGGAGAAACTACCCCTTCAAACATCTTGACAATGCTCAAAACAGTCAGCTTGCTGATTCGTCCAGTCTGCTTCAGGCCTTCGACAAAGGCCAGGGCTGGGTTCAGTCTCTCAATTTGGGTGCTCGCTGCCGGCGATATCCCTATTTTGTAGGATTCAACTGCTTCCCCAAAGATATTGCTGGCCTTCATCCGTTTCGGAGTAATGGGAATCTTCAGCAGGGCTGAGCCTCTCTGGACGGCCACAAGCAGGGTCTTCCCGTTGCTTTTGGTAACAATGACAGCAATATCATCCCATTTTTTCACAGCCCTCTGATCAATTGCGGTTATCTTATCGCCTACCTGCATCCCTGCTTCAAATGCGGCGGAATCAGGCTGGATGGTCCCCACTTCCGACGTCAGCGCCGGCATGCCATATATGTTGACGACGGTGAAGATCAAAACGGCCAGAAGCAGGTTGAAAATCGGCCCCGCCGCCACAATAGCAATTCGCTTCCAGACTTTCTGCACTGCAAAGGATCTTTTTTCTTCCTCGGGCGACAATTCCTCGCCCTGCTCCTCCCCGAGAAGTTTTACATAGCCGCCGAGCGGAATAAGGGAGAGCATATATTCGGTCTCCCCAACTTTCCTGCCGATCAGGCGAGGGCCAAAGCCCAGGGAAAATTTCAACACCCCAACCCCCGACCATTTTGCAACTAAAAAGTGGCCAAATTCGTGGATGAAGATCAGCGCACCCAACAGAACTACTACCGATACAATACTTGTTCCAATCACTTTGTCATTCCTTTAATAATATTTAAGGCCTCAACTCTGGCCCACCGGTCAGCTTCCAGAATCTCCGCCAAGGACGGTTCCTCCTTCCGCTCATGCCTGGCAAGAACCATTTCCACAACACGACTTATACCATAAAAGCCGACCTGCTCTTCCAGAAAAGCCGTTACCGCAATCTCATTGGCCGCGTTGAGAACGGCCGGCAGCGTCCCTCCGGCTTCTGCCGCCCGGAAAGAAAGCCCAAGCGCCGGGAATCGCTCGAAATCGGGCTTTAAAAAGGTGAGCCCGCCGGCCGCGGCAAGGTCAAGACGGCCTCCGTACCGGTTCAGACGCTGCGGATAGGACAGGGCGTACGCAATCGGGATCCTCATATCCGGAATCCCCAACTGGGCAATCACGCTTCCATCGCAATATTCAACCAGCGAATGGACGATGCTTTGCGGGTGAACCAGCACGTCGATTTTCGTTGCCGCAAGCCCGAAGAGCCAGCTTGCCTCGATGACCTCGAGCCCCTTGTTCATCATCGTCGCCGAATCGATGGAGATCTTCCTCCCCATCTTCCAGTTGGGATGCTTCAGCGCCTGCCATGGGGTGACGGCTTCCAGCTCTTTCCGGGTTGCGTGGAGGAATGGCCCCCCCGACGCCGTCAGGATTATCCGCCGCACCGAGCGGGGATCGTTTCCCTGCAGACACTGAAAAATGGCGCTGTGTTCGCTGTCAACCGGGATAATTCTGACCCCCTTGACAGCAGCCTTGCCCAGTACAAGCCCCCCCGCCATAACCAGCGTTTCCTTGTTGGCCAAAGCGACATCCTTACCGGCGTCAATTGCGTCCAGCGTGGGGATTAGACCGGCAGCGCCGACAATCGCGGAGACAACGATATCTGCCTCCGAAAAAGACGCTGCCTCACGGTAGCCTTCCACCCCTGATAAAATGGCAGTGCGGGAATTATTTAAAATGTTTTTTAATTCCACCGCATGTTCTTCGTCAATAACTACCGCCAACCGCGGCCGGAAGCGTTCGATCTGCTCCTTCAGCAAATTGATATTGCGCCCCCCCGCCAAGGCCGAAACTGCAAACTCCGCCGGATGGGAAGCGACCACATCCAGCGTGCTCACCCCGATCGAGCCCGTAGCGCCGAGAAGCGAAATATTCTTCACTTTATAATGAACTCCTTGTAATAAAATACGAACGGGGCAATGAACAGCAGGCAATCCAGACGATCGAGAATCCCTCCGTGCCCGGGAAGCAGGGCGCTCGAATCCTTGATCCCGGCCTCGCGTTTCAAGGCTGATTCGGTAAGATCCCCCAGTTGGCCGATCACTCCACCGGTCAAACCAAGAAAGACCGCATGCCAGAGCGACAGAGAGGGGAAAAAATATTTCATAAAAACAATGCTGCCGATAGTGCTGCCGACAATCAGGCCAACGGTACCGGCAACGGTCTTGCCGGGGCTAACCTCGATAAGGAGCTTTCGTTTTCCGAGCGATCGCCCGACATAATAGGCGGCAACGTCACCGGCAAAGGCAACAACGAGGACATAAAAAACCCATAATTCGCCGGCAGGCAGCGCGCGGATCAAAAGCAAGTGCGAAAGCAACAGGGGAATGTACATTATTCCCAGAACGGCGCGGGCGGGGCAATTCATCTCCAGCCTGCCCTTTTTAGTCTGAAGCAGGTTTAAAACAAACACAGCTATGACCGAAAGGGCGGCAAGAGCCAAAAGCAGTTCCCTGTCCCCCCCCCAGGCTGCCAGCGGAAATAACAGGGCACAGGCGGTTGTAACGATCTTTTCGACAGAAAACCCGCGACTGAAAGCCATCCGGTTGTATTCAAACATCCCCGCAAGCGCGGCGGCTATAATTAAAACGGCAAAGGCAGTCATCCCGCCCCAGGCAATCGTCCAGAACAGAACCGGAACGGCAATCAGGGCGGTTATCCATCTTTTGGCGTGTGACAACATATTTCCCTTTTTATCGGTTATCAGCGGCAGTTTTTCCGCCATCACCGTTTCTCTAACTGCTCGCTTATACGGCCAAAACGCCGTTCCCTTTTCTGGAATTCGGCAATGGCCTCCAGCAGTTCCGGCTCGCGAAAATCGGGCCACAGAACATTGGAAAAATAGAACTCCGTGTATGCCGCCTGAAACAGCAGAAAGTTGCTGATGCGATGCTCTCCCCCGGTGCGAATCAGCAGGTCAGGATCAGGAAGCTCACTTGTATAGAGATAACGTTGGAAGAGCTGCTCGGTTACCTCCTCCGGCCTGAACTTCCCCGCCAGACCTTCATTAAGCATTCTTCTTGCCGCCATTGCAATTTCTTCACGGCCGCCGTAACTCAACGCCAGATTAAGGACCATCCCGCCGTTTCCGGCGGTTTTCTCCATTGTCTCCCGGAGTTTTTCGAGAACCCCTTTATCGAGGGAATCGATGCGGCCAATCGCCATGAGACGAATATCCTGCTCCATCATCTCCTCGGCTTCGCCCTCCAGATACTCCTCAAGGAGCTTCATCAGGGCACTAACCTCCTCTTGCGGACGAAACCAGTTTTCCATGGAAAATGCGTACAGCGTCAGGAATTTGATCCCAATCCGGCGGCAGGTCTTCACCGCGACACGGACGGACTCGGCCCCTTTTCGGTGCCCCAGAACCCTTCCCAGCGCGTGGCTTTTCGCCCAGCGACCATTTCCGTCCATGATAATCGCGATATGCTGCGGCAGCTTCCCCGAATCAATACTGCTCATTATCCACCTGATGCTAATTGTCAAAACAGAATTGAACTTTTTAATTCAACCCTGTTTGTCTATATGTCGCCAAATAAAACGGGGAGCCGGCAGGCTCCCCAGTAAAGGTTTTACTGAAGAATCAGCCTATATCTCCATGATCTCTTTTTCTTTTACGGCCAGGAGCTTGTCTGTTTGCGCTATGTAGCCATCGGTAATCTTCTGCACTTCCTCCTGGATGGCAAATTGCTCGTCTTCTGAGATGGCGCTGTCTTTTTTCAGCTTTTTAATCTCCTCATTGGCATCCCGCCGCAAGTTGCGCTGCTTGATCTTGCACTCCTCTGCCGCCTTGCGGACAACCTTGACCAGCTCCTTGCGTCTCTCCTCGGTCAGGACAGGAATCGCCAGACGGATAAGCTTGCCGTCATTGCTCGGCATCAGCCCCAAATCCGATTTTTGAATCGCCTTTTCTATGGCTCCCAGAACGGAACTGTCCCAGGGAGAAATAAGGATCATCCGGCTTTCCGGCGTGGAAAGAGAAGCCAACTGATTAAGAGGCGTCACCGTGCCGTAGTATTCAACGCGAATTCCATCCAGCAGCGACAATGACGCCCTGCCCGTCCTTACCTTGCTGAAGGACTTCTCCAAAGACTGGATCATCTTGCCCATATTTTCGTGAAGTTCCCCAAAAATTTCTTCTTTCATAGCCCTAACCTCCGACAATTGTGCCCACCGTCTGACCACAGATCACTTTTTTGATGTTGCCTGGTTTCTGCAGGTTGAAAACATTCAGCGGCAATTTGTTGGCCCGGCAAAGGGAGATGGCGGTTGCATCCATTACTTTAAGATCTTTTGTCAACACATCGGTATAGCTTATTTTCTTATACATGACCGCGTCCGGGTTTTTTACCGGATCGCAGTCATAAATGCCATCTACCTTCGTGGCCTTCATGATGATATCAGCCTTTATTTCCACCGCCCGCAGCACCGCCGCCGTGTCGGTCGTGAAATAGGGGTTTCCGGTCCCGGCGGCAAAAATGACCACCCGCCCCTTTTCGAGATGACGCATGGCGCGTCTCTGGATGAACGGTTCGGCGACGGCCCTCATCTCAATGGCCGTCTGCACGCGGGTAATGACGTCCGCATGTTCGAGGGCGCTTTGCAGGGCGAGGCCGTTGATAACGGTGGCAAGCATCCCCATATAGTCCGCCGTGGTTCTGTCCAGCCCCTTGGCGCTTTCCGACATGCCGCGAAAAATGTTGCCGCCCCCAATGACAATGCCCAACTGCACGCCAAGGGCCACAACATCTCGTATTTCAGCGGCCAGGGCGTCAACAACACCAGGGTCTATGCCGGCGGAAAGCTTACCCATGAAGGTCTCGCCGCTCAGTTTAAGCAAAACCCTTTTGTAAACAGCCTGTTCCATAGTCTTCCTATTACAGTTCTTCACCTAACTGGAACCTTGAAAATCTTCGGATCACAATATTTTCTCCGGTCTTGGCAATCATGTTGTTGACCAGGGTTTCAACCGAAACATCGGTATTCTTTATGAACTTCTGATTGAGCAGGCAAACCTCTTCATAGTACTTTTTCAGTTTGCCCTCCATGATTTTTTCCCACATTTTCTCGGGCTTTTTCTCTGCGGCAAGCTGGCTGCGGTAAATATCCTTTTCCCGTTCCAATGCCTCCGCGGGTATCTCCTCCGAGCGTATGTAGCGGGGATTGGAAGCCGCGATGTGCATTGCAATGTCCCTCGCCAAGGTTTGGAAGTCATCGGTCTTCGCGACAAAGTCTGTCTCGCAGTTAAGTTCCACCATAACCCCTATCTTGCCCCCCATGTGGATGTACGAGGCTACCATTCCATCCTTCGCCGCCTTGGAAGAACGCTTCGTTGCGGCAGACATCCCTTTTTTACGAAGAAAATCAATGGCCTTTTCAAAATCTCCATTCTCCGCAGTCAACGCCTGTTTGCAATCCATCATCCCGGCGCCTGTCTTTACCCGGAGTTCCTTCACCATCGCTGATGTTATTTCCACTTTATCCTCCTTGCTTACGGTTGACGGTTTACGGTTTCCGGTTGACGGTTTCCGGGTTCCGGTTTGCATTGAATTGAAGACCTCAATATTTGCCGGCGGTTAACCGTCAACTGTTAACCGTCAACCGTTAACTATTTACCGGGCGGCTTCCAGGTCCCCGGCGCCCTTTTCCTGCGCCTCCAAACCCTTGCTTTCCACTGTTTCAGGAACATCGTTCTCATCTTTTATGTAAGTGACTATAGGTCCATCCGCCGCGACCCTTTCCTTGTCGCTTTGGGCCTGCAGCCGCTCCTCAAAACGTTTTTTGCCTTCTATGACGGCATCGGCCATCTTGGCGGAAAACAGTTTAATCGCCCTTATCGCATCGTCGTTCCCGGGGATTATGTAATCGATCAGATCAGGATCGCAGTTGGTATCGACCATCGCCACAATCGGTATCTTCAGTTTTCTCGCCTCGGTCACGGCGATATCCTCCCGCTTGGGATCAACAATAAACAGGCATTTGGGCAATTTTTTCAGCTTCCTGATCCCGCCTAAAACCTTGATCAGCTTATCCCTGTCCTTTTGCATGCCGAGGATTTCCTTTTTTGGAAAAGCCTTGATGCTGTCATCCTCGAACATCTGATCAAGTTCGTTCAAACGATCAATGCTCTTTTTGATCGTTACAAAATTGGTCAGCATGCCGCCCAGCCAGCGCTGATTGACGCATGGCATCTCGCACCTCGCGGCTTCATCCTGGATCGATTCCTGCGCCTGCTTTTTGGTGCCGACAAAGAGCAGCTCCCCACCTTCGGCAACAGTCTCCACAACAAACTTGTACGCCGTCTGAAAAAGCCCGACCGTCTGCTGCAGATCAATGATGTAGATCCCGTTTCTCGCGCCGAAAATGTACGTTTTCATTTTGGGATTCCATTTGTTGGTCTGATGACCGAAATGAACCCCCGCCTCAAGCAACAACTTCATTGAAATACTCGCCACTGTAAAATCCTCCTCAATTTGTTTTTTCCCTCCACCACCATCATCTTGGCGGGAACCTTTACTTTAATAAAGGCAACGCCCGACAATCCGGGGGTGTGCGAATTTGCGCGGCTGATAACATAAAGATTAAAAATAAGCAAGGTGAAATAAGCTGTCGGCTTTCGTCTGACAGATGACCGCTTGCAGTTAAGTATGGTAATGCGCGTTGATTTTTACGTAGTCGAAGGAAAGATCGGATGTGCAAACCCGCCACGATTTTTTGCCCATCCCCAGCGAGATACCGATTTTTATTTCCGGCCTTTTCATGATTTCCGCTATTTCATCTTCCCTTCCTGACACTCCTGTGCCTTCTGCAAAAAGTGGGACATCCTCCAGGAACAACTTCACCTGCTCAACGGGCAAATCTACGCCAACCGCTCCCGCCGCGGAGATAATCCGCCCCCAGTTTGGGTCCTCTCCAAAAAATGCCGTCTTCACCAGATTGGAATTGGCAATGGCGTAGGCGACCTTCTCGGCATCTTTCTGCGTAAGCGCCTCGGTTACTTTTATCTCAATCATCTTTGTGGCGCCCTCGCCATCCCGTACCAAACCTTTGGCAAGCTCCAGCATCAAATCCGCAAGCATCTCCCCGAAGAGCGCGGCCGAGTGCAACCCCTTTTTGAAGGGCCTGTTGCCCGCCACTCCATTGGCCATAATGACGGCGGTGTCATTGGTGCTCATACAGCCGTCAACCGTCACAGCGTTAAAAGTGCCTGCTGCTGCGCGGTGAAACAGGGCATCAAGTGCGTCCTTTTCTATTGCCGCATCGGTCATGACAAAGGCCAGCATCGTCGCCATATTGGGCTGGATCATCCCGGCCCCTTTGGCTATCCCGCAGAGGGAAATCTCACACCCTCCTATCGTGCCGCGGCGAAAGGCAATTTTGGGAAACCGGTCTGTCGTCATGATTCCCGCCTCCGCGTCCGCAATGCCATTTTCATTAAGACCGGCCACCAAGTCCTTAATTCCGCCCACGATCTTCCCTACGGGCAAGCGGCGTCCAATGACGCCGGTGGAGGCAACAAAAATCTTTTCTTCATCAATGGCAAGTTCTGCGGCGAGAGCCCGGGAAACGGCCAGCGCATCGTCTATGCCCTCTTTGCCCGTTGCGGCATTGGCGACACCGCTGTTGATGACGATCGCCTGAATCTTCCCGGAGCGGATTCTCTCCATATCGACTTGCACCGGGGCAGCCTTGAAACAGTTCGTCGTAAAAACCGCGGACGTCGTTGCCGGTTGCCGCGAAAAAATCAGCGACAAATCCCGCTCGCCGTTTTCCTTGATGCCAACCGGGATTCCATTGGCAAGAAATCCCGGAACCTTGCATTCTTGCACCTTTTTCATAACAACCTCGTCACCAACCATCTGCCGTAACGCTGCCGGCGCCAGAGCCTCTTCAGCCCCTGCCACAGCAATTCTTGTATTTTTTGCCGCTTCCACATGGACACGGGTCATTGCGCCCGATTTTCGGCTTGCTTCTTTTGATGGGAGTGGCGGCCTGCGCTTCATCCTCGCCCCGGGAAAGCCTGTAGGTCCGGCGCTGTTTTTCCTCAATCCGCTCTACCTCTTCCT
Source organism: Syntrophales bacterium (assembly GCA_023229765.1). Taxonomy (NCBI): domain Bacteria; kingdom Pseudomonadati; phylum Thermodesulfobacteriota; class Syntrophia; order Syntrophales; species Syntrophales bacterium. The sequence continues at coordinate 112,222 of JALNYO010000001.1, read as the reverse complement.
CGCGACGGACCTGCACCAGGCAGAGCTTCTCGACACTTTCATACTTGATCCGGCCGATCATCTCCATGAACATGTCGTATCCCTCTTTCTGATACTCCCGCACCGGATCCTTCTGGCCGTAGCCCCTGAGCCCTATCCCCTCTTTCAGGTGGTCCATCGCCAGCAGATGATCCTTCCACTGGGAATCAATCGCCTGCAGCATGATCACCCGCATCAGATAATCCATCAGGGACTCACCGAAATCGTTCTCCTTTTTTTTCAGATGTTCTTCGAGAGCCGTAACGAGCATCCCCTGCAGCGCCTCCGGCCCCGCTTCTCTGCCGGTTTCCGCCAAATTAAGCTTCAGCCCGAAACGGTGGAAGATTTCGTCGTCGAATCCTCCCAGATTCCACTCTTCCGGATGACGCTTTTCATCGATGTAAACCGGGGCCATCTCATCGGCGATCTCCCGGATCATCTGCTTGATGTCTTCCCGGAGCGTCCCGCCCTTGAGCACCCTTTTGCGCTGCTCGTAGATCACCTGGCGCTGTCGGTTCATCACGTCATCATATTCCAGCAAATGCTTACGGATATCAAAATTCTGTCCCTCGACACGTTTCTGGGCGTTTTCGATCGCCCTGGAAATGAGCTTGTGTTCGATAGGCTCCCCCTCTTCCATCCCTATCCTCTCCATAACGCCGGAGATCCTCTCGGCGCCGAAAATCCGGAGCAGATCATCCTCCAGAGACAAATAGAAACGCGAAGAACCCATGTCGCCCTGCCGTCCGGAACGTCCCCGGAGCTGATTGTCTATCCGGCGGCTTTCGTGTCTTTCCGTCCCCAGGATGTGAAGGCCGCCCAAGTCGGCGACTCCCTCGCCCAGCTTGATGTCGGTGCCTCTGCCCGCCATATTGGTCGAGATGGTTACCTGCCCCGGCTGCCCGGCCTGAGCGACGATTTCCGCCTCCCGCTCATGGTTCTTCGCGTTGAGAACATGGTGCTTGATGCCGGTACGGGTGAGGTACTTGCTGAGCAATTCCGATTTTTCAATGGAAATTGTCCCGACCAGAACGGGCCTTTTTGCTTCATGCAGATTCTTTATTTCTTCTATAACAGCATTAAACTTCTCTTTTTCCGTCTTGTATATAACATCGGAGAAATCCTCGCGGATCATCGGCATATTGGTCGGGATGACAAGAACCTCCAGATTATAAATCTTGCTGAACTCTTCCGCCTCGGTGTCCGCCGTTCCGGTCATGCCCGCCAATTTTTCATACATGCGGAAATAATTCTGAAAGGTAATAGACGCCATGGTCTGGTTTTCCTGCTCGATAGTTACATGTTCCTTGGCCTCGAGCGCTTGATGGAGTCCATCGCTGTATCTCCTGCCCGGCATTACCCGGCCGGTGAACTCATCGACTATGACAACCTTTCCGTCCTTTACCAGATAATCAACATCCCGTTTGAAAAGGGTGTGGGCGCGGAGCGCCTGGTTGACATGGTGCAGCAGGTCTATATTCCCGGGTTCGTAGAGATTCTCCACCTTGAGACTCTTCTCGACGCTGGCCACCCCCTCTTCCGTGAGCACGACCGTGCGGCTCTTTTCGTCAACGACATAATCCTTTTCCTTGCGCAGGCTGGGGATTATCCCGTTTACCCGCGCATATTTATCGGTAGATTCCTCCGAGGGCCCGGAGATGATCAGCGGCGTTCTCGCCTCATCGATCAGGATGCTGTCCACCTCGTCAACAATGGCGTAGTTAAAATCCCTCTGCACAAATTCCTCGATGTTGAACTTCATGTTGTCGCGCAGATAGTCGAAGCCGAACTCATTGTTTGTTCCGTACGTGATATCGGCATGATAAGCAGCGCGCCGCTCAGCGTCGTCCATTCCGTGGACGATTACGCCCACGTTCATTCCCAGAAAGTTGTAGATCGGCCCCATCCAGGCCGCATCCCGCTGGGCAAGGTAGTCGTTGACCGTAACCAGGTGAACCCCCTTGCCCGTCAAGGCGTTCAGGTAAATGGGCAGAGTCGCCGCCAGCGTCTTTCCCTCGCCGGTTTTCATCTCGGCAATCTTCCCCTCGTGCAGCGTCAGGCCCCCGATAATCTGGACATCAAAGGGCCGCATGCCGAGCGTCCGCCAGGAAGCCTCGCGCGCGACGGCAAAAGCCTCGACCATAATGTCTTCGAGCTCCGTCCCGCTTTCCAGCTTTTGTTTAAAATAGGGAGTCTTGGCTTTCAGCTCCTCATCGCTCAAGGCCTTGATCGACGGTTCGAGGCGGTTTACCTCATCCAGGATAAGCGAAAGCCGCTTTATCTCCCTTTCATTCTTGCTGCCGAAAATTTTTTTCAGAACCAGACCAAGCATAACATCCTTTCAAAAAAAAACCGACCCCAGCCCCGGTCAGTTGACTATTAAATTCATTTCTTTATAAAGCTCCATATTCCCGATAATCAGCCAGAATATCATCAGTTAACTGCCGGCTGAAGATACCATACTGCCCCTCAAAGTCAAGCGACTATTTTATTCCAGATTTATCTTGACTTTGCAATTACGGTTACGCTAATAAACGCATCCGCATATCAGTCGCATCAAAGATAATCTGAAAGGAGCGTCCATGTCAAAATACGAATCAAAATCTATAAGAAACATGACCATCGTCGGCCATGGCGGAACAGGCAAAACAACATTATGCGAGTCATTCCTTTACCTGTCCGGGAAAACCGACCGACCCGGCCGTGTTGATGACGGATCATCCGTTATGGATTATGAACCGGAAGAACAGAAAAAGCATGTCTCCATCAACTCCGCAACCAACAGTATCGACTGGAACAAAAGCCGGATAAACATCATTGACACGCCGGGTGATTCCAATTTCGCCTTCGACACGAAAAGCTGCCTCCGGGTGGCAGACGGGGCGGTGGTGCTTATTGATGCCGTGGGCGGCGTCGAATTTCAGACGGAAAAGGTGTGGGAATATGCAAACGAGTTTCACCTTCCCCGAGTAGTCTTCGTCAACCGTCTGGATCGGGAACGGTCTGATTTCTTCAAGGCGGTTGAAAGCGTCAAAAACCGTCTCGGCGCCAAGATCACGATCTGCGCGCTGCCGATCGGCAAAGAAGACTCCTTTACCGGTGTGGTTGACCTGACGATAATGAAGGCACTGCAGTACGACGAGCAGAAAAAGGGAGTAAAGGCAGTCGATATCCCTGCCGATATGGCCGACACAGTGCAGAAGTACCGGGAAATACTCACTGAAGACATCGCCGAGACCGACGACAGCCTCATGAACAAATATCTGGAAAGCGGAGAACTGAGCCCCGAGGACATGGAAGAGGGTCTCAAAAAAGGAATCCTGAAAGGCTCGCTGATCCCTGTTTACTGCGGTTCGGCGCTGAAGCATATCGGCATCCACCCCTTCCTCGATGCAATCGTCCATTATTTCCCCTCTCCCGTCGATCGGGGCAACATTTACGGCACAAAACCGGGAAGCGAAGAGCAGGAAGTCCGTGCGCCAGAAGAAAGCGCCCCTTTCTCGGCCTTCGTTTTCAAGACGATTGCCGACCCCTTTGCCGGCCGCCTTACCCTCTTTCGCGTCTATTCCGGGACCCTCAGCGCCGATCAGGGGCTCTATAATGTTTCCCGCAATCTGACGGAAAGGATCAGCAACATCTTCTTTCTGGAGGGAAAAACCCAGAAGCCGGCCGAAAGCCTGGTCCCGGGAGACATCGCCGCAGTTGCGAAATTGAAGGAAACGGCAACGGGGGACACGCTGTGCGCTGAAAAAGCGCCGATTGTTTATCCCCGCATGATCCCGCCTGTCCCGATTATCTCTTTTGCAGTAGAGGCAAAATCACGCGGCGACGAAGACAAGCTCAGCACCTCGATAAACCGTCTGATCGACGAGGATATGACTTTATCATTCAACAGAAACGATCAGACCAACGAGATGATCCTCTCCGGCATGGGGCAGATCCATATCGAGGTCGCCGTCGAGAAGATGAAGCGCAAATTCGGTCTCGAGGTCACCCTGAAGACGCCCAAAGTTCCTTACCGGGAAACCATCAAGGGCAAGACAAGGATACAGGGCCGTTACAAAAAGCAGTCCGGCGGTCGCGGCCAGTTCGGCGACACCTGGTTGGAGATCGAACCTCTGCCCCGGGGGGCGGGTTTTGAGTTTGCCGACAAGATCTTCGGCGGCGTGGTGCCCCAGCAGTACCGTCCCGCTGTGGAAAAGGGGATCGTGGAGGCGATGGAAGAGGGCATCCTCGCCGGCTACCCGGTAGTTGACCTCCGGGTGGCGCTGGTGGACGGGTCGTATCACACGGTTGACTCCTCGGAAATGGCCTTTAAGATTGCGGGCTCGCTCGGTTTCAAGAAGGGGGTGCTCGATTGCCAGCCGATTCTCCTGGAACCCATCGTCAATATTGTAATCGAGATTCCCGATGAATACATGGGCGACGTGATCGGCGATCTGAACTCGCGGCGCGGCAAGGTGCTCGGGATGGATTCCCTCGGCCATAACCAGATCATCAAGGGGCAGGCGCCGCTGGCGGAGATTCTCCGCTACGCCCCCGATCTCCGCTCAATGACAAGCGGCCGCGGCAACTTCACCTATACCCATTCACACTACGAGGAGGTTCCCTCGTTCATAGCCGAAAAGATCATTGCGGAAGCTAAGAAAAACGATGCCCGAGATTAGATACCGCGCCGCGGTGGTAACGGTCAGCGACCGGGGCTCCCGCGGTGAAAGAGAAGACGCAAGCGGCCCGGAGATTGCCCGCATCCTCGAGTCAATCGGGATAGAAATAGTCGTCCGGCGGATAATCCCCGACGAAAAGGAGATTATCCGCCGGACGCTTGTGGAGTTCTGCGCAGGCAATAAAATCGATCTGCTCCTGACGACCGGCGGCACCGGCGTCAGTCCCCGGGACGTAACCCCCGATGCCACCCGCGAAGTTATCGAACGGGAGATCCCCGGCATGGCGGAAGAGATGCGCCGGCAAAGCGGTCTTGTCACCCCCCACGCAATGATTTCGCGCGCCATCGCCGGCATCCTCAACCAGACGCTGATCATCAACCTTCCCGGCAGCCCGCGCGGCGCCCGCGAAAATCTCAACGTCGTACTGCCGGCCCTGAATCATGCGATTGAAAAGATTCAAGGCGACACCCGCGACTGCGCGACGTGAGTGTTGTTACAGCGCCCGCATCCACTCGGGCTTCAGGCCGATCTCGCCGCGCAGAGCCGCATCGATCAGCGCCAGGGCCTGTTTTTTGCCTTCGGGAAGCCGGGCCTTCACGGGCAGGTAATTCGAGGCATGGTTGGAGAAAAAATATCCGTTCGTCAAGTTGGTATGGGCAATCATTTCGCGCAATTCCCGCAACATTCCGGCCTCATCGGGGAGCGTGAAGGTTCCGCGCTGAAAATCCTCGTACAGGGGCGTTCCGGGTGTAAGCATCAATGTCAGGGCCCCGACATAATCTGGATCAATGGCGCTCAAAAGCTCGCCTGTGGCCCGCGCATGGCGCAGTGAGAGGCGAGCGCCGCCGATCCCGAGCAGAACGGTAACCGAAAGCAGGATGCCCGCCTCCTTCACCCGTTGCCCCATCTCTATGCACTGGGCGGCGGTTGAGCCTTTATCGATGGCCGACCTGATTTCGTCGTCGCCCGTTTCAACGCCGTAATAGAGGATGCCGAGTTTCAACTGCCGCAGTTCTTTCAGCTCTTCGACAGATTTCCGTTTGATTCCCTTGGTGTTTGCATAGGCGCCGACCCGTTTCACCCAGGGCAGATCCATCGCGATCTTCTCCAGGATTCCCAGCAGCTTTTTCTGGGGGATGATCAGGGCGTCGCCGTCCATCAGAAAGAGCCGCTCCTGGCCCTGCATGTACCGGGCAGCATAGCGGATATCGCTTTGGATGATCTTGTCGTCCTTGATCGCGAAGCATTTGTCGCCATAGGAGCCGCAAAAGGTGCAGCGATTGTGGGAACACCCCAGCGTGACTTGCAGCAGGATGCTGTCGGCCTCGCTGGGCGGCCGAATGCAATACCCCTCGTAGTGCATGCCCTCTTCTTTGGAAACTAAAGCCATTCTTCTTCCCCTTTGCGACAGACGCAAATAACGACGTAATCAAAAAAACTTTGTTGTAAACCCATCATTCTTCCCGCCGGTCGAAACGCTCCAGGGAAAAACGGCCGTCCTCGCAGATCAGGTATGTGGAAAGCGTTATCCAGTCGCCAAGGGTTGCAAAAATTCGTTGCTTTCCGTTTTCTTTTTCCTGCCCCAATGTCTCGGCATGGGAGTGACCAATAATAACGGCGTCGAATCCCTCCCTGAATCTTTCTTCGGCAAAAAGGCGCATTTTTCCGACTATCTGTTCCTGGGCGCTGACTGTAATTCCCCGACTCAGGCCGGAGCTTAACCTTGCGATGGCAAAGAGCAGCGACAGCGGGACTATTTGCTGCAGGCGATAGGTGAAGGCACTGCGGAAAAATCCCCGCAAGGCGAGATATCGGCGGTTTTCCCGATCGACGGTATCGCCATGAGCAACAAAGACCCGCAGACCGTCGATTGCAAGTTCCAGGGCATCGGGATAAACCTCAATGTCGAGTCTTCTGGCAAAAAAATCAGCGAGAAAAAAATCGTGGTTGCCCTCGCAGATGCAGATTCTTACCCCTTCTTCCTTCAACCGTTTAATGCTTGTCACAATCGGCTGGAATTCCTGATAAATGCGGCCCTTGCGCTCGAACCAGAAGTCAAAAAAATCACCAGCAATAACAATTATATCAACATTATTGCCGTTTGCGCGTTCCGCCCCAGGCGACGCTCCCCGCCCATGCAAACCATCGAAAAAATGCAGGCATTTTTTATATCCTTCATCCGCGGCGCTCTTCAGATGCGCGTCGGCCAAAAAAATCGCCTTCATTGGTTTCCACCCGGCCAGGCAGGATTTACAGAAGCTTTTTTCAGGTAAAAATATTCCTCCATGGTTTGCTTCCCTATCAGATTCGCGACCTCTGTTCAAGGCGGCAGATTATTATTTTGTCATTAACCGAACCATTCCTTCCGAAGGGCGGAGGCTGCCCTTCGGAAGGCGGGCCCCCTGAGCATTTGCAATACTGAAATTCATTGACAAGCCTCCCCTTATTGGATACTCAGCGCGGGCGGCCGCGAAAAAGTCATTGCGCAAAAATCACGTTCAGGGAGAAATTCATTGCTCGGCACTTATCTGAATAATGTCAATTTCAGCTAACGCTCGGGCTCTCCGCCGCTTGCAGGGGCGTAGAATCCATCTCGGCGCTTCACCTTGTTGAAACGGTACTGGACATAGGCGTCGCGCACCGCCACATAAGGATCGATAGCCGCCTGCTTGAGCGTCTCGTAATCGCCGATGCTGAAAGAGGTGTCATTAATCCTGTCATAAGCGCCCACTCCTGCCGACTCGTACCACTGATCGAGATAGGAAAAGGGATTGAGAAATCCGTCCCCGGCCATCCCAATCGTGTCGCGGGGGCTCGAGGGTCCGAATATGGGCCAATGGATGTAAAAACCGTGTCCGATTCCATATAACCCCAGCGTCTGCCCAAAATCCTCGCCGTGTTTCGCCAGATTTATCCCCTTGTCGGAAGCGGGATCAAACATGCCCCCAAATCCAACCAGGGTGTTCAGGGCAAAGCGGCCGACCTCGCTTGCGGCTCCCGTAAGGTTCGCCTGCAGCAGACAATTTACAAAACGCGCCGGAAAGGCCGCATTCGAGAAAAAGTTTTTGACAACCACCCGGACATCCTCGTGAACCACCTTTTTGTAAGCCTGGGCTACCGGTTTGAGCACCCAGAAGTAAAGCTTGTCGTTGAACTGAAACATCGCCCGGTTAAAAGGTTCGAGCGGATCGGCAATGGTTAATCTTTCGCCGTTTTCCCCTTGGCCGTTCTTTTCGGAATTATCTGTATTCTGATAATCACCCGGCTTGCGCAACTCCTCCGGCTCCTGATAGTCCCCCTCAAGCTCCGCATCGGCGCTGCTGGAATTACTTGGGAAACCGCCTCCGACACTGTTTGAAGAAACGGTCTCAGCGCTCTCTCGTTTTTGCGCCGACAGAACCGCTGCTCCGGTTGATTCCTGAAAGGGGGCCTCTGAATTGGCGGCAGGAGTCGGCGATTGCTCTATCTTTGGTTGAGCAGGCGATTGGTTTGGATAAGCAGTGGGCACTGGGCTGTGGGCACAGCCGATGGCGAGAAAAACAAGCAGTAATAGAGGAAATGCAGTTATTTTCATAAGCTTAATGATCCTCTGAAGACATTGGAATTTATAGTATAAATAAAAATTACGTTCTTCTTCTGCTATTTTTCCTTAATCTTTTTTCTGAGAATTTCCAGAAGCTGGTCGGTCGTGTTTTTGGCGAGAATCTCGTTGAACTGGGTTCGATAGTTCTGCACCAGACTTACATTCTCGACAATCACGTCATAAACCTTCCAGACGCCGTTTTTCTGGATCATCATATAGTTAACGGGGATTTCTTTGGAGGCGGTAACAACCCTTGATTGAATCTCGGCAATATTTGCGGAGAGCATCGTCTCCCGGTCGAAAAGAACCTTTTCGTCATTATAGGAGACAATTTTATCGCCATAGGCCCGCTCCAGCACCTGCCGGAAAAGCTTTACAAATTCCTGACGCTGGGGGACGCTGAGATTATTCCAGTTTCTTGCCAGCGCCCTTTTGGAAAGTTCAACATCATCGAACATCGTTGCGTAAATAGGCAATATTTTGTCACTCTTTATATCTTTGGCAAACTCCGCTTTTCTCGCTGGATCCTTTAAAACATTGAGTACATCGGTTACATCCTTCCGGAGCTTTTCCAACGGCGCCCCGGCATACGCCGCAAATGAAAAAAACAGGATGACAATTATGCCAAACAATATCAAAGCAAATCTTTTCATCGCCTTCTCTCCCTTATCTGCCTATTATCGCTATTTTTTCTTGACATCGCCAAAGGCGTACTTCCCGATCAAATCGGCGATATCCAATGGCGGATGCGTTTCAATGATCACCCCGCCGCTCTTGAGCAGCTCCCCTGAACCTCCCGGATCGATACTCAAATAACTGTCGCCGATAAGACCCTCTGTTTTGATTGAGGCAATCGCATCGTCATATACCTGTATCTCTTTATTAATCTGAATCTTTACAATCGCCTTCTGATTTTTCTGATCGATGGAAAGATCCTCCGTCTGGCCGACCTTGAGCCCCAGCATATAGACAGGGCTGCCTTTTCTCAACCCGGTAACGGATGCAAAACGGGCCGAAAGGGGATATGTCTCATCGGCAAAAAATGATACATGTCCAAGAGTTACTGTCATATAGGCGATCATGATCAAGCCCAGAACAATAAAAATGCCGACCGTCGTTTCCATTGTGTATTTCTTCATAAAACTACCTCCTCGCATCACAGTGAAGACGCGTTGTTTCTTTTTGTTGAGACCGGGCAGACGCTATAACGGTTTCTATCTCATCAGCAGGGAATCCCTCCGCTATGCCTGTAAGCAGCGCAAAATTCCCGCCCTTGCCGTCATGTTCATGTCCGGCGCCGCTTACACCCCCCCGCCCGCCCGTTTTTACCTTCAGGGAGTCAACAAAATCACGGGCAAGGTCTTCCGCCTCCGCTATATTGGAATAGGGAAGAACCGTAACAAATTCGTCCGTTTTAAGACGGGTGGAAAAACCTCCCGCGGCGGTGAAGTATTCAGCTACACAGTGTTCGATCCCCTTCAGAACCTCCTCATGAGATTCTTTCCCGCCAGTCGAATCATCTTCCCTCAACGTATGCACAAGAACGGCGTATATGTCCCCTTCCCCGGTTCGCTTCATCCGCGCATGATTCTGCATCTTGAACTGCCTTTTTGAATACATGCCCGTCAGTTCATGTTGAAGCCCCTCCAGGCTTCGAATAACCTCCGTCTGGAAGGGATGGTCGAAATCCTCAAACTCCTCGGGGGAACCCTGAAAGACGATCTTCTTTTGATAAAGGGCAAGAATGCGGTTGGAGATAAAATAGACATCCGGAATCTCGTGGCTGACAAGGATCGCGGTAAAGCCAAATTTTCTCTGATACTGGGCGATCATGCTCAAAATGGCGTTTTTCCGCACCGGGTCCTGGCCGGTTGTAGGTTCATCAAAAAGAACGACCTTCGGATCTGTCACCAGAACCCTCGCCAAGGCGGCGCGCTTCTGCATCCCCCCGGAAAGCTCGGAAGGATAACGTTGAGCAGCTTCCGTAAGCTCCGTCTGCTCTATTCGGACCGAGACCTTTTTGTCTATTTCGGCCTTTGTCATATTCGTTGTTTCCCGGAGGGGAAGGGCGATGTTTTCGTAAACAGTCATTGAATCAAAAAGGGCGTTCCCCTGAAACATATAGCTTACCTGGGAAAGGGTCTTCTTCAGTTCACCCTTGCTCATCTCGTTGAGGGGTTTGCCCTCAAACAAGATAATGCCGCTATCGGGCTTGAGCAACCCAATTATATGTTTCAGCAAGACGCTTTTCCCCGAGCCACTGAGTCCGATGATTGTTGTTACCTCGCCTTCGTAAATCTGGAAATTGACGTCTTCCAGAACGGCCAGCGAACCGAATCTCTTGGTTATATTCCTGAATTCTATGAAAGGGGCAGCCATTATCCTAACCAGCCATCAGAATGGAGGTAACTACATAATCGGAAACCAGGATCAAGACGCAGGACAGAACGACCGCCGCCGTAGTGGAAAGGCCAACAGCCTTGGCGCCATGACCATCAGTGCGCATGTGGGCGAAATAGCCCTGGTAACAGCTTACCGTGGAGACGATGATGGCAAAGACGATCGCCTTTATGAATCCGTCGGCAACATCGCCAATATCCGTATTGGACTGAATTCGATAAATATAAGAAGCTGAATTTGCTCCCATCAGCAGAACCCCGGAGATATAGCCGCCAAAGATTCCGACTACATCAAATATCGCGGTAAGGAGGGGAAAGCTGATAATGGCGGCGGCGATGCGGGGGCTGACCAGAAAGCGCAGCGGATCGATCCGCATGGTATAAAGGGCGTCAATTTGTTCGGAAATACGTTGAATCCCTATTTCCGCGGTGATGGCCGAACCGGCCCGGGCGGTTATCATGATCGCCGTAAGCACCGGCCCCAATTCCCTGATCAGCGTCAGCGAAACCAGGGTGCCCAGCGCCCCCTCGGCGCCAAATTGAACAAGCGCGTGGTAGGACTGAAGTCCCAGCACCATCCCGGTAAAAAGGCTGACAAGGGCGATAATGCCAAAGGATCTTGCGCCTATATAGTAAATCTGATGGAGGATTTTGCTCAGTTGCTTCGGGCGGAAAATGCCGGTAAAAGCCAAAAAGAGAAAGATTCCCGATGCGCCCAGACTATTCACCAGGTGAATTGCCTTCCTGCCAAGCGCGGTAAAAGGGGACGTCAGCAGTTTAACGATCGCCGGACGGTCATCGTAATTATCAGGCGTTAGAATGTCTTCTCTATTCAGCATAACTTGCAATCCATCATTGGCAATCTGTTTTTAAATACATGTACAGAGCCGATTTAATAAAAGGTTTGCCTAAAGTAACACCCCAATATTCCCTGCCAATCATTTTGCCGGGTGGCAATTTCACCCTTATTTTGTGCCCTGCTTTGGGCTTTGAGGCTAATATCAAAAATCCGTCGCCGATTTCGCCTGGCGGTATATTATCAGTCGCGCAGGAAATGTCAATCGTAAATGACATCTGTAATTTGCAGATGGCTCTAAACGACCGGCAGTTCCCGTTCCTTCCGGCTGGCAATATGAAAAAAATAGCCGTATGATGTTGATGTTAATAATTATTATAACAGCTTATTATACCGCTGGGATCGCACCATCAGCCAGAAAGCTTGGAGAGATTGAACATCTCTGCCCGGTGCGCCTGAGAAGCGAGTGTTAATATATTTAACACATTTTTACGGTAACGCAGCAGCTGGCCCCCTCCAGAAACTACGGCTTCTTCTTACCAACCACACGACATAAAACAACATTTTATTTTGATACAATAAATTATTTATTTAATACATTGATATTTAAGGGAAATTAATAATATTTATAATTACCCTGTTATCCCTGATGCTTACAAATACTGTTAATATTTTATACATGGGCATGTAAATATAATTAACAGTATCTGGCATGTCTCTTCCCCGGCGTTCTTCTACCAGTAGTTATGCATTAATATAAGTTGCTGTTTAGACATTATAATTTAATTATTATCAGAAGTTTATATTTTCTGGCATGAATGTTGTTTAACAGAAAGCAAAGGGTAAAAGTAACGGTGAATAGAGATTGAGCAAAGCCTAAAAGGGTCGAACGGAAAATTCAATAGCGGCGGACGCACATTGACACTCAAAAATGAGAAATCATAGAAAAGGAGGACACCATGAGTACAGCAGTCATCATCATTCTTTTAGCGTTAGGTTTAATCATGCCCCTGTTTTGGATTATAGGCGCCATGACGTCTGTAGGATATGTTGCGATATCCAGGGGGATGGACATCTTAACGAGGACCAGGGAAAGGAACGGCGAGGTTAATGCCGTGGCTTTCAAAGGGCAGCTCGGCGTAACAATGGCCGACGGCGGCGCTGCAATTGAGAAAGAGAAAGAGAAAAAATAAAATGTGTTCATTTACAGGATGCCGCCTGTCGGATTCGACAAGAAAAGGAGAGGCAGACGGCGGAAAAGGCGAGGAAAGAATCTTGAAGCGTTCCGGCATAAACGGGGCGACAGAAAAAATTGAGAAGAAAAGGAGCTAGTGATTATGGGAATCGACAGGAGGACTTTTCTAAAAGGCGTGGGTGCGGGCATCGGCGTAAGCGCGGCCGGCACATTGTTGCCGGTAAAGGCGGAGGCAAGCGCCCCGGTATCGGATAAAGAATTTGTAGGAGTGCTCGTCGATACGACGCGCTGCGTAGGTTGCAGGAGCTGTGAAAAGGCGTGCGCCGAGGCGCATGGCCTGCAAGTTCCCAATATCGACGATTCTTCCGTTTTCGACAAAAGAAGGACCACCAATGCGCACCAGCTTGAGGCAGTAAACCATTTTCAAACAGATAAAGGAGAGGTTTTTGTCAAGAAGCAGTGCATGCACTGCAACCAGCCCGCCTGCGTTTCGGCATGTCCCGTCAAGGCGATGGAAAAGCATGATGAAGGCGCCGTCACCTGGAATGACAACTGTATCGGCTGCCGTTACTGCATGACGTCCTGCCCCTTCGACATTCCGAAATTTGAACATTCGGCCTTCCCGGAACTGCACAAATGCGACATGTGCTACAGCCGGACGCAGAAAGGTCTGGAGCCTGCCTGCGTGGAAGCGTGCCCCGCCTACGCACTTACCTTCGGCACGAGAAGAGAGATGATCGACGAAGCCAACCGACGCATTTACGGCGACGAAAAGAATTACTACCACCACATCTACGGCGAAAACGAGGCCGGCGGCACCGGTTATATGTACATCTCGTCGGTGCCTTTCGAGCAGATCGGATTCAGAAACGACATTGGAACAACAGCTTATCCCGAATATACAAAAGGCTTCCTGTACAGTGTGCCTGTCATACTTCTTTTGTGGCCCGCCTTTATGAGCGCGATAGCTACGATAACTAAACGCAAGGCAAAAGTAAAAGTTGAAGAGGGAGGGATGAGATGAACAGCTTAGCGACTAACCGGGAAACAAAGAGCTTCAAGGAACTTCTGACTTTTTTGAAGGGTGAATTCAAACCGAAAGGGAAGGTTCTCACCCCGTTTAATATCATTTCCGGCGCCATAATTTTTGCCGGCATCATTTTGGTTATTTACCGGCTCGCGATGGGGCTAGGCTCGGTAGTGCATGAAGTCCCTGAATACCCTTGGGGAATCTGGATCGGGTTCATCGTGATGGTCGGGGTTGCCTTCGCCGGAGGGGCGTATGTAAGCGCCTTTGTCGTTTACGTGCTGGGAGGCGAAAAGTATCACGCCATAGTCAGGCTGGCTGTTCTGAATGGGTTTCTGGCGTATATGTTCTACGCTGGGGCAATTCTGCTCGATTGCGGACGCTGGTGGCAAATCTATAATCCGATCATTGGCAACAAGTTCGGCGTCAATTCCGTCCTGTTTCTGATCGCCTGGCATTTCCTGCTCTACATGATCGCGCAGTTCTTTGAGCTGGCTCCGGCTTTCGCTGAATGGCTGGGGTTGAGAAAGATGCGCAAGTTCTTCATGTCGGTAAGCCTCGGCGCAGTCATCTTCGGGGTTACGCTCTCCACGCTGCATCAGTCCGGCTTAGGCGCGCTGTTTCTGATGGCCAAATGGAAGGTCCATCCTTTGTGGTACAATGAATTCATCCCACTGCTGTTTTTTGTATCGAGTATTTACGCCGGGCTTTCCGTAGTCATCTTCATCGGCAATTTGAGCTTCCGCGTCTTCGGCAAGGATCGGGTTGACGAGGAGTATCGCGAATCATGGAAAAATATCGAGATCGACCTGGGCAAGGCCTGCGCGGTCGGCATGTTCGTTTACTTTTTCCTGCAGGTGATTCTGCTGGTTCACGGCCAGCACTGGAATCTTCTGAATACCGGAATGGGCTACTGGTATCTGACGGAAATGTTCGGCTTCCTGCTTCTCCCGATTGCCCTGTTCACCTGGGGCGTAAAAAAGGTCAACCGAACGCCTATCCGGGTTGCCGCCTACATTACCATGGCGGGGGTGATCTTCAACCGGATCGACTATTCGATACTTGCCTTCAAATGGTACCTGCCTTTTAGTGAACGGTATATCCCGACCTGGATGGAGGTAACCATTACCGCGTCGATCGTCCTTTTGATGGTCTGGGTTTTCCGATGGCTCGTAAATCGGCTGCCGATATTGAAGCACTCCCCGCAATGGGCGGTGGAACAGGATAGGGAAATGGAAGCTGAAGCCAATGCTCCCGCGCTTGCCCCGGGCCTGGGTGTCACGATGGCCGACGGCGGTGTGCTGCTTGAACAAGACAAAAACACTAAACGTTCCTGATAAAGAAAGGGGGATTATATAATGGAAGGGTTCACCTACGTTGACATATTCGCCACCAAGGGCATTGAATATCTGGTGATAATCGCGGTGCTGGCTACCTTTGTTGTGTTCTGGAATTTTTTGAAAGGACCCGTTGAGGCGGTTTACCAAGGAGTTGCCAACGCCGTTTCGGCAATCGGCAACTGGTTCAGCATGCCGGCTCAGGGGATGTTTTTCCACCAGGGGCATAGCTGGGCGACGCCCGAGGAAGGAAACATCATGAAGGTGGGAATGGATGACTTCGCACAGAAAATGCTCGGCAAAATAGATTCAATCAATCTTCCGCAGGTTGGCGCCGAAGTCGCCCAGGGAGAAAAGGGGTGGAGCGTGCAGGTAGGCTCAAAACTGATTGATATGCTCTCCCCCGTTGACGGTAAAATAGTTGCCGTAAACGAAGCCCTGCTGAAATCTCCCGCCGGGGTAAACAGCGATCCTTATGGGCAGTCCTGGCTGATCAAGGTTCAATCCCCGAGGGTTTCATCCAACCTGAAAAATCTTCTGACCGGAGATCTGGCCATAAAATGGATGGATGGCGTCAGAGACAGCCTTCTGGCCCGGGGAAATTACAACCTGGGAGCACTTTCTCAGGATGGTGGTGTGCCGGTGGACGGCATTGCCAGAAACATGGATCCGGAGAACTGGGATAAGCTGGTAAAAGATTTCTTCCTGGTTTCTTAAATAGAGATGCTTGAAGGAATAAAAGGTGCAGAGATGGATTCAATGAGCTCAAAGTGCAAAAGTTATCCCCTAATTCCAGCAGAAGAAAACAAATGCGTCTGGATGAAAACAGGGCTCGTATCCTACAAGCTGTGCGACAGAAACGACCACTGCGAGACCTGCCCTTTCGACCGCGCAATGAAAAACGGGGGGGACAGCAATTTTTCCGAATCATCGGAAATAGAAGAGGAGGGGTCGTTTTTCGACGATCCGTCATACCAGCTCGACAACGGCTCCTTCCTCTTTCATCCTGATCACTGCTGGGTAAAGGTGGAAACCCAGGAAAAGGTGCGGATCGGTTTGGATTCACTTATCACGATGCTTATCTCCAACGTGCAGTTGGTAATCCTGCCCGCGGAGGGCTCTTTCACCGGCGCTGGAGAATGTTTTGCCCACATTATTCAGGGAGATTACGTATTGCCGGTGATTTCTCCCGTTTCGGGGATCATTATCGCGACCAATTACCGTCTTAAAAACAACCCGGGGCTGCTCACCTCCGATCCGCAGGGAAATGGCTGGCTCGTTACGATCAAACCGGACAATCTCGAAAACGATTTTAAAAAACTCTTTTTCGGGAGAAAAGCGCTCTTCTGGAAACACCGGGAGGAAAACGATATCTCCAACAGGGTATGCTCGCTTATGAAAATGAGCTCGTCCCAAGTCGGCCCCACCATGCAGGATGGAGGCGCCCGGGTAACCAACCTGATAGACCTGCTCCGTTCGATCAATTCAAAACAGCTTGTCCAGATTCTGGATTCAGTTGTTTCCCGGCATAAAGCCTCATAAAAATCGCATCCCTTGCCTTTCCTTAGCGGGAGAGGCAAGGGGGATGCAGATCCAGAATCCACCAACTAATTGCCCTTTTATTCATAATCGCCCCAGAGATCCTTAGCCGCCTGAGCAAGTTCCAGTTCCAGCAGCTTCTCTTTTTTAGGTTAATGAACCCGCGTCGGGGTTTTGGCGATGAAATCCACAATGACCCCGGCAAACTCCTCTCCCTTGTCTTCCTGAAGAAAGTGCCCAGCCCCTTTAATTGTCGTATGGGGCTGCCCCTGAGCCCCAGAAATCCTCTGTTGCAGAATGTGCTCGCCACCGCGGGTGATGGGATCGCCATCGCTGAATGCCGTCAGGAAAGGCCTGTTGAAAGTGGCCAGGACTTCCCATGCCTTGCGGTTGGCCAACGACGAAGGATCGTCCGGTCTTGTCGGGACCAGCGACGGGAAGATGCGCGCGCCTTCCTTGTACGACTCATCGGGGAAAGGCGCATTGTAGGCGGCAACAACCTCGTCGGAAAGGATAGGCAGAGGGTTGTCCGGGCCTGCCGTCAAATTGGCCATTTTCATGATGCCTCCCACATCGAACTGGGGAACTTTCAGTGAATATTTCTGCCATTCCAGAAAGGCGGCGGATATTTGATTGTCTCCCGTGGGCATGCCCGTATTGGCGGCGACAACCCGCTCGAAGAGATCCGGGTTCGCCGCAACCAGACGAAGCCCGACAAGCCCCCCCCAATCCTGGCAGACCAGCGTTATCCTGTTGAGTCGGAGGCCCGAAAGCAACGAAAGCATCCAGTTCACATGGCGCTCATACGTATAATCATTGCGGCTGGCCGGCTTATCCGACCTGCCAAAACCGACCAG
Organism: Syntrophales bacterium; assembly: GCA_023229765.1. Lineage (NCBI taxonomy): Bacteria > Pseudomonadati > Thermodesulfobacteriota > Syntrophia > Syntrophales > Syntrophales bacterium. The sequence goes on along the minus strand of JALNYO010000001.1, from coordinate 94,804 downwards.
GTCGGGGGCAATCACCCGCTGGCCTGCTCTCACAAGGACGGGAATCATCTTCCGATAGAGAAAAGACCAGGAGGGCTCCCCATGCATCATCAAAACAATCCCGGCATCCCGGGGCCCCTCATCTACATAATGTATTCTCAGGGTTGCACCCTCCCCGTCAGGAACCTCGACATATTGGGGTTCGAAAGGATAAGCGGGGAGATTCTTGAATCGTTCCTCGGGCGTTCGTAGAATTTTCATCTGTACACCTCCTGATTAAATGCCTTTCCTGCCGCTCAACATTAAGGATGCTGGCAGGGCAGGGATATTTGACGGCTGCTGGTTTTTTCTCCTATCCAATCCCCTGTCCGCTGTCAATATTTATTTAACAATCGTTAAATTTACTTGACATGCGTTTATTTTAATTGATAAACATAGCCTTTCGAAAAGCCATAAATAATTGCGAATGCCCATCAGAACAGGAGAAATTCATTGAAAAAGGACAAATCCGGCAATAAGACGCCGGACAAAACGAAAAAAAATGATACCGTCGAGAGAGTACTTCGTTCCGCAAGGAAGATATTCTCGGAGCATCCTTACCACACGGCGAGCATAAGAATGATCGGCAACGACGCCGGTCTTAATTACCCGCTCATTGCGTACTATTTTTCGACAAAGGCCGCGCTCTTTGAGGCGGTTCTTGTCGATATCTCTGAAGAATATTACGAAGAAAATGCGAAGTGGCTTAAGGAAACCGCCGGAATGGGCGCGGACCGGGGACTGTCCGTTTACATTGACCGTTTGATAGAATTTAACCTGGCGCACCCCGAGGCCCAGAGGATTCTTCTGCTCAACCAGGTTCAGGTCGGGGAATCTCAAATTGTTCCCTGTTACCGAGTGCTACAGGAATTCTTTGTGCAATGGATTCCACTCTTTAAAGAAACATCTTCAGCACGTGCCGCAGATCGGAATATCGAAAACTTCGCCCACAATTTTAACGTACTGGCGATAAATTACCTGGGTGCCGGCAGCTTCCATGCCGGCGTGCTCGGGGTTGCCCCTTCCAGCCCCGAGTACAAAAAATGGGTGAAAGAAAATCTGACCGCCCTGTTTTTGCCACTCCTGAAACAATTAATCCGCGGCGGCGCTCAAGTAAATGATGAAAGCGAAGCTTAATGTTCACAAAACGAAGTTTAATGGCCTCGTAAAAAACCATAAAATTGCCAATTTTTAAATTTGGAACTTAATAATATAAGTATGTTAGAAAGCTGTTTCCGGAAAATTCTGACTTTTGACGAGTTCATCAATCTTCCCTTTGCAATTACTCGCAACGGCTCGAAGCGCTTCACCCCCCCCCGAATATATGACGGACTATCTGTCGAACGAAGCAGTCAAGGTCATTGCGGCCAACAAGGAGCGGCCGTTTTTCCTGTACCCGGCCTATAACACTCCGCACACGCCGCTTCAGGCCTTGAAAGCTGATTACTACTCGCTTGCGGACATCAGGGATCATCGTTTACTGGTCTATGCCGCGATGCTCAAGTCCCTCGACCGGGGAATCGGCAGGGTGCTTGCGGAATTAACGGCGCAAGGACTCAACGGAAACACCATCGTGATGTTCACAAGCGACAATGGCGGCGCAAATTATAATAGAAGGACGCATCTACATCGATGCGCCCCTGGGCCTTCCGAAAAGCGGGAAAGGGGAATATACCTACTGGGCCAATTAACCACCATGCCCGTATCGGACGCAACGAAGGGCAAAAATGGACAATGCTTACAAGAGCGCCCGTTTGATAATATCCTTGGTTCCGGCAGGCAGGCTCAAAGAAATGCCGTCCTCACCGATGGTAATCGGGCCTTTATAAAATTTTTCGGCGTCACCCAGAAACGCCTCCTCCAGATCGGAAACAGGAAGAGGCGGCAGGATGTGGGTCAAAAGCAGATGTTTAACTCCCGCCTCTCCGGCGATTTTGGCCGCATCCTCTGTCGATGTGTGGTAGCCATTTATATCACTCATTATTTTTGCCAGGTTGAACCTGCCGAATTTTCTGTTCACGTCCCTCAGGATATTGTTTATGGCCGGCTGGAGGGCCTCATGCACCAGCACGTCAACCCCCCTGGCCTGGTTGAGAAGCGATTGACACGGAACCGTATCGCCGCTGATCACGACGGAGCGGCCCTTGTAATCAAAACGATAGCCGACTGCCGGCGTTACCGGACGATGATCAACCGCGAAGGCGGTTATCCTGACGCCGTTTTCTTCAATAATGACGGTTTCATTTTTCCCCGCCGGGAAATTAAATGTTCTGGCCGTGCCTCCGGCGCCAGCGGGCGGACAGATTGCCGCACCGTGATGGGCGATCCGGTATCCGGAGTCCAGCGCGTAGGCCAGATTGAACCCATTAACCACTGTCTCGACGCCGGTCGGACCGAACACATCAAGAGGATTTTTCGCTGAACCGGATGACCATCTCTTCAGCATCAGTTCTCCCAGGTCGCCGATGTGATCGGAATGAAAATGGGTAAGTAAAACGGCCTTGACTCCCCCGGGATTTATTCTCATGAGCTCCAGTTTTCTCTCACTGCCCGGGCCGGCATCGACCACGTAAAGATTTTTCCCGGCGATAACGGCCGTGCCGGCTGATGCCCGTCTTGCATCGGGCATTGGGGATCCGGATCCGCAAAGAATGACATGAAGACCGTCAGGCAGGTCGCGCAGGGGATCTTTGGTGATAAATTTGGCGGCAATCTCGTTTACCAGGGACAATCCGATCTTTCTCCGGGAGAAAATCAGGCCGGTTACGATCGCGGCAATGAGAGCTGCCAGGGAAACTTCAATTATTTTAAGGGTCTGACGTCGGGTGTATCTGCTGTTGCGAAGTTTTATCTCTTCCTGATGGCTTTTATCAGATTCATTTTTGGGGGGAATCATGACGGTCGAGGCCGTCAAAACAATCAGCAAAACGATCTCAATTATCACCGACTGAAGCCCTGCTGCCGAAAAGCCGTCCAGAGCGAAACTGAGCAGACGTCCGGAAACTATCAGCAGCAGAAAAATGATCGTAACAACAAGCCAGCGGCGTCGGCCGGTTGCAGCCCCAAAAAAACAAAAAAAACTCATTCCCAGAAAAACACCGCCGAAATCTCCTCTTAGCGAGTTTAATCCCTGCAGGGAAAGCGGCTGAATAAAAAATGCCGCGGCCAGCAGCTCCGGAAACGTATAAAACCCGATGCCGAGAAACAAAAAGAACAGTCCGATCAGACCGATGATAAAGCGAGAAACTTTTTCTCCTGAAGAGATGGGTAGTGGTTCGTTCATCGAATTTTTCCTTTGGCGGTCATCATCATTTTATTGGCCACTTCCGCGCTGGCATTCTGGTTTTGACCGGTTACCAGTTGGCCGTCCACCACCGAGTGATTGGCAAACATATCCCGGAAGGCCGTCCGGCCCTCAAAGAGCGCTCCGGCCGCCCGCAGTTCCCGCTCCGGATGCTGGGGCGTCATGGTAATCCCCAGTTCCCTGACCTGCTTGTCCGTCACTCCGGTAAGATGACGTCCCTTTACCAGGGGAAAATTGTTTTGATCCGTCGCCAAAAGCAGACCAAGCGGACCGTGACAAACCCCTCCTATAACCTTGCCGGCTGAATAGGCCTGGCTGATTTTTCGGCCCAGCGCTGCGGAAGCGCCCAGGTCATAAGCCGCTCCCCACCCGCCGGCAAGATAGATGATATCGTAACCGGTGAAATCAACTGTGGCGAGCGGAAGGGACTGTTTGACCCTCCGCTGAAACTCTGGATCATTCAGGAAGCGGGCATCAGCGGCTGTTTTGATAGGCCATTTAAAAGACAGGGGATCAATGGGGATTTCCCCCCCCTTGACACTGGCTATTTCAACCTTCATCCCGCCTTCAGTGAACTCATAATAAGGAACAGTCATCTCCGACCCGAAGACGCCGGTTTTCGCCCCGTTTGGTCCAAGCTGATCTTGACTGGTTGTGATGATCAGGGCCCTGCCGCCGGGAAGTTGGTATTTTTCACCGAGGTAATCCGGATGCAGTCCCAGGGCGCGCAACCCTGCGGGCAGAAATAGCCATATGCTCAGTCCCAAAACGACCAATACTATCAAGATTATAACCAATATTTTTTTCATAGGCTGCCTTTCCCTTCATTCATTTTATAATGCCGTCTAAACAAGCTTGTAACTAAGACTGATAACTTGGAGAGGGCTATTTTACGACTGTTTGATTTTTTGTATCCTACCCGCTATCCCCTGTCAATATTTATTTAACGTCTGTTAAAATATATGATCTGGCGGTTATAATTTTTGCGTTGAAATAGACATCCTTCCCTAAATTGTGCTATGTCCCACCCGCCGCCAGAGAAAGCAGTTCGCTCCTTCGTCCGTTCATTCGCCGGCAGGATAAATTATCGTTGCCGGCAGATCAATTTAATGGCGGACTTCCCCCGGCGCTCATAGACAAAGATGCGGAGAATGAAAATGAAGATCGTCTTTTTAGGGACAAACGGCTGGTACGATACAAAGACGGGGAACACACTTTCAACCCTTGTCCAGACCAAAAACTTTGATATCATCTTCGACGCCGGGAACGGCATTCAGCGAGTTGACCGCTACATCAGCGGCAGAAAACCTGTTTTTATCTTCATAAGCCACTTTCACCTCGATCATCTGGCGGGGCTGCACATCCTGGGGAAATTTAATTTCCGGGAAAAACTCACCATCTGCGGGCCAAAAAACACAAACCGGATTCTCGACACCCTGCTCAATGCCCCTTTCACCATGCCGCTTGCGCAACTGCCCTATCCCTCGGACATATTGGAAATGCCGGAAGAGTCATCCTCCCTTCCCTTCTTTGTCCAGGCGCTGCCGCTCCGGCACGCATCCCTGACGCTTGGCTACCGATTGGAAGTTGAGGGGGTAACAATCGGCCATTGCTCCGACACCGGTTATTGCGAAAATGCGGTCCGGATAGGGACTGACGCCGATATGCTGATCACCGAATGCGCCTTTAAAAGGGGACAGGCGAATGAGGCCTGGCCGCACCTGAACCCGGAGACGGCGGCCCGAATCGCCGCCGAGGCCAAGGCGAAACGCCTCGCCCTCACCCACTTCGACGCTTTTTTGTATCAGACCCTTGAAGAACGAGACGATGCAAGGCGAACCGCCGCCGCAATATTTCCGCAAACAATCGCCGCAACGGACGGACTGGAGATAACGATTTGACCGTCGGAGCATTTTCGCCCCGTTTTTTCCCCGTTGATGTCCAGTTTTTTAAAACTTCCCGTCACTCAGCATTTACCATCAGCTCACGAAGAGCCGGAATATTCATGTCCATCTCCCTTTTGCCTTCATCAATCGCCTCGGCAGCGCGATTGAACTCCATCAGGCCGATGTCGGAAAGTTTGGGACGGATGACGAGGTCCGGCGGATCCTCAAGGAGCCGCTGCTGATTTATCTTGTCCTGCATGATATTAACGGATGTGGCCAAGACGTCGAAGAGCGTCGGGCTCCGGTCCGGCTGCTCCTGAAACATCTGCCCGAAAAGCTTTAACTTGCCGTTCAGTTGCACCTGTTTGAGAAAATCGGCCCACCGCCCCTGTTCGGAAAGAGAAACACCCTTTCCTTCTCCTTCCGGGGGAGCAGCCATCCGCTGTATCCTCTTTTTCCCCATGATATCGGAATTAAGATCAACGGCTACGACAATATCGGCCCCCATCGCCCGGCAAAGCGAAGTCGGGACCGGATTCACCAATCCGCCGTCAACAAGCCACTGTCCGTTGCGCCCGCAGGGGGTAAAAATTCCCGGAAGCGAGATGCTGGCCCGGACAACCTCTATCAAAGATCCTTCCCGGAGCCACACCTCCCTGCCGGTTTTCAGATCGGTCGCCACTGCGGCAAAGGGTACAGGAAGATTCTCGATCAGGGGATCGGTAATCATTTCACGTAAATATCCGGATATTTTTTCTCCCTCGATCAGCCCCGAACGGGGAATCTTCATGTCCATGAAACCAACAATATGCGACCACGAAAGCCGCCTTGCCCAGCGGTCGAGAGGTTCGAGAAAGCCGGCGGCAAACGAACCGGCAACAAGGGCGCCGACCGACGTACCACAGACAAAATCGACCGCAATTCCCGCTTCGACGATGCTCTGCAATACGCCGATATGCGACCACCCCCGGGCGGAACCGCTTCCCAGGGCTATGCCGATTTTTTTTGTCATATTATCCAGAAAAGAATCGTGCGATCAATAAACATCATGGCAAACAGCGAAAGTAATAATTTCTGCCGTCAATTATTCCCCCTCGGCCTTGAGCCGCGGCCACTTCATTTCCGCCTGAACGGACATCACCATCAGGTGGAGGCGATTCAGAATATTCACCTCGGTTGTCCCCGGGTCCATGTCGATATACAGCAGATTGAGCTGCGGATACAGCTTCTTCAGCCTTTTTTCCACTCCCTTGCCGATGATGTGATTGGCCAGGCAGCCGAACGGCTGCAGGCAGACGATATGATCAATCCCCTGCCGCACCATCGCGATGATCTCAGCCGGCAGCAGCCACCCCTCGCCGGCCTGGTTGGCAAGGCTTGTCACCTTGCCCGCATCAGCCGCCAGTTCCTTGAGGTCATAAGTTCTCCGGTAATAACGGAATCCTTTCATGGCCCGCTCCACGCGGTGAAGGTAAACGCTTATATACCTACCCAGCAGACCCAGAACGACTCGGTCCCGAAGAGAGCTTTTCATAAAAGCCTGCTGATCGAACTCCTCGTTTACGAAACGCTGCTCGAAAAAACTCAGCAGCGGGGGGACGACCACCTCGACCCCCTTTGTTCTGAACCAGTCCACGATGTTGTTATTGGAAAATTCATTGTGTTTGACGAATATCTCTCCGAGCAGCCCAATTACGGGAATCGGATCATCATGAACCGGAATCATATTGAAATCGCGGATGGCCGCCTTCAGCATGGCGAGGAGAAGTCCGAAGTCTTCCCGGCTTACAAGGATGCCCAACTCGTCAAGATACTTCTTTTGAAGGACCATGGCCGAGCCGGGATGGAGCTCGCGCGGCGCTGTTGCCAGGGCCATTTTCGACAGGGGATCGGCAAACATCAGCCCCAGCGCCAGTCGTTTTACCAGTCTTTTCTGATCGATCGGGATGCCCGCATGAATAAGCGCATCGCTCTCGGAAAGGGAAATAACCGGCACCTCGCCAAAACCTGCCGCGATAAGGGCCTTCCGGGCAAGCGGCACATAGCTTGACGCTCGGCACTGCCCAAAGGTCTGGGTAAGCAATATGGTAGTTTTCGTGGGGTCCCATTTGCCTGATTGCAGGGCCTTGACAATATCCCCGATAACGATCAGCGCCGGGTAGCAGACGTCGTTGTTGACATACCGGAGCCCTACATCCACCGAGGAACGCTCCTGGGGGGCGAGAAGCTCCACCTTATAGCCCAGCGAGGCAAAGATAGCCGGAATTGCCGGCGAATAAAAGGGAGAAAACCAGGGGACAATAATCGTCCTTTCCGCTTCCTTTCCTTCAACCCGCTCGGCGGAAAGGGGCGGCAATGCATGCGGCGTTGAGCTTTGCGACCTCTCTTTGGCTATATCGAGCATGGAGCGCAGACGAATCCTTACCGCCCCGAGATTAGAGATCTCGTCCATTTTGATAAGCGTATAAACCTTCCCCTTTTCAGTAATGATATCCCTCGCCTCGTCGGTGGAAATAGCATCAAGGCCGCAGCCGAACGAGGTGATCTGAAGCAGTTCGAGATGGGGATTGGCGGCGACAAACCGGGAGACGGCAAGGATACGATTGGTGTATTCCCACTGGCTCAAGACGCTAATATCCTTAAGTATATGACCGTCTTTAGTAACTGGAACCGCACTCTCGGGGATAACATCCACCCCCATCCCCGCGAGCATTTCGGGAAGGCCGTGGTTTACCAGCGGATCGGCATGGTAGGGTCGGCCGGCAACGACCACGGCAAAACGCTTTTCCGCGCGGGCCTTCTCGATCAAGGCGACCGCCCGCCGGGACATTTCCTCCCGCACCCGTTGCTGCGCCTCTCTGCCCTTCGTTACCGCCGCGGAGATTGTTTTTCTGGCGATCCCGTAACCCTTGAAAAACGAGTAAAGCTGCTTTTCGAGAAGCTCCCGCGACCTGAAACTGACCACAGGACAGTCGAGCGGGAGTCCATATCGCCCCTCCGGGTCGATCGCGCTGCGGATAACATCCGGATATCCGGTAACAACGGGACAATTAAAACTGTTCAGCGTGTCCGCATCCTCCTTCGCCTCGAAGACAACGATCGGGTAGAAAATTCGCTCAACCTTTTTTTCTATCAGATCGAGGATATGCCCATTGGCAAGCTTCCCCGGAAAACAGATATTGTCGGACATGACCGTTCGTATCCCCCGTTCAAACAGCTTCGTATCGGACGGGGCGGAAAGGACAACCTTAAAGCCGCAGGCGGTCAGGAAATTAGCCCAGAAGGGGAAGTTTTCAAACATGTTCAAGGCGCGGGGAATGCCAAAGGTCAGAAGCGGCTTCTGTTCCGGCAGGAGGGGCTGGTCGAAAATCAGCTTCAGGCGGTCGATAAAGAGATTCTCTCCCTGCCTTCCCCCGGCGCCCTTGTTGCTGAAGTGGCGTTCGCAGCGATTGCCGGTAAAATAGTTCCGCCCGCCGCTGAAAGTTATCCGGGCAACCTTGCAGTTATTTTCGCAGCCGCTGCACCGTAACTCCTTTTTCCCGATGATGTTTTCCTGTGTCTCGGCGTCCAGCCCCGGAAATGTGGAAGCCCGCGTCGGTTCCGCAAGACGGTCCTGCAAGGCCGTCAAGGCGGCGCCATAGGCCCCCATCGCCTCGGAGATATCCGGGCGGATCACCTGCCGGCCGATCTCCAGCTCAAACGCTCGCAGCACCGCCGGATTGCGGAATGTCCCTCCCTGTACGACTATTTTATCGCCCAGCGCCGAGGGATCGTGCAGCTTGAGAACCTTGTAGAGGGTATTGCCGATCACCGAACTTGCGAGTCCCGCGGAAATATCCCCAACGGTGGCTCCTTCGCGCAGGGCCTGTTTTACCCGCGAGTTCATAAAAACCGTGCAGCGCGTCCCCAGATCAAAGGGCGCCTCTGCCCTGCAGGCAACTCCGGCAAAATCGGAGACGCTGATCTTCAGGGAATTGGCGAGCGTTTCTATGAAAGAACCGCAGCCCGATGAGCACGCCTCGTTTATCTGAATATCGGCTATTCCCCCGTCGCGCACATAAATCGCCTTCATGTCCTGACCGCCGATGTCAAGGATGAATGAGACCTCGGGCAGAAAATGGCGGGCCGCGCGATAGTGGGCAACCGTCTCCACCACGCCGTCATCGATGGCAAACGCCGCCCTGATCAAATCCTCTCCGTACCCGGTAACGGCGGTCCTGGCGACAAAAGGGGCAACGCCCGCCTCGCGACAGGCATCCCGGAAAAATAAGAGCCCCCGGCGGGCGGCGCCGATGGCATCGCCCCCATTCAACTGATACCAGGTGAGGGCGACCCGCCTTTTATCGTCAATCAGGACAAGCTTCGTTGTCGTTGATCCGGAATCGATCCCCAGAAAACAGGCAACCCCTTTCAGCTCCGAAACATCTACCCGGCAAACGCGTTTTTGATGATGCTCCTCCTCCCAGATTTCCACCTCCCGCTGATCGGAAAAAAGGGGCGGGAGCCTTTTCTGATCCTCCTTGCACCCCTTCATTGTCCCGTTTTGGATAAGCTGAAGGCATTTTTCAATTTCGATCACAAGACCCTCTCCCGCATGGCAAAGAGCCGCCCCCACTGCCGCCATCAGTTCCGGATGTTCACCCGCGGCGATATCCTTTTCGGGATCAAGCTGAAGCAGGCGGATAAAGGCCGCCCGCAGAGAAGGAAAGAAGGTCAGCGGTCCTCCGGCAAAAAGCACTTTGCTTTCAATGTCATGCCCCCGGGAAAGGGAGGAGATCACCTGAATCGCCATCGCATGAAACACCGATGCGGCAATATCCTCCCGGGAAACGCGATTGCTCAAGAGGGCCTGAACATCGGTCTTGGCAAAAACCCCGCAGCGGGAAGCTATCGGATAGAGTGCGCCGCTTTTTTGGGCCAGTTCGTCCAGTTTGTTCAGAGGCTCATTCAGCAGCACAGCCATCTGCTCGATAAAGGCGCCCGTTCCGCCCGCGCAGTTTCCGTTCATGCGGATGTCCGGCTGAAAACGATTGTCAAAAAAGGCGATTTTCGAATCCTCGCCCCCTATCTCTATCAGCGTTCGGACATCCGGCCAGCGGCGCTGGACAATTTTTGTCGAGGCGACAACTTCCTGTATAAAGGGAAGCTGAAAAGACTCGGCAACCCCCATCCCGGCGGAACCGGTAAGAACAACATCGAGGACGATATTTCCCAGCTCCTGCCTTGCCTCAATCAGCATTTCCGCTATCGTCCCCAGCGTCAACGAATGGTGGCGGCGATAACGGGAGAATAAGATGCTCCCGTTTTGAGCGCAGACGACCAGCTTTACCGTTGTAGAACCGGCATCTATTCCTGCTTTGTATATTTCCGCCATACCGTTTCGCCTTTTTTACCCGCCCGACCCCGTTCGCAATCCGCTTATTGGAAAGTGGATATAATCCCCGTTTCCGACATTGTCAACAAACAAAATTCTATTGTTTGCAAATAGGTTGCATTCATGATAAATGGTTGTGAAAGATTAAACTGGAAGGGGAAAATGCGATGAGAACAGAACAGTGCGACGCTTCTGAAACCCTAAAAAATTCGGGACTTGCGAAGACAGCGCAGAGAATGGCCGTTCTGGAATCGCTGCTCGGCACTGACCACCCGCTCAACGCAAATGAAATCCTCCAGCAAACGACCGGGGAAATCAGGATCAACCGGGTTACCGTTTACCGCATCCTTTCATCCCTTCGTGACAGCGGCATCATCAGGGAAATAGAAAACGGACATGGAATCAGCTCTTATGAAATGGCCTGCGCCCATAATCCGGTTCACCCCCATTTCCGCTGCCGGAGCTGCGGGCGCATCATCTGCCTGCCTTCGTTAACCCTTTCTCAAGCTTGGGATTGGCTGGCCCAGCCCGCCGATTTTTCTATCGAGAAAATCGACGTGCAACTGACGGGGATTTGCGCGCCCTGCCAACAGGCAGAAAATAGCAACACGCTTGCATCCATTCCTGCTGACCATACTGAGCGTCAAATGTAACAACGGAAAGGCTATGATGAAAAAACAATTTCCCATCATTATTACGGCATTTTTGATGTTTTTTGTAACATTCCCCGCCTTCGCCGCCTCCGAAAAGATCGACATCGCCGTCAGCGTCCCGCCGCAGGCCTATTTCGCGGAACGGATTGGGAAAAATCACGTCTCTACTCATATCATGATCCCCGGCGGCGCGAATCCGGACACCTACGAACCAACCCCCCGGCAGCTCATCAACCTTTCCCACTCACGAATGTATGTAAAGGTCGGAGCGCCGACTTTCCCCTTCGAGAAGAAATTCCTCTTGACCTTCCTTGATCGCAATCCCCACCTGACCATAATTGACTCCTCCGCAGGGTTGAAATTGCGCACGGGCGACCCGCATACCTGGACCTCGCCGGCGTCGGTGCGAATCGCCGCCGCTAATATTGCCAAAGCCCTTGTAATCTATGACCCTTCCCACAAGGATGAGTATGAAAGAAATTTGGCGGAGTTTCTTGCGGAGATCGACCGTCTGGATCAAGGGATCAGAAAGTCGCTGCAAGGCAAGGGCGGCTACAGCTTTATGGTTTACCACCCGGCCTGGGGATACTTTGCCGACGAATACAACCTCGTTCAGATTCCGATTGAAGAAGAGGGAAAACCGGGCAATGCCGCCCGCATCCGCGGCATTATCGATCTCGCGCGAAAAAAGGGCATGCGCGACGTGCTGGTTCAAAAAGGTTTTGACGCCAGGAACGCCCGAACTATTGCCCGTGAGCTGGGGGGGAGGATTTTCGAGGTGAATCCGCTCGGGCGCAACTGGCCAAGCGAGTTGAGAACATTCACCGGCGCGCTGACGCACGTTCTGACAAAATAGGGGCGCAATTGTAATGGAAAGCATCATTAAGGTTGAGAACGTCGCCTATGGCTACGGGAAAAGAGCCGTACTGGAGGATGTGTCGTTACAGATATGGGAACGAGATTTTATCCTCATCATCGGCCCGAATGGGGGGGGGAAGTCAACCCTGCTGAAATTGATCCTCGGCATTCTCACCCCCTGGTCGGGAAAAATAAGTTTCCGCGGCGATGCCAAAAATCGCCTCGGCTATGTCCCTCAGACGACGGGATTCAACCGAAGCTTTCCTATTTCCGTTCTGGACATGGTCCGCACCGGCTGTATCCACGGGGACAACTATCTGAAGCAAAGCTCCCGGGAAAGCATTGAAAAAAGCAGAAGCATTTTGCAGAAACTTTCTCTTGATGATAAACTGAACGACAACATCACCGACCTTTCCGGCGGCCAGTTGCAGCGGGTTCTGATCGCCCGCGCCCTCGTCGCCGCCCCGATCGCCCTGTTCCTCGACGAACCGACAACCGCCCTGGACATAGCCTCGCAGACAGACCTGATCGACATCCTTGGAAAATTGCAGCAGGAAATGAGCATCGTCGTCGTTACCCACGACCCGACCCCGTATGCAAATATCTATCAACACATAGCCTGTCTCAACACAAACATCTACTGCCATGAACGGGGGGAGTTGAGCGAAACGACTCTGGAGAAGGTTTACGGCTGCCCGGTGGAACTGCTGGGACACGGAATCCCCCATACGCTCCTGCCCTCTCATCAGGAGGTGAAAAAAACGTGACCGACATCTTATCCTACGAGTTCATGCAAAACGCGCTTTTCGCCGCCATCCTGGCCAGCATCGCCTGCGGCCTGATCGGCCCTTTTATCGTTGCCCGGAGGATGGTTTTCATCAGCGGCGGGCTCAGTCACACCGCCTTCGGCGGACTCGGCATCGCTTACTGGCTGGGGATAAGGCCCATTTACGGGGCAACTGTCTTCGTACTTGCGGCAGCTCTCTTTCTGAGCTCGCTCGAAGAGAAGAAACTCAGTCAAAACGACCTTTTCATCGGGATATTTTGGGCCGTAGGCGTCGCCATCGGCATTGTTTTTGTCCATCTGACCCCCGGCTACGCCCCCGATCTGCTGAGCTTCCTTTTCGGAAACATCCTGACCGTTCCCCGAACGGATGTAGCTATCATGCTCATCATCGTTTTTATCGTCGTTATAACCGTCGCGATCTTCTACAAAGGTTTTGTCGCCATCGCCCTCGATGAGGAATTCGCCCAGGCCAGACATCTGCCTGTTCAAGGACTGAAAACCGGCCTTACCGTCCTTGCCGCCCTCACTATCGTGACCTTGATCCAGGTCGTCGGCATTCTTCTCGTCATCGCTCTCTTGACCATCCCCGTTGCGATTGCCTCCGAGCTGTCCATGAACTTCCGCAAAATTATTGTCCTTGCCATTTTCTTCGGAATCGCAAGCTGTCTGCTCGGCCTTTTTATCTCATACTCCCTTGAGTTTCCCTCCGGCGCCTCGATTATCCTCACCAGCGGGATATTGCTGGCCATCGTCAAGAGTGTGAAAGGGATAGCGAAACGAAGCAAATCAGCTTATGTTCAATAAGAAATCGGGAATCCCCCTCGGTCCCACTGAGGCTAAGCGGGGATTTCTTGACTTTAATTCAAATATCTGTTTGTAATTAATAATCAGCCCTTTGCAGATAACCACAGTTGCCAAAGACATCGTCGATAAAGGCGCGCCCATGATCACCCTGAACGGGTTGTTACGAAATAGAAATTTCATCTTTATTGCAGCTTTGGTTCTGGGGCTGTTTTTGCCCGGTGCCTCCGAGACAACGAGTCAACTGATCCTGCCGGCGCTCGCCCTGACAATGATCCTATCGACCATGGAAATCGGCAATGACCTCTTCCGCCGGCCCCGCACGCTCCTTTTACCCGCCTTTATCGGCATCCTCATGAACTACATCCTCTTGAGCGGCATTATTATCGGGCTCGGCGCCATTTTGCTGAAGGATGAAAAACTCTGGGCCGGCACTGTCCTGCTCGCAGCAGTCCCCCCCGCCGTGGCGGTTATACCTTTTTCTGGTTTTCTCAAGGGAAACAGCGATTTATCTTTAATAGGGACAGCCGGCGCCTACCTTGGGGGGCTGGTTGTCATGCCGCTGATTGCCTTTACGCTGCTCAGTCCGGAGGCTTTTGCGCCGCTCAAACTGCTGGTGGTCGTACTTGAACTGATAATCCTGCCGCTCATCATCTCGCGCCTTCTGATCTGGAGGGGCTGGAGCAAAAAAATATCCCCCTGGGCAGGCGGAATAACGAACTGGAGTTTCTTCCTGGTCATGTACACGCTGGTGGGATTAAACAGCGCCGTTTTCCTCAGCCTCCAGCCCGTTTTACTGGCCGTAGCAGTCATCCCCTTCTCAACAAACTTTATCCTCGGCTTTCTGATAGAAAGGATTGGCGGGTTTTTAAAAATTTCCGCTCCAACGCGCACGAGCCTCGTCTTGCTCGGGTCCCTGAAAAATCAGGGCATGGCGGGCGGCCTTGCCCTGACACTGTTTGGGAAGGAGGCCGCCATTCCTGCGGCCGTCTGCACTGCGTCAATGATAGTATATATTATCTGGCTGGATCTGCTGAAAAGGGCTAATTTCAAAAAGGCGAACAGATGAAACAGTGACGAAAATTTTCTGTAGGGAGGAGGAGAAAGCCATGATGGATTATCAGTTGTTACTGAGGACCTTTCTTTTACATGCGGCAAAATTTTTTCCCAAAAAGGAAGTGGTGTCCATTTATCCCGGCAATAAAATATTCCGTTATACCTATGCGGATTTCTTTAAACGCACCTGCCGCCTGGCGCACGCCCTTCAGCAGCTCGGGGTGAAACGCGGCGACCATGTGGCAAGTCTTGCGCTCAACACCCATCGTCACCTCGAATTGTATTTCGGCGTCCCTTGCAGTGGGGCTGTTCTGCATACAACAAACTTTCGCCTTCCCCTTCCGCATCTTGTTTACATTATCAACCACGCTGAAGACAAGGTGCTCTTCATCGACGAGGACCTGGTATTTATCATTGACGCCATCAAGGATCAGCTGACAACTGTCAAACATTACGTCATCCTTTCACAGACAGGCAAGCTGCCTCAAACCAGCCTCTCGCCGGTCCATCTATACGACGATCTCATCGCCCCTTTTCCGGACAGCTATGATTTCCCCGATAATTTGAGCGAACATGACCCGGCGCTGATCTGTTACACATCGGCAACTACCGGAGATCCCAAAGGAGTTGTCTATTCCCACAGGGCTCTCGTGCTGCACAGCTACGCCGCAGCGGTAACGCTTCGCGTTTCAGAAGGCGACTGCGCTCTGCATATAGTTCCCATGTTCCACGCCAACGCCTGGGGAGGCCCCTTTGCCTGTGTCGGTTTCGGCTGCAAGCAGATTCTCCCGGGGCGGGAAACGATCAACATGGAGGCAATCTGCAAAGCCATCGCCGATGAAAAGGTAACCTTCACGGCTGGGGTCCCGACCATCTGGCTTATGCTTTACAACTATCTTGAAAATGGCGGGAAATACGATTTCTCGTCACTCAAGACCATTGTTTCCGGTGGCTCTGCGTGTCCCCGCTTTCTCATGGAAACGCTGAATGAAAAGTACGGCTTTCCGATCATGCAGGCCTACGGCATGACCGAGGCCTCACCGTTGGCAATGGTGGCCGCACCGAAAAGCACGATGACCAACCTTCCTATGGATAAACTCTACAGCGTTAAATCAAGCGCCGGTCTGCTGGCAACCGGTCTGGAGATGAAAATAGTCAACGAAACCGGTCAGGAGGTAAAAAATGATGGAAAGCAGTGGGGAGAAATCCTCCTGCGGGGGCCATGGATAGCTGACCAATACTACAAGGCGCCGGAGATATCGAAGAAAGTTTTTGAGGGAGGCTGGTTCCACACCGGCGACATTGGAACGATAGACGAAGATGGCTACGTTTACCTCGTTGATCGGACAAAAGACCTTGTGAAGAGCGGGGGCGAGTGGATATCCTCTGTTGACCTGGAAAATCTCATAATGGCCCACCCGGCGGTAGCCGAGGCCGCCGTAATCGGCATCCCCCACAGCAAATGGGTTGAACGCCCTTTGGGCTGCGTTGTCCTGAATGCGGGGCAATCCGCAACCGCAGAGGAGCTCAGGGAATTCTTGCGGGATAAGGTCAAGGCATCCTGGTGGATCCCCGACCATTTTGCCTTCCTCGACGTTATCCCTAAAACAAGCGTCGGAAAATTCAGCAAAAAAGAGCTTCGGGAAATGGTTGCTACAGGCCGGATCATGCTTCCGCCGGAATAGTATGCAGGGTTGACCCATTTTTCAAGAGGTGACGATACAGGACAATGACAAATACCGTGGATGAAAAAGATTACAACAGCGGCCATCGCCAGCGGCTCAAAATGAAATATATAAAGGCGGGGATAGAGGCACTCCACGATTACGAGGTCGTGGAGCTGCTTCTCACCTATGCGATTTCCCGCCGTGACATAAAACCGCTCGCCAAGGAGCTTTTGTCGCGGTTCGGCTCCCTGAAAGGGATTATTGATGCGGAGCCAGCGGAATTGAAGAAGATTGACGGCATAAGCGACCATACGGCAATCCTTTTTAAACTGCTTAAGGAGGGTTCCGCCTTGTATTTGCAGCAGAAGGCCAAAGAGAAGCCGCAGATTTCCTGCACCTCCGAGCTTATCAACTTCTGCCGGACGATCTTGGGAGGCAAAAGAGACGAAGAGTTCTGCGTTATCTATCTCGATGTGCAAAACCAGATAATAGAATTTGAAACGCTGCAGAAAGGAACGGTTAATCAGGCAACGGTATATCCCCGACAGGTGCTGGAAAATGCCCTCCGGAAAAAGGCCTCGGCTATCATCCTGGTACATAACCACCCGTCAGGACATGTGCGCCCCTCGGAGGCAGACCTGCGCATCACCAAAACAATCAGTGAAACAGCGCGGCTGCTCGACATCAACGTTCACGACCATATCATAGTCGGCGAAGACCGCTTCTTCAGTTTTCGCGAAGAGGGAATGCTGACCTGAACCGGTTACAGACGTCAAGCAAAAGACACGCCTAAGCTGCAACACAAAGGCAAGCCGGTGACCAGTAACAATCACGGCTTGCCTGCATTAAGCTATCTGTAAAAATTATGAATAACCTGCGAAAGAATTAACGTCTGCCGTCAACCCTTTCCTTGAGTTCCTTGCCGACTTTAAAGAAAGGCAGCTTCTTGGGGGAAACCTTTATGCTTTTCCCTGTCTTGGGATTTCTGCCGGTGTAAGCGTCGTACTCTCGGACAACGAAACTGCCGAAACCCCGGATCTCAATTCTTCCGCCCTTCGCCAATTCCTCGGAAAAACCGTCGAAAACGAGATTAACCACGTCCATTGCCAGTTTCTCAGTTAATTCTTCCTTTTGGCTCAGCGCCTCGATAAGCTCTGATTTGTTCATTAATTCCTCCTTAAATTATTGCTGCCGGCGGCACCCGCCCTGATAATAAACCCGATTTGCGACGGGCTGAAACAAAATTGGTAAAACACCTTTGTTTTTCGGGGACTATATTTATTTTACAGTTAATGTCAAGCTAATTTTTTGCTGTTTTTTTGCGCTTGGGACTGGGCCATCAACTGTCCTACTTCTCCATGACGCAGGGCTCGCCACTCGCCTTCGCCGAGAGAATCGAGGGTAAGATCGCCAAAAGAGACGCGGATCAGACGGGTAACGGAATGGCCAAGCGAATCAAAGGCCCGTCTTATTACACGATTTCTTCCATCATGGATGGTAAGCAGCAGCCAGGTGCTTTTCGGATTGACCTTTTCCATAATGACTGATGACGGGGCAAACTTCCCATCGGGAAGCTCCATTCCCTTTTCCAGGCTTTGCAGTTCAAGCCTGTTCAGACGCCCTTCGATCTTGACGCGGTAGGTTTTGGGAACCTTGAAGCGGGGATGCTGAAGGCACTGGGCAAAATCGCCATCATTGGTCAAAAGGAGCAGCCCCTCTGAGTCATAGTCGAGACGTCCCACCGGGAACACCCGCTCGGCAACCCCACTGAGCAGATCCGTCACGATCGGCCTTCCCTCCGGATCGCTCAGGGTGGTGACATACCCGCTCGGTTTATTCAGAACGATATACACCTTTTCCGTTTCGCAGGAGATAAGCTTGCCGTCCACCCGTATTTCATCACGATCGGCATCAGCCTTCGTTCCCTGTTGGCGTACAACTACGCCGTTTACCGATATTCTGCCATCGGAGATCATTCTTTCCGCCGCGCGTCGCGATGAGACACCGGCGCCGGCAAGAATCTTCTGCAATCGTTCTTCCATGATGAACACCCTTCCCTCAAAAACCCGCTACCGCTACCTTTGGGCCTGTCCACAAATAACCTGAACATCTTGCATCTCATCTTTGGGCCATCTTTGGCTGTGGCTCAATTACAAAATCCTCAACGTAGCGCTGCTACGTCTGCGGTTTTGTTCAATCGCCACAACCAAATCCAACCCAAATCTGAGCGCAATCTTGCCCAGGTTATTTGTGGACAGGCCCTTTGTTCCGTCTTCCGCCTGAGCTTTTACCCCTAACCTTCGGTTTCCCCGGCAGGGCGAAAATCCTTCATTTCCCGAAGCGTCGGCAATTCGGCAAGGTCCTTCAAATTGAATACCTCAAGGAATTTCTTCGATGTTCCGTAAATAATTGGTTTTCCGGGAACGTCCTTTCTCCCTACTATCCTTGCCAGTTTTTTTTCTAAAAGCCCCTTCAGTGCACCGCCCGTATCAACGCCCCTGATCCGGTCTATTTCCACTTTCATAACCGGCTGCCGATAGGCGATAATCGCCAGGGTCTCCAGAGCGGAAGGAGAAAGGGAAGTGGGACGAACCACCTTCAATTTACCGACCCAGGGCGCCATTTCTATTCTTGTCTGAAAACGAAAACCCCCTGCCACCTCCTGAAGCGAGATGCCCCCTTCCCGCCTCTCATATTCCCCCGCCAGTTCCTGAAAAAGACTGAGTATTTCAGGCTTCTTGAGAGCGGGGAAAATCTCGACGACCCTCTCGACGGCAAGGGGTGTTTCCGAGGCAAAAATCAACGCCTCCAGGATAGCGATTTTCTCTTCCATCACACCTCGGCATTTTCCAACATCTTCGGTGCTTCCAGTTCCTCTTTGACAGCCAGAAAAAGCCTTATCTCGCCAAACGGCGCTGCCTGGCGCACCTTTGCCATCCGTAATTTTATAAGCTCCAGAATGGCAAGGAATGTATAAACTACCATTTTTCTATGGGTTTTGTCTATGACCAGTTCAGAAAAGGAAATCTGCCCCTCCCTAGCCAGAATCTCCATAATTTCGTTGATCCGCTCGGCCAGAGAAAGTTTTTCGGTGCTGAACTCGAGCCCTTCCCCGACTTCGAGACCGGCAACAATCCGGCGGAAAGCCTCCACAAGTTCAAAAAGATCGACCTCCAGCACGCCCATCTCCATTTTTTCCGGAGCGGGAAGCATCTCCGGATAAGCGCCCAGTTTAAACACATCCCTTTCGAGAAGAGGCCGGGCGGAAAGAAGCCCGGCAGCTTCCTTGTAAACCTGATACTCCAGAAGCTGTTTGACCAGTTCCGCGCGGGGGTCCTCCCCCCCTTCCTCCTCATCGCCGCCCTCATCTGTCACAGGCAGCAGCATCCGTGATTTGATATGGGCAAGCGTCGCCGCCATTACCAGATATTCTCCGGCCAGATCGAGATTCAGGGAACGCATTTCGCCAAGATATCCGAGATACTGACTGGTAATGAGGGCTACCGGGATATTGTAGATGTCAATCTCGTTCTTCCGGATCAAATAAAGCAAAAGATCGAGCGGACCTTCAAAGACATCGAGTTTGATCTCATAACTCATGTTTTATCTTCATGGCTTCGCGCACCTCGGCCAAGGTCGAAGCGGCGATGCAACCTGCCCGAATGTTGCCGTCCTCAATAATTTCCCGCACCTCTTGGGGGTGGGCAAGATAGTGTTCCCGTCTTTCGTGAATGGGCCCCATGCCATCGGCGATAGCCTCAGCCAGCCGCCTTTTGCATTCGATGCAGCCAATGGCGGCACTTCGGCAGGCGGCAGCTATCTCCAGCACCTCTGCTGGCGCTGAATATAACCCGTGCAAGGTATAAACATTGCAGAGTTCAGGGCGCCCGGGATCGCTTTTGCGCTGCCGCTGCGGATCGGTGAACATGGACGCAACCTTCTTTTTCAGCTCCGCGCCCTTGTCACTCATGAATATCGAGTTGTCGTAAGACTTGCTCATCTTTCGCCCGTCCGTACCCAAAAGCTTCGGCACCTCTGCCATGAGCGGCTCCGGAATCGGGAATATCTCGCCATAGAGAAAGTTAAAACGGCGGGCGATCTCGCGGGTCAGCTCGACGTGGGGAAGCTGATCGATGCCGACCGGAACGCCGAAAGCCTTGTACATGATGATATCCGCTGCCTGCAGGACCGGGTATCCAAGAAAGCCGAATGTCGAAAGATCCTTTTGGGCAAGCTCTTCCTTGACCTCCTTGTAGGTGGGATTCCTCTCTAACCAGGCCAGCGGGGTGATCATGGATAAAAGGAGGAAGAGTTCCGCATGTTCCTTGACCGAGGACTGGATGAACAGCGTGCTTAGGCGCGGGTCAAGGCCGGCGGCCAGCCAATCGATAACCATATCAATTGTATTGGCCCTTATATTTTCGGTCGTCGCGTAGTCGCTGGTAAGCGCGTGCCAATCGGCAACAAAATAAAAACATTCGTAATCGCCATGATTCTGCAAATTTACCCAGTTAGCAAGCGCCCCGTGAAGATTGCCGAGATGAAGTTTCCCTGTAGGCCGCATGCCGCTCAATATTCTTTTCCGAGACAAAAAAACCTCCTTTGTGTTAGCTGTTTCCCTTTCGCTGATAATCGCCGATGAACACTGGGGAAATACTATCAAAATGATTAAAAACCGTGGGGTTCATAGCAGAAATGTCCGGTCGTGTCAATGAATGGGGACAGATTGCAAATCTGTCCCCAAATAAAAAAGGCCCCCTTGCCGCGATGGGAGCCTCTTTTAATTTTTTTTAGTTACGAAAACTACTTTACTTTGCTGGCCAGATCCTTGCCAACCTTGAACTTAACCACCTTCTTGGCCGGGATCTTGATCTTCTTGCCGGTCTGCGGGTTTCTGCCTTCGCGCGCCTTCCTCTTGACAACCGAAAAAGCGCCAAATCCGACCAGTCCGATCTTGCCGTTTTTCTTGAGTTCCTTTGCTACCGTTCCCACGTAGGCCTCAAGAGCCTTTGCCGCCGCAGCTTTGGTGATTTCAGCCTCTTCCGCTATTACCGCAATCAATTCCGCTTTTGTCATCCCTGTTTTCCCCCTTTCAATAATGGTTTGATGGATTACAATGTCACCACCCCTCTGGTGGGTTAATAACTGCCGCGAAGCGCTTGTAAGACTAACGCCCTGAACCATCCTTGCCTGCTAAAATAAGCAGGGAAACGTTTCAAATGCTGTGCTGTAACAAGCCCAAATTTCAAACTCTTATTATCTCAATAAAAAAAGGAACGAAAGAATGCTGATAGTTTGCCTGCCTGCTAACACAAAGAGATACAGGAATCAAGAAAAAAATGAATTTTTTAATAAATATTTCGTCGGTTGCGCCAAATATCTCCCTGCAACTTAGTCAATAAGGGCCTGTCCACAAATAACCTGGGCAAAATTGCGCTCAGATTTGGGTTGGATTTGGTTGCGGCGAGTGAACAAAACCGCAGACGTAGCAGCGCTACGTTGAGGATTTTGTGATTGAGCCACAGCCAAAGATGGCCCAAAGATGAGATGCAAGATGTTCAGGTTATTTGTGGACAGGCCCCAAACCGCAAGGTCGATGAAATTTCGGCAAGGAAAAAATAGATTTCCCCTTTTGAAGAGACCCTTTCTACCTCCCCAACGCTGCCGCAGCACAGTTCGATACAGCCGTTCAAACATGTCAAAGCTCCAATATCATTGATATTTCATCGCAGAAATCGGGATATTTGGGACAACGCAAACAGTCCGACCATACCTTTTGCGGCAGGGTATCGCGATCTACATACTGAAAACCCAGCTTCAGAAAGAACTCCCGCTGGTATGTAAGCGCGAATATCCGATAGAGTTCCAGCGTAACCGCCTCGGATATGCAGGCTTCGACCAGTTTGCGTCCAATCCCCTCTCGTCTCCGCTCTTCTGCAACGTTAAGGGATCTAATTTCGGCGAGGTTTTCCCAGGTTATGTTCATTGCGCAGGTGCCGACAATCTCACCGTCTCTTTCGTTGTAATAGACAAAAAAATCCCTCAGGCTTCCGTATATGTCCATTAGCGAACGGGGCAGCATCTCCCCCTTGCCGGCGGAGATATTGATCAGCCTGTGAATGGTCTTTACGTCGCCTATGCGCGCTTTTCTAAGCATTTTTCATCCCTTGTCATCTTTTCAATAATTTACCGGGCGGTAAAAAGCATCTCCCGGGCGTGCTCTCTCGTTTTTTTAGTCAACTCCACCCCGCCCAACATTCGGGCTATCTCTTCGACGCGTTCATCATCAGAAAGAATGGAGACACTGGTACTCGTTCGGTTTTCAATAACATGTTTGGCTGCCAGATAATGACGCTCCCCGCGGCAGGCAATCTGGGGGAGATGCGTTATACAGATGACCTGATGACTACGGGCAACTTCCTGAAGTCTTTTGCCGACGATCTCCGCTGTCGCCCCGCCGATTCCGCTGTCCACCTCATCGAAAACGATCGTTCCTACTGAACCGGTCGTCGCCAAAACCTTTTTAAAGGCGAGCATGATCCGGGAAAGCTCTCCGCCGGATGCCACATTCCGCAGTGGTTTCAGCTCTTCGCCGACATTCGCCGCCAGGTAAAATTCCGGGAAATCGTTCCCCTTCTCATGGGGAGCGTCCTCACCGTTACTTTTTTCGCGTTCATGAAAAACAACCGCAAATCTGGCATTGTCCATTCTCAAGGATCTGATCTCATCCTCGACTGAACTCATCAATACCGACGCGGCCTGTCGTCTCTGCGCGGAAAGCTCCGCCGCCGCCGCCCATAACCGTTTCTTTTCCTCAGCGATGCGGCCCGCCAGTACTGTTATCTCATCCTCCACCGTCGAAATCGCTTCTATCTCCTTCTTCGCATCACCAAATTTTTCCAAAACAGCCAAGAGGGTTCCCCCGTATTTCCTTTTCAAGTTCCCCAAAAGCTCCAGTCGCTCTTCAATCGCCTCCAGCCGGAGTGGATCGAACGCAAGATGATTGGCGTAATCGCGAAGCGTCAGGGCCGCCTCCTCAATCCGGTAATAAAATTCATCCATTTCCTGCCCTGACAATCCCAGGGAAGGATCGATCTTTCTTATTTCCTTAACCGCGGCAACTACCTCGTGCAGCCCGGCAAGCACTGATTCCTCTTTAGAATAAAGTGATTCATAAGCTGACTGCGACAGATTCGAAAGCTTCTGAATATTGATGAGGATATTCTTTTCCTCGGAGAGGGCCGCATCTTCGCCGGCCAGGATCTCGGCGCGGCCGATCTCCTCAATTTGATAGCGCAGCAGTTCCTCCCGCTCGGCCCGCTTGCCCTGTTTCTCCTCAAGGAGACGCAATTCGCCTCCCAGCAGGCGATAATAGTCGTAGATTTTTCGATATTCCTCGCGTAGCGGCAAAAGGCTGCCAAATTCATCAAGTATATCTATCTGGTTATCCGTCTGCAGGATCGTTTGATGGGCATTCTGAGAGCAGATATTGATCAGCGATTCCCCGATTTCGGCCAGCGAAGACAGCGCCCCGATCCGGCCGTTGATATAAACACGGTTCTTTCCGGAACGGGAAACCACCCGACGAATAATTATCTCGTCTGCTTCTCCAAACCCCATTTCGCTAATCCTTGCCTGCAGGGTCTTTTGCCCGCGAATATCAAAAAGAGCCTCGACAACCGCCTCGTCCTTCAGGGAACGGATCATGTCGGCGCTCGCCCTCTCCCCCAGAAGGAGCCCCACCGCACCGATAAGAATCGACTTCCCCGCCCCCGTCTCCCCGGAAATAACGGTCAGACCTTCGGTGAATCTCACCTGCAGTTCGTCGATAATGGCGAAATCGCGGATATTCAACTCAGATAGCATCGGTTTCTTTGCGGGAGAGTCCTGTCTGGGAGCCGCCCCATCCCAATTTAGTCCTCAAAATTTCCAGATAGCCTCGCTGGGGAGAGGAAACCAGTTTCGTTACCTGTTCTGATCTTTTAATTAAAACCCTGTCCTTATAATTTATCGGAAAAGATATCTGCCCGTCCATGGTGACCGTCGCCCCCGATTCCTGGGTATTGAGGATCACCTCCACGACAGCATCTTCCGGCAGGATCACCGGCCTGTTTGTCAGCGTGTGGGGACAGATGGGATTTATGATGATGGACCCCAGCTCCGGAAAAACAATTGGTCCCCCCGCGGCAAGAGAGTAGGCAGTGGAGCCGGTCGGGGTTGCCACAATCAGGCCGTCCGCCTTGAAGGTCGTCAGATAACTGCCGTCAACCGACGTCTCCAGCTCCACCAGTCGGGAAAGATTGCCCCGATTGATGACAACGTCATTGAGCACCGAGCCCCCGTGCAAAAGCGCATCGCCTTTCAGAATCTCCGCATGCAGCATCATCCGCGTTTCGATCTGAAATCTTCCGGAAAGAATCTCCTCCAGCGCGCTGTACATCTCGTCGAGGTTCACCTCGGTGAGGTACCCAAAAACGCCGAGGTTGACGCCGACAATGGGGATATCGTGTTCCGACAGCAAACGGGCCGTCCGCAGTATCGTTCCATCGCCGCCAAACACGACGATCAGATCCGCCTGCAGCCAAAGCCTGCTTTTCTCAGGTTCCAGAAGGCCTATTTCCGCGGCAATTCCCTCTTCGAGATAAACCTCCAGACCGCGTTTGAGCAGCCATTTCCGCAGATCGACCGTATAACCGCTTGACCCTTCCTTGGCAGTATTCGCGATTATTCCCACCTTATTTATAGTCATCGGATTCCCATAAAATAATTTCGGGCGCTTTCCTACCATAATACAACGCTTTTGTCCAACCGCATTATCGAAATTCCGCCAGACAGACCTTGACATCATCCCGACAAGTAGGTTAGTGTCCCTTGCAAATAGAGGAGACGTTTATGGGTTTTTTGAAGGGAACAGTAACTTTTTCACGGTATCGTATCACCGGTCCGCTGCCGGACGGCTTTAATGATTTCTTTGACGAACGGATAAAACGCTTTGCCTTTCAGGACAGTTGGCGCACGGCGGACGAAAAGATAGCCGGCTGGATTGCGATTGAAAACTGTCTTGACACCGATTTCCCCTACGCAGCTTATGCACAGGGCAAATACATGCTCTTTTCACTCCGGATAGACCGCAAGTCTGTTCCCCCCTCGCTCTTCCGAATCCGGGTAATGGAGGCCGAGCGAAAAGCGCTTGCCGAAAGTGGGCAGCAAAAGCTTTACCGGGAACAGCGCGAGGCGATCCGTGAGTCGGTCAGACTTGAATTGCTTGCAAAAACCCTGCCTGTCCCAGCCTTTTATGAAATCTGCTGGTCGGTCTCCGACCGGCTGCTGACTTTCTGCACCCTCTCCGACAAAATCGGCAGCGAACTACAGGAAATGTTTCGGGAATCATTTGGATTGTCGCTGTTTCCCCATGCGCCCTGGAACAGCGAAGAAAAAAGCCTTACCCAAAAAGAAACGCCCGCACTGTCTCAAACCCTTGATGCGCCGTCGCCATCGCTTCCGGCGGGCATCGATCCACTGACCATCGGCAGAGAGTTTCTCACCTGGCTCTGGTTTAAAAGCGAGGAGCGAAACGGCATTATCGGCAACGCGGCCGGCGGGGAAGACGAGATAATTTTTCTGCGGCGGCTGGTTCTGGAATCAGGAGAGGGCGAGTACGCCGAAACGATTATCTGTCAGGGACTGCACGCCGACCTTAAAGAGGGAAAAGAGGCGCTTCGGCAGGGAAAGAAGATCACCACGGCCCGGCTCCGGGTCTCCCATGACCAGGATGAGTGGGAATTTACCTTCAAGGCCGACCGTTTTCATTTTCAGTCGATGAAGCTCCCCGCCCTTTCCGAGGACGATGAGGAAGACCGGGAGGGACAAATCCTGGAGAGGATTTATCTGATTGAAAAGGCCGCGGCAACAATGGACAACCTTTTCCACTCGTTTTTGAATCTGCGGCAAACAGCAGACTGGGCAAAGGAGCAGGAACGGCTGGAAAAATGGATTTCCCAACCGTGAAAAACGGTTGACGGTTGACGGTTAACGGTTGACGGTTGACGGTTAACGGTTAACGGTTGACGGTTGACGGTTGATGGTTGACGGTTGACGGTTAACGGTTGACGGTTGACGGTTGACGGTTGACGGTTAACGGTTGACGGTTGACGGTTGACGGTTGAAAAAGCGCGAGGGAGCGGAAGCTTGTGGGATCCTCTTTTGAAGATTTAGAAGTTTGGAAAATGTCTTGCAGATTATCAGTACGTCTTTATAAATTATTAAGAGATTGCCGCGATTATGGAATAAGAGATCAAATGCTGCGCTCATCCATATCTATTCCATCAAATATAGCGGAAGGAAGCGAAAGAAAGAGCATCCCGGATTTCCAAAGGTTTGTAAATATTGCACAAGGATCGGCTGCGGAACTGAGAACACAGATTTATATTTCACGTGAGGTTCATATATTTTCTGATTCAGATGCTGAAGAATTAATTCAAGAGTTGAAATCAATATCGAAAATGCTTCAATCATTGCATGGTTCGTTGAAAAAACTCTGAACCGTAAACCGTCAACCGGCAACCGGCAACCGTAAACCGGCAACCGGCAACCGTAAACTATGAGCTGTGAGCTGTGAACCGTACTATGAAACCAGTAATCGCGATCATTGGCCGACCCAACGTCGGCAAATCAACCCTGTTCAACCGCCTGCATCGCCGGGGGAAGGCCATCGTTATCGACGAACCGGGGGCCACTCGCGACAGAAACTATGCCGATTGCAACTGGCTGGACCACCCTTTCATCCTGATCGACACCGGCGGTTTTGAACCCGCCTCGACTACGGAGATTCTGACCCAGATGCGCGAGCAGACCATGCTTGCCATTGAGGAAGCCGACATCATCATCTTTTTGATGGACAGCCGGGACGGCCTTGCGCCCGCAGATCAGGAGATCGCAAAACTGCTGAGAACAACGGACAAGCTGGTCTTTTACGCTGTCAATAAAATCGACGGCCCCCGGTACGAAACCCTGATCGCCGACTTCTACCGTCTCGGAATCGAGCAGCTTTACGCTGTCTCCGCGCAACATGGCGTTGGCATTGACGAATTGATGGACGACGTCGTCAAGTTCATTCCCAAAGGAACTGAGCCGCCGCCGAGTGATGAAGATGTCATCCGGATCGCCGTAATCGGCAAGCCCAATGCCGGCAAGTCGTCGCTGGTCAACCGGATACTCGGCTATGAACGAACGATAGTCAATCCGCTGCCTGGAACGACCCGGGACGCCATCGACACCGAGTTTACCAGAAACGGCAGAAAATTTCTGCTGATCGACACGGCCGGCATCCGCCGCAAAAGCCGGATCAGCCTGAATCTGGAAAAATATTCGATCGTTCAGGCCATCAAGGCAATCGAACGGGCCGACATCGCCCTGCTGATGATCGATGCCGTAGATGGAATCAGCGATCAGGAACTGAAAATAGCCGGCCTTGTGCTCGAGCGAGGGACCGCCTGCATTATCGTCGTCAACAAATGGGACACGATAAAAAAGGACAACAGCAGCGTTCCCGAATATACCGAAGACATCCGTTACAAGGCCAAGTTTCTGGATTTTGCCCCCATTATTTTCGTCTCGGCTACCTCCGGCCAAAGGGTTGAAAAAATTTTTCCCCTTGTCGAGAAAATTTACGCCCAGTATTCCCAGAGAGTTGAAACGGGCGAGTTAAACAGAAAAATGCGTCAGATTATCGAAATGCACCCCCCCCCGGGGATGGGCGACCAGCCGCGCCTCTTCAAATACATAACCCAGGTCTCGGTAAAACCGCCGACCTTTATCCTTTTTCTGCAGAACAAGGGAAGCCTGCACTTCTCCTACGAACGCTATCTTGTCAACCGGATTCGGGAAACGTTCGGCTTCTCCGAAATCCCGATTCGCCTCTATTTCCGGAAGAAGGATGGATGACGGTTTACGGTTTACGGTTTACGGTTCACGGTTCACGGTTCACGGTTTACGGGATGTGCAAGCCTGAACCGGCAAGAGATTGACAATAAAAATTGGAGGGACGCGCTCCGTCGCGTCCGCATGCTGGTTCAATCGTGCAGATTGAACCAGGAACATTAACAAGGTTCATGTTGCAAGGCTAAACAGGGAAGATAAATATTTATCGTCTTTAACTGTAAACCGTAAACTGTAAACCGTTTTTAAGACATTTAAATCATGTGAGGAAGTAATGGAAAACAGCAAGACAGTTATGGACGCCGAAGGAATAGACCGCTCCCTGACCCGCATCGCCTACGAGATACTCGAAAAGAACAAGGGGGGTGAAGAACTGGCGCTGATCGGGATCCGGAGCCGCGGAGTCTTTTTGGCACGGCGGCTTAAGGATAAGCTCGCCGCGATCGAAAAAAGGGAGATACCGCTCGGCATCCTCGATATAACCCTTTACCGGGACGACCTGCAGTCCTCCCACCCGAAACCGGTTTTGGGAAAGACAGAGATTCCCTTCTCAATAGACGGCCAGAAAGTCGTCCTTGTTGACGACGTCCTCTTCACCGGACGCACCATCCGGGCGGCGATGGACGCCTTGATCGACTTCGGCAGGCCCAAAATGATCCAGCTTGCCGTACTGATCGACCGGGGACACCGCGAGCTTCCCATCCGGGCCGATTTCGTCGGCAAAAGCCTCCCCTCGTCGTTATGGGAGGCCATCAACGTCCATCTTGTCGAGAAGGATGGCAGCGACAATGTTACAGTGGAAATAAAATAAACAAAAACCTTTAATTAGAGGCTTTTGACATGGAAACGCCGCTTAATGTTCGCAAGCTTGACCGAAAAGACATTCTGGGAATAAAGGAACTGTCCGTAGAGGAGATAAACCTGATTCTCGAAACGGCAGACTCGTTCGTCGAGGTCTCCACCCGGGAAATCAAGAAGGTGCCGACCCTCCGCGGCAAGACGATTATCAACCTCTTCTACGAAGCAAGCACCAGAACAAGAACCTCCTTTGAAATAGCAGGAAAACGGCTGAGCGCCGACACGGTAAACATATCCGCATCGACCAGCAGCGTCGTCAAGGGGGAGACGCTGATCGACACGGCCAGAAACCTCGAATCGATGAACCCCGACATCATCGTGATCCGGCACAGCGCCGCCGGCGCTCCCCAGATGCTGGCCCGGATTCTGCGCCAGTCGATTATCAACGCCGGCGACGGGGCCCATGAACACCCGACGCAGGCGCTTTTGGACATGATGACGATAAAAAGCAGAAAAGGCGGCATCGCCGGACTGAAGGTGGCGATAATAGGGGACATCGCCCACAGCCGCGTCGCCCGTTCCAACATCCACGGCCTGACAAAGATGGGCGCCCGGGTCTTTATTGCGGGCCCACCGACCATGATTCCGTATGATATAGAAAAGATGGGGGTAACGGTGCACACCCGGATCGAGGAGGCCATCCGGGACGCGGATGTCGTAATGGCCCTGCGCATCCAGACAGAGCGGGAAAAACAGTGCATTTTCCCATCCTTGAGAGAATACGCGCAGCATTTCTCGCTCAATAAAAGAAATATCTCTCTGGCCCGCAAGGATGTCATGATCATGCATCCCGGCCCGGTCAACCGGGGTGTGGAAATCTCCCCCGATCTGGCCGACTGCGCAAACTCGGTGATACTTGATCAGGTGACAAACGGCGTGGCGGTGCGCATGGCGCTTCTCTATCTGCTCGCAGGGGGCAGCAACACCTGAATATTAATACTTTTCAAGAGGTTGGGAACTTATGAACTTATTGCTTAAAGGCGGCCGGGTTATCGATCCCTCCACCGGGGTGGATCAGGTTCAAAACCTGCTGATCAAAAACGGCAAGATCGCCGGAAGGGTTGAGGAAGGGCAGGCCCTGAATGATCCAGAACTTGACGTTATAGACATTTCCGGGAAAATATTGGTTCCGGGCCTGATTGACATGCACACCCATCTACGCGAACCGGGGGACGAGTACAAGGAAACCATTGCCTCGGGAAGCGAAGCGGCGGCGGCCGGCGGCTTCACCTCGATTGCCTGCATGCCGAACACGCACCCCGTCAACGACAACCGCTCCACAACGGAATTCATTCTGAAAAGGGCGGCGGAATGCGGACTTGTGAATGTCTATCCGATTGCGGCGATCAGCCTGAAATCCGAAGGCGCAATACTTTCCGAATTCTGGGATCTCAAGGAAGCCGGCGCGGTCGGTTTTTCCGATGACGGCAAACCGGTCATGAACTCCGCCTTGATGCGCAGAGCCCTCGAATACGCCTCTTCCCTCGACATGCCGATCATCTCGCACTGCGAAGATGTCAACCTCTCGGCGGGAGGGGTAATGCACGAAGGCGCCGTCTCCGCGGAAATCGGGCTCGTCGGCATTCCCGCGGCGGCGGAAGAGATAATGGTCGCCAGGGATATCCTGCTTGCCGAATATACCGGCGCCCACATCCATATCGCCCATGTCAGCACAAAGGGCTCGGTTCGCCTTATCCACGAGGCAAAGGCCAGGGGAATCCGCGTCACCGCGGAGACGGCCCCCCATTACTTCATGCTGACCGATGAGGCGCTGCGCAACTTCGACACCTTCGCCAAGGTTTACCCGCCCCTGCGCGGGGCAAAGGATCGGGAAGCCATCCGCGAGGGAATGAACGATGGCACCATCGACACGATCGCCTCCGACCACGCCCCCCACGCCCGCACCGACAAGGAGCTGGAGTTCGACTACGCGGCAAACGGCATCACCGGGCTGGAGACCTCGCTTTCCCTTTCGCTCTCACTGGTTCAGGAGGGAATCCTCACCTTGCCGGAATTGATCAAGAAAATGACGATCAATCCCGCCCGAATTCTGCATATCCCCAAGGGAACGCTCGCCGCCGACGCGGACGCGGATATTACCGTCATCGACACTGAAAAGGAATGGCTCGTCGATCCCCGGATGTTTCGCTCCCGCGGTAAAAACACCCCCTTTCAGGGCCAGCAGCTTCGGGGGAAGGCCGTTCTGACCATTGTCGGCGGCGAAATACGTTTTCGTGATCTCTGAGAAGCTTAAGTGTTTTAAAAACAACCTTATTATTTAAGGCATTTACAATTAATGAATGTCCGCATCCAGTGCCGCACCGAGGCCATTGTCCTCAAGACCATCGACTATGGCGAATCGGATCAAATCGTTACCTTCTATACCCGCGAATACGGAAAGATCAAAGGGATCGCCAAAGGGGCGCGCCGCAGCAAAAAACGCTTCGTAAACGCCCTGGAACCGTTTTCCTGCTCGGAAATAAACTTTTCACGACAAAACCCCGAGCATCTTGATTTTATCGATGGATGCGACGTGTCTTGCCACTTTCCGGAAATACGCTCCAACCTCGAAAAAACCCTTGCCGCCTCTTACCTGATTGAATTGATGGATCAGTTCACACCGGAAAATAAAAAAAGCGAGAGTTCATTTCAACTGCTGCACGATTTTCTCGTTCTTTTGGAAAAGAGGTCCCCCTCAGACACTCTGTTGCGCTTTTTCGAGATCCGCCTGCTGAGAGTAGCCGGATATGACCCGGTTCTTGATTACTGCCTCTGCTGCAGGATGCCGCTTGCAAATGGGACAACCTACCGTTTTGACTCCGTAAAAGGCGGTATTGTCTGCAACTCCTGTAAGACGGGCAATGCCGACGCAATCCCCGTGTCGCTGGGAACGATTAAAACCCTGCTTATGGGACGGGAGCTGGAAACCGACAACCTGGGGCGTTTGCTTTTAACAGCTCAATCCGCGGAGGAGAGCCGCCGCATCCTCAGCCATTTCATCCGCCATATCCTGGGCCGCGAACTGAAATCCCTGCGCGTCCTGAATGAAATAAACCGCCTGCAGGGATAACAAGTTATATGCAATCCCATGGTAAAAATCTCATAATCAGAGGCAATTGCAAAACCATTTGTCATTCCCGAATGTCTCTATCGGGAATATGGTTTTTCAAGCAGTTAGAACCAGATTCCCGCTCAGAATCGTTGCGGGAATGACAAGAATGGGGAGTTTTGCAATTACCTCATCAGATTGGTAAATATTCACGCTTTTCATGGATGCGGGCGCTATCAGTTATAAAGATTGACATGATGGCGGCCAGTTCCTCAGAGCTTGACGCATTCTGCTGAGTGGCCTGGTTTAAATGCAAGATGGCCTGGTTGATCTGTTCAATCCCGACAGATTGCTCCCTGGAGGCAGAGGCGATTCCGCTCACCAAATCTACGACTTTATTGGAGTTCTCCTTCATTGCAAAAAAATCGTTACTTGTTGCGGCAACAAGCTTCTCGCCACCGTGTACTTTCCCCACAATGTCTCCCATCAGACTGGCGGTATTCTTCGCGGCCTCTGCGGCCCGCAGGGCCAGATTTCTCACCTCCCCCGCAACCACTGCAAAGCCCGCTCCCGCTTCCCCGGCCCGGGCCGCCTCGACCGCAGCATTCAGCGCCAGCAGATTAGTCTGAAAGGCTATTTCATCGATGGTCTTGACTATCTTTTGAGTCTGTTCGCTGGCGCTGGCAATCTCTTTCATCGAAACCGTCAGTTGGTTCATCGAGCCATCCGCCTTTTCGATAGTTTCCTTTGCGCCAGTCATCAACGCGTTGGCCGTTTCAGTGCTGTCCGCATTGCTTTTGATCATCGATGCCATCTCCTCCAGAGAAGAAGAGGTTTCTTCAATGGAGGCAGCCTGTTCTGAGGCCGCGTCCGAGAGCGCTTGGGAAGTCTCAACCGCAACGCCCACGGCTTCCCCCATCTTTTGGCGCATCGTATCGACCGCTTGGGCCAGCATTCCGATCTCGTCGTGTGAGTTTAATTCAATCGTCTGAGTCAAATCGCCGTCCGCGATCTTCTGAATGACCTCGATCGCTTTATCAACAGGGGCTGTGATAATCCTGGCGATGAGCAGGCTCAACAGGATCGAGACGACGATCGCGATCACCAGAACAAAGACGGAAATCTGGAGCGAGGCGTTAAAATTCTTGAGAGACCCATCGTAAGTGACCTTCCCCAAAGCCGTTTCCAGTTCCAGAAGGTTGTTTAGCTGCTTATAGAGAATTTGGAATTTGTCTTCGGCCTTTTCCATGAACGTGGTTGCATAATTCACATCCGAACTTGCCAGATCGATCGCTTCAGAGGCATCCTTCTGGTAGGCCGTCAGAGCAGCCAGGGTGGTTCTGTACGCAGCACCTTCATCCTTGGTAAGGCGGGCGGTTTTCAGAACCTGTTCCACTTCCTTCACGGCATCGCCCAATGTTTTTAACTGCTCGCTGCCAAGCGTATCGATCTTCTTGACGTCGTAATTGGCCGTCGCCCAGCTGAGCACCTTGTAAAGATTGGCATGGACGCTTGTGACATCCTTGCTGAGCCGTGCGCTCACCTGGTAGCTTTTGAACCTCGTGCCAAAAATTTCTTCAATAGCGGACTTTTGCTGTGACAGGCTCAGGTAGGATACGATCCCGGAGATAAGGAGAAAAACGATAACTGCCGCCGGCGCAATCATGATCTTTTTCGACAATTTCAAATTCATCAATAGGCTTTTCATCATTGGTTTCCTTTATTAATTGCATTAACAGGAGCCAAGCAGAAACAAATCCGCTTGACTCCCCAGCCAATTTACTCCCCAGCCAATTTATTTTTTGTATGCGCCTGAACCGACTATGAAATCGTCAACCTTTTCAACATAGGCCCGCTTAGCCTCGATTTTCTTCGTTAAAGGATTTGTAAATTTATAATCCTGCCAGCCCTTTCCCTTGGTCTTGCTGATGGCAATTCTCTCTTTGACGTAAAATACCCCATCCGGGTCCTTCATGTCGATCAGATCCTTGCCGATCATCTTCGGATTAAAGCCGTGGGCCACGCACTTGCCGTTCATATCATAAACAAAAACATAGAGGTCCCTGTCCGTGAATTTCCCTTTTTTGTCGTTTATTTGCGTAAAAGCCTTGTCCTTCCCTACAGCCTTGATCTCGGCTACGGCCTTTTTGACCAGAGCTTCCGCTTCCGCCGGCGTTCCGAACTCGGCGGCAACCGCGACATGGCTTACCGCCAACATGAAAACTGCCACAAATATTGCTGTAATGGTCTTCTTCATTTTCTCTCCTTTTTATGTGAATGTTGATGTCATTAATCAGTTGCTTGCCTGTCACTCATTTATCCCAAGACTGTGTCCGCCAGGGACAACTATTCGTCATTTGAAACAGATCACCCCCTTCACTCTTTTATTTTTATATCCAAAAACCGTTTTTATTGGATAAGTTCTGTTCCTGTTAATATATTTTGCGTTTCTTCTAAAAATCCTTAAATTCGTCGCGATCACCCATCGGGATCACTTGCTCGGGGTTGACGATCCTGGCCCCGGAGGCGGATATTTCCCCCGTCTTTCTGGAAACAATTGACTTCACGGCCTTTTTGTTAGTCAGGGCCGTTCTCTGCCGGTGCAGCGTCTCGATATGACCGGTGGAGGCGCTGACGCCTTTGGCGTCGTTTCCCTGAATGACGGTTATCATGTCGCCGACAAATTCCTTCATCTGCAGCGCCTGGGCGCTCAGCTCCTCGGAGGCCGAGGCTGACTCCTCGGCGTTGGCGGCGTTCTGCTGAACGACCTTGTCCATCTCGGCGATCGCCTTGCTGATTTGCGATATTCCCTGCGCCTGCTCGTTGGATGCAGCGGCGATCTCGCCCACCAGTTCGCCCACCTTTTTTGCCCCGCTCAAAACCCGTTCGAACGCCCCGTTCGTTTTTTCAACAATCGTCGAGCCGTTCTTGATCCGCTTGATCGACTCGTCGATCAGATTCGCCGTACTTTTTGCCGATTCCGCCGAGCGCAGCGCGAGGTTTCTCACCTCGTCGGCAACGACGGCAAAACCCGCTCCCGCTTCCCCAGCACGGGCCGCCTCAACCGCCGCGTTCAAGGCCAAGAGGTTCGTCTGAAACGCGATCTCGTCAATCGTCTTGATGATCTTTGCCATGTCCTCGCTTCCCGTGGTGATCTCCTGCATCGCCCCGGTCAGTTCCTGCATCGAGCCATTCGCCTCATTGACCACCCGGCCGGTCTCAGCCATCAAGTTATTGGCCTGATTGGCATTTTCGGCGTTCTGGGACGTCATCGCCGAAAGCTCTTCGATTGACGCCGACGTCTCCTCCAGCGCCGATGCCTGCTCCGACGCCCCCTCCGCGAGAGACTGGCTTGCCGCCGACACCTGACCGGAGGCCGCAGCGACCTGATCCGAGCCCTCCGAGAGTCCCACGGCAACCCGCTTCACCGACCCGGTTATGGAGCGTGATAGAAAGAATCCCAACAAAAAGGCGATGATGGTGCCTAAAACAGTTACGATAATCGTCACCGTAACGGCGGCATTGGCCGTGGCGGTGTTTCCTGCGGATATTTTTTGCGAAGAATCTATGGTTTTCTTATTGATTTTAATTATAGTATCACTTATTTGCTTAGCGACAGCACCCGCTTCGCCGGTCATTAGATCAACCGCCTCCTGGTTATGTCCCATTTTGGCGAGTTCTATCATTTTTGCCCTCAGCGGGGCATACTTTTTTATCGCCTCCATCAGATTGGCAAAGTCCTTCTTCCCCTCTTCAGACACCAGCGTCTTTGCATAATTTTTTACATAACCATCCATCGCCGAATCCAACTCGGCAAGTTGCTGGATATCGACTGACGGATCGCGAAGATCGTATGAAGTCAGGATAATATCCAGCACATTGAAGCGTGTTTGCTGATATGCCGTGGAAAGTTGGGCGATCTCCCCCATCGGTTTTACCCCGTTTTCAAACAGTACGGTACCGAGTTTATCGACCTGTTTGAGCTTGACGATGCCGAAAATGCCGACAAAAACGGCAATCAAGACGACAATGATAAATCCACCCATCAACTTAACGCCCATACTGTAATTCTTCATTTCGCTTCTCCCCATTTGCTTTGTTTATCCACTCGCTCGCCAGGACGGCAAACCCATGCCGCCCCTCTCATGATGTCCAGCTCTCCGCTGTTCAAAACTTTATTGATGTCAAGTAGTATCCTCAACGGGGCGAAGGTCTTCGCTATCCCCAATTTCACGCTGATGCTGTATTTCTTCATGACTTTCTCCCCTCTTCAGTATCTGCTTAAGCGCAGATATTTCACAATGATATCTCTACAGAGGCAATTGCAAAACCATTTGTCATTCCCGAAAGCGAAGCTTAATGTTCATAATGTCTCTATCGGGAAAGCGAAGCTTAATGTTCATAATATGGTTTTTCAAGCAGTTAGAACCAGATTATGAACATTAAACTTCGTTTTATGAACATTAAGCTCCGCTTTCCCGCTCAGAATCGTTGCGGGAATGACAAGAATGGGGAGTTTTGCAATTACCTCTACATCCAAAAGTTAACCTTAATACCTGTAATGTTCCCAGCGGGAAGACTCCGCTAACCATTTACGCGGCCTTTTCCATCATTACCAACTCCTCGCTGCTTAAGACACGGTCAATATCGAGGAGTATCTTCACCCTGCCTCCGATTTTCGCCATACCCAGGATATACTCCGTATCGAGCTTTGCCCCGAAGGACGGGGTGTCTTCAATGTCGGCGCCCTTTACGTTTAAGACCTCCGATACGGAATCAACGATGATTCCGACCAAAAGGCGTCCCGCAGCCCCGGATACCTCGACCACGATTATGCAGGTGCGCTCCGTGTATTCAGCCTCCGCCATTGCGAATTTCAGCCGCAAATCGATCACCGGACTTACCTTTCCCCGCAGATTAATCACTCCTTTTACATAGTTTGGCATCCGAGGAATCGTAGTGATCGCCATAAGCCCGATAATCTCCTTCACCTTCAGTATCCCGATTCCGTACTCCTCTCCGGCGAGTGAAAAGGTCAGATACTTGCCTTCCCGCTGGAGAGCGTCTTTCTTGTCAGTGTTCATTTCGTTTCCCATACTGTTACTCCTCTGTTCTATTTAATATCCGACATCGCCATCGCCCAGCGCCTATAGGAGCTGAAAACGAGTGTTTCCAGGTTCACTTTCTGCACCATCCAAGAGAGAGCGCCGAGCCATGTGTAATCGCCGTTGACGACGACGGCAAGAAAGAATAGCCATAAGCCGAGGCTCTAAATTCATCAAATCTCTTTACGAAATAAGGAACTCATAACCCTGCGCGCTCTTATACTTATTTTCCCCTGATTTCAATAGGCGATTTTGAAACGAGCCCCCACGCCAATGGGATAAACCTCAGGCCTGAATCAAAAACTATTTCGTATTGACATCAGGGTAGCAGCGTGTTAAAAACCGCCCGCGAAATGACTGTAATATCAAGAGATAATGTAATTTCAGAGGGAGGAAGCGTGACATTTCAGGAATTGATATTCGCCCTTCAGGGTTATTGGGCAAAACAGGGTTGCGTCATCCAGCAGCCCTATGATGTGGAGGTGGGGGCAGGAACCTTCAACCCGGCCACCTTCCTTAGGGCGCTGGGACCGGAACCATGGCGGGTCGCCTACGTTGAACCATCGCGCCGGCCCACGGACGGACGCTACGGGGAAAATCCCAATCGCCTTCAGCACTACTATCAGTACCAGGTAATCATGAAACCCTCCCCCGAGAACATCCAGGAGTTGTACCTCGATTCCCTGAAAAGCTTCGGGATCGACCCCCTGCACCACGACATACGGTTTGTTGAAGACAACTGGGAATCGCCGACTTTGGGCGCCTGGGGTCTGGGATGGGAGGTATGGCTCGACGGGATGGAGATATCGCAGTTCACCTATTTTCAGCAGGTCGGCGGATTTGATTGCCGACCGGTCAGCGCCGAGCTTACCTACGGAACGGAGCGAATCGCGATGTACCTTCAGGGCGTGGACAACGTCTATGATCTCCAGTGGACGGAGAAAATCAAATACGGAGACGTCCACCATCAAAGCGAGGTGGAGTGGTCGGTTTACAATTTTGAGGTCGCCGACACCGACCAATTGCGGCAGTTGTTCGACATGTTCGAGAAGGAGGGCGTCCGCGCCGCCGAAAAAGAACTGGCGCTCCCCGCTTACGATCACTGTCTGAAGTGTTCCCATGCCTTCAATATGCTGAACGCCCGAGGGGCGATCAGCGTTGCGGAAAGAACCAGCTATATCGGCAGGATCAGAAATCTCGCCCATCTCAGCGCGGAATGCTATCTAAAGCAGCGCGAAAAAATGGGATATCCCCTTTTGAACCGATAATGAATGCAAACGGTAATTTAAAAACTGGAGAAAAATCAATGGGCAAGGAACTGCTCCTCGAAATAGGAACCGAAGAAATACCGGCCGCCTTTTTTCCCAAGGCGCTGACAGACATGGCGGAGATAGCCAAACGCGAGCTTGCCGATAGCCGCATCCCGCACGGGGCTATTAAAACGCTGGGAACGCCCCGCCGCCTTTTTTTATCGGTTGCGGAAGTCGCCGAACGGCAGGAGGATCAGGAAACCGAAAAGCTGGGGCCGGCCAAACGGGCCTGCTTTGACGAAACAGGCAATCCCACCCAGGCCGCCTCCGGTTTTGCCAGAGGACAGGGGATCGACGTTTCCGAATTAGAAACAATCGTTACCCCGAAAGGGGAATATGTCTGCGCACGAAAAAAGATTGTCGGCGCGCCGACCGCAGAACTGCTGCCGGCAATATTGACAAAGCTGATTTCCTCCCTCCCCTTTCGCAAATCCATGCGCTGGGCTGATCTTGATTTTCGCTTCGCGCGACCCATTCACTGGCTGCTTGCCCTCTATGATGGAAAAATCATCAACTTTGGCATCGGGGGGGTGCAAAGCGGCAACATCAGTTATGGCCACCGCTTTATGAGTCCCGCCGGATTTTCTCCGGCAAACAGCGAAGGGTACGTTTCCGGATTGCGGGAACGTTTTGTCATAGTCGATCCCGCCGAACGGGAAGAAAAGATCGCTGACGAGACAAAAAAGGCCGCCGAAAACGCTGGCGGCAGCCTTTTCCCCGCGCCGGGGCTGCTTTCGATGGTTACCTTTCTGACCGAATATCCTAACGTTGTTTGCGGGAGTTTTGATCCGGAGTATTTGAAACTACCACAGGAGGTTCTCACCATCACCATGATCTCCCATCAGAAATACTTCCCGCTTGTAGATGGAAAGGGCTCGCTCCTTCCCCGCTTCATAACGGTCAACAATACGCTTCCCGATGATCCCGACGTTGTAAAACGTGGCAACGAAAGGGTTATCCGGGCCAGATTGGCCGATGCCCGGTTTTTCTTCGAGGCGGACAAAAAAATCACGCTGGAAACGCGCGTGGATGATCTTAAAAAGATAGTTTTTCACACGCTATTGGGAACATCATATCAAAAAACACTGCGGTTCCAAGAACTTGCCGCATGGATCGCGGATATTGTCGCCCCTGCTGCCATGCCCCGCGTAAAGAGGGCCGCCCTCCTCGCCAAGGCCGATCTGGGCACGCAGATGGTCGGGGAATTTGCCGAACTTCAGGGGATCATGGGGCGTGAATACGCGCTCCTTTCCGGCGAAGATCCGCTTGTGGCAAAAGCCCTTTACGAACATTATCTGCCCATCGTGGCCGGAGGCGAGCTCCCGGAAACAGAGGAAGGCGCCATTGTCGGCATTGCCGACAAACTGGATTCCATTTGCGGGTTCTTTGCCGTCGGCCTGCTGCCGACAGGAACAGCCGATCCCTACGCGCTCAGGCGACAGGCGCTCGGCATTATCAACATTATTCTGGCCAAGCGCTACCCCCTTTCCTTAGGCGCAATGATCGACAAGAGTCTTGGAATTCTCTCCCCGCTCTTAAAAAAGCCGGCGAGTGAGACAAAAGAAGCCGTCTTGGAATTCTTCAAAGGCCGCCTGCAGAATCAGCTTGCCACCCAGTCTTTTTCCTACGACGTAATTGACGCCGTTTTGTCCACCGGCGTTGACGATCTTGTCTTAACGTACGAAAAGATCAAGGCGATGGAGACCTTCAAGGACGACAAGACTT
Organism: Syntrophales bacterium; assembly: GCA_023229765.1. Taxonomy (NCBI): domain Bacteria; kingdom Pseudomonadati; phylum Thermodesulfobacteriota; class Syntrophia; order Syntrophales; species Syntrophales bacterium. The sequence goes on along the minus strand of JALNYO010000001.1, from coordinate 54,416 downwards.
ATCTAACCCTGGCGCTTGCCTTCAAGCGGGTCGAAAATATCACCCGCGGCTTTAGTGCCGGCTCGGTCCATCCTGAAGCATTCTGCACGCCGGAAGAAAAACGCCTCCACGAATCATTTCTGGCAATCAGGGAAACCGTTTTTAAAGACATTGCCGACGGCGATTACAGTAGAGCGCTCAATAACATCGCCCGCCTGCAGAAACCGGTGGACGAATTCTTTGACACCGTTCTGGTCATGGCCGAAGAGGAGGAGATACGCGTTAACCGCCTGTCGCTTCTTAAGAATATCTCCGTTCTTTTCCACAAATTGGCCGACTTTTCAAAAATTGTAACCGAATAACCTGCTATTAACATGACGCCGCTATGCGGCTGGGACGAGGAAACGAGAAGTGAACCGTGAACCGTAAACCGTAAACCGTGTGCCCGCTATGCGGCTGGGACATTGGTTATTGACATGACGCAGGCTGAATAAACGCAGTTACCGAAAAATTATCATTGCAATTCGGCAAGATAATGCATTATCATTCGTGACGATTTGATATTTCAACTAACATCCATGACCGGGGCGAGCACAACGAACGATAAAAACAAAAGGGGAAAAACGGCAGCTTCTAAAGGGAGGCATTGATGGCATACCAGCCCCAAAGTACCGATATAAGAGATCTTGAAGAAAAACTGCAACTCCGGCAGGCGCTTTTGGATATCACCAACCGCATCCACGCCGCCCAGAATATCAAGCAGATACTCGTTGACCTCAGAGATGGGATTTTAAACCTGTTTAATGCCCACTCGCTCACCATCTACGTCGTGGATCGTGCCCGCAATGAGATATATTCCATGTTTCTCGTCGGCGCGCAGGTCAAGGAAATCCGCGTTCCCATCAGCAATAAAAGCATCTCCGGATTTGTCGCCAATACCGGAAAGATAGTAAATATAGTTGATGTTTACGATCTTGAAGAGCTAAAAAAAATCGACAGGGAACTCTGTTTTGATTCAAGCTGGGACAAAAAAACAGGGTTTCGCACCAGACAAGTGCTGGCCGCTCCGATATTGCACAATAAAACCCTGATGGGGGTTATTCAAATCCTGAACAAAAAAGTAGGCGTCGGCAGATTTTCCGATGATGAAACAGGTTTCGTCAAAGAGATATCCGAAGTTCTCGGCATCGCTTTCTTTAATCAGGAGCGCTTCTCAAGACGCCGCAAAACCCGCTTTGACTATTTGATAAGTCACGACCTGCTAAAGGATGAAGAACTCGAGATCGCCTGGGAGGAATCACGGGAGGCCAAGGAGACCGTCGAAAACTTCATAATGAGGAAATATAAAATCTCCAAAGAGGACCTTGGCCGTTCCCTATCGGAGTTTTTCAACTGCCGGTTCGTTCCTTTTTCCGACAAGACACCCATTCCCGGAGATTTGCTGGTCAATCTGAAGATGGAATTTCTCCGTCGGGAGCTTTGGGTGCCGCTGGAAAAAAAGGATGGGGTAATCAACATCATCATTGACGACCCCAACAACATCCTCAAGCGGGACATGATTGAAAACCTTCTAAAAACAAAGTCTGTCAAATACGACGTTTCCCTGCCGGAAGATATCCTCAAATTTGTAAGACATTTCTACCAGTCATCCGGCGATGAAAGCACCCTGAGCGATATCCTCGAAAAACTGGATGCGGAAGAGCAGGTTGTAGAAGAGGATAGCAATGCAGTTACCGAATCGGACAGCGTCATCATGCAGCTCGTCAACAAGATTATCCTCGACGCCCAGAACAAACGGGCCTCGGATATTCATATTGAACCAAATATAGGCAAGAGAAACGTGGAGGTGCGCTACCGGGTTGATGGAAATTGCGCAATCTACCAGACCCTTCCTTTCAATTACCGGGCCGCGGTAATATCCCGGATCAAGATCATGTCCAATCTTGACATTACCGTAAAGCGCCTCCCCCAGGACGGAAAAATCAAGTTCAAAAAACCGGGGGGAGAAGAACTTGAGCTGCGCGTCGCCACCATCCCGACGCAAGGAGGGGTGGAGGATGTCGTCATGAGAATTCTGGCCAAGGCCGGCGATACGCTCCCGCTTACCTCCATGGGAATGTCCGAACGCAACTTCCGGGAAATGACCTCTATTATCAACAAGCCTTACGGCATGGTGCTGGTGGTGGGGCCAACCGGTTCCGGAAAAACGACAACGCTGCATGCGGCGCTCCACGAGATCAATACCCCGGACAAGAAGATCTGGACGGCCGAGGATCCTGTCGAAATAACCCAGTACGGGCTCAGGCAGGTGCAGGTGCAGTCGAAGATCGGTTTTGATTTCGCCGCGGCCATGCGCGCCTTTCTCCGCGCCGATCCGGATGTAATCATGGTCGGCGAAATGCGCGATTTTGAAACGGCCAAAACCGGCGTCGAGGCGTCCTTAACCGGCCATCTCGTCTTCAGCACGCTGCACACAAACAGCGCCCCGGAAACAATTGTCCGTCTTTTGGACATGGGGATCGACCCGCTCAATTTCGCCGACGCCCTTTTGGGGATTCTGGCACAGCGTCTCGTCAGAACCCTCTGCAAAAAATGCAAGGAGGCCTACCATCCTGATCGTGCCGAATTTGACGAGATTGTCCAGGCTTACGGCGAAAAATCTTTTCAGAGGCTTAACATCGTCTATAAGGAAGATTTAATGCTTTACCGGCCCAAAGGCTGTGAAGCCTGTGATAATACCGGGTACAAAGGCAGGATGGGAATACATGAACTGCTGATCGCCACCGATGAAATAAAACGGCTCATTCAGAAACATGCGACGGTCGAGGAGATGCGCGATATTGGGATGGGGCAGGGAATGACCACTCTTCTTCAGGATGGTATTTATAAGGGATTTCAAGGGCATACCGATATAAAACAGGTAGAGCGGGTTTGCATCAAGTAAGACGCTTCTTCCAGTCGCTGATCTGTTGCAGCGCCCGCAGCGGCGTCATATTCAAGACATCGCTTTCCTTGATCTCATCAATTACAAAATCCTTTTCCGGCTGGAAAAGATTGAGTTGATTGTCGTTTTGCCGTCTCATTTTTTTACCGCGGGCGATCTTCGGCATTCCGGTCTCATCCAGCTCCCCCTTTTCCAGATTGAGAAGTATTTCCTTTGCCCGTGCAATAACTTCCTCGGGCACACCGGCCAGACGGGCAACCTGGATGCCATAGCTGCGGTTGGCGCCCCCTGCGATGATTTTCCGGAGGAATATTATCTTCTCCCCCCATTCCCGGACGGCAACATTGAAATTACTGACACCCTCCTTGGTAGCGGCAAGATCGGTAAGTTCATGGTAATGGGTGGCAAAAAGCGTTCGGGCGCCCAGCGCCGGTGAGTCGTGGATGTATTCAGCCGTCGCCCAGGCGATGCTCAGACCGTCAAAAGTGCTGGTGCCGCGGCCGACTTCATCGAGAATAATTAGACTTCTTTTCGTAGCGCTCTTAAGTATATCCGCCACCTCTGTCATCTCCACCATGAAGGTGCTCTGTCCGCGGGCCAGGTTGTCTGCCGCCCCAATGCGGGTAAAAATCCGATCGACAACACCGATTCGGGCCTTCGTCGCAGGAACAAAACTGCCAGCCTGAGCCATGAGAACGATCAGTGCAACCTGTCGAATATATGTTGATTTGCCAGCCATATTCGGGCCGGTAATAATCAGAAAACGATTTTTATCCATATCCAGGAGGATGTCATTGGGAACAAAGCCGCTTCCCGCCAGGCTCTCCACAACTGGATGACGACCGTCGGCAATCTCGATTGTCTCCTCATCATCAACAACCGGGCAGCAGTAGCCGCGCCGCTCGGCAACCTCGGCCAGCGAGGCGATGGCGTCAAGATCGGCAATGCAGGCTGCTGTTCTCTGGACTCTTGCTATCTCCAGCGCTGCCCTGTCCCGGATTCCGACAAATATCTCATATTCCCTTTCCTGCAGGCGCTCCTCGGCATGCAGAACGGTCCCTTCATACCCCTTTAGTTCCTCGTTTATATACCGCTCGGCATTGACCAGCGTCTGCTTGCGGATATAATCCGGGGGCGCCAGCGCAGAATTGGCCTTTGTTATTTCAATATAATAACCAAAAACACTGTTGAAGCCGACCTTCAGCGAGTTTATCCCCGTCCGCTGCCGTTCCTTCTCCTCAAGGGCGGCGATCCACTTTTTCCCGTCACGGGCAACTGAAATCAGACCATCGAGCTCCTGATCATAGCCTTCCCGGACGATTCCCCCCTCGCGGATCGTAAAAGGCGGGGCATCCACAATGGCGTTTTCAATTAATTCACGGAGATCCTGCATCTCATCGATCCCGTCATGAATGGTCTTTAAGAGCGGCGCCTCACAACCGGCAATCAGGGTGCGGATTTTTGGAAGAACCGCAAACGAAGTCTTCAGCGCGACCAGGTCGCGACCGTTGGCAAGACCGACGGAAATCCGGCTGCCGAGCCGCTCCATATCGTAAACAGAATGGAGGGCTGAGCGGAGCGATTCGCGAAGCAGATGTTCTTCCTTTATTTCCGAAACGGCCGCCAGCCTCTCCCGAATGCGCAGGGGATCGCGCAACGGGTGCCCCAGCCACCAGCGGAGCCTCCTTGCGCCGGGCGATGTTACCGTTTCGTCAATTACATTAAAAAGCGAATTCCCTTTTTTGCCGTCGGAGATGGTGGAAAAGAGTTCGAGATTCCTCTCCGCCGTCCCGTCCAGAACCAGGTAATCGGCGCTCTGATGCCAGGAAAGGGAGTTTATATGACGGAGGCGATCCTTCTGGGTCTCGATCATATAAGCAAGCACCGCGCCTGCCGCCCCCAGCGCCGCCGGATGGTCTTTCAGGGCCATCCCCGCAATTTTTTCCTCGGAGAAATGGCGGTATATAACGTCTTCGGCCGTTTGCGCCGCAAAATACCCGGAAGGAAAGCGGTTTACCAGACAACGACCGGCCCCCCTTCCCTCTCCGGAGATATTCACAATCAGGCTTTCATCGCCCAGCTCTTGATTTACCAGCAGCTCGCTAATCTCGAGCCCCGCGGTCTGCACAAGAAATAATTCACGATCGCCCGTTTCGGCTATGCGGAATTCCCCCGTGGAGATATCGACAAAGGCCAGCGCGTATCTTCCAGCGGCTTTCGTAAGCGCGGCAAGGTAGTTGTTCTCCTTCGCTTTCAGGTTCGCGTCATCGAGTAGCAGTCCGGGGGTGACGACGCGCACCACCTCGCGCCTGACCACCCCTTTGGCAAGCTTTGGGTCCTCGACCTGTTCGCAGACAGCCACCTTGAACCCTTTTTCGATCAGCTTTGTGATGTATGATGGCGCCGCGTGATAGGGAAAACCGCAGAGAGGGACTGCATCCTTGCTGTTTTTGTTTCTTGACGTCAGCGTTATTTCGAGCACCTTCGAAGCCGTCAGGGCGTCCTCAAAGAACATCTCGTAAAAATCGCCCATGCGGAACAGGAGGATGCTGTCCGGATAACTGCTCTTGACCTCGGCATACTGCTTCATTGCCGGGGTCAGATCACTCACTCCCATTTTCCGCCCCGTTTTTGCAAATCTATATAATCGTAGCGCTCCACCCGGCCCCGCCCGCCGATGAAGATGTTTAAGAGCCAGCTTACGCCGCCGATAATGATCGCCCCGAAGACGGCAGTCCAGAAACCCCGAACATCAAAGCCGGCAACAAGGGCGGAAACTATCTTCAGCAAAAAGGCGTTTACCACAAAGGTGAAAAGACCGAGGGAGAGGATATTGATAGGAAGGGTTAGAATGATCAAGAGCGGGCGCAGCACCGCGTTCAGAATGCCGAGCAGTCCGGCGGCGAAGAGCGCCGGCAGAAACCCGCTGACGCGGATGCCGTCCAGAAACCAGGACGAAGCCAGAACAGCCGCCGTCAATACCAGCCAGCGCAGAAGCACACCTCTCACAGTGATAACCCCTCTTTTCCGATAAAAACGCCGCAGCCGCAGAGCGGCGGTTTACGGTTTACGGTTTACGGTTCACGGTTCACGGTTTACGGTTTACGGTTTACGGTTTACGGTTTACGGTTTACGGTTTACGGTTTACGGTTTACGGTTCGCTTCTCGTTTCCCCGCCCCAGCCGCAGAGCGGCACCATGTTAATAGCAGGCATGTTAATAGGCCTTGAATTTTTCCTTGCCGGCGCCGCAAACCGGACAGCTCTCCGGCAGGACTCCATCGGCAATGTAACCGCAAATCAGGCACACATAATAAGATGTTTCCCGCTCTTCGAGGAGATGGTTCATGGCCTCCTTGTAGAGTTTTGCGTGCGTCTCTTCCACGTCCCGGCTCTGGCTGAAATGAAGAACCGCGGCCTGGTTTCCCTCCGCTTCGGCCGCCTTGACAAACTGGTTGTAGGCGACTGCCGCAACTCCCTGTTCAGACTGAAAACTCTCGGCAAGATTATCTTCGGTCGTCTTTATCTCTTTGAGCGCCCTCAGCGCCCTCTTGCCGTGAATCTCTTCCGAAAAAGAAATCACCCGGAAGAGCTTCGCTATCTGCGGCAAACTTTCTTCGTCCGCCTTTTCCGCATAAACCTTCAGCCGCAGGGCCGCTTTGGCCTCGCCTGCATAGGCCTGCTGCAGGTTCTCTTTTGTTCCCATAACAAATCCTCGGTATCAGGCAAAATCAAAAAAATAAAATCCCCGGACAGGGGCAGCCGGCGATAATATTCTACTCTTCCGGGGAGAATTCTTCCTTGGAAGCGCCGCACACCGGACATGTCCAGTCATCGGGAAGCTTGGCAAAGGACGTCCCCGCAGGGATGCCTCCCTCCGTGTCTCCCTCCGCCGGATCATATATGTAACCGCATACATCGCATACGTATTTTCCCATGGCCTTCCTCCTTGTGAATTAGTTTACCATATTAGCGACTATAACTTTTGTTGACTATACCGCTTCTGCTTTTATGAGGATGACATCTACACGAGCAGCGGCTTTTCTGTCAATCACAAATCCATTGCCCGCTTCAGGGAGCTAAATCCATATTGCCGCACGAGGAAATAAAAAATTTACGACTTCCCTGTTGACAAAGGCCGCTTCTTATATTATGAAGCGGCCGCCATAGAGTATTCCCCAGTAGCTCAGTCGGTAGAGCAGATGGCTGTTAACCATCTTGTCCGTGGTTCGAGTCCGCGCTGGGGAGCCAAAAATAATCCGCCGCTCTGGCGGTTTCTGATTAGTGGCAGGGCCCCGGGAGACTACACCCGGGGTCTTGCGGTTTTGAACCGCATTGGTTCAGTTTTCATAGGCTCCGCTTGTCTATGGAGAAAAAGCGCCGGCTCTTTTCACTGCTTGTAAGAAAACTAATGGACAAAAATGTGCAACAGTATAATCATAGGAATAATAATACTATGAGAGAAAAAAGAAATACCATCGACCCGATCGGGAAATTGATGTCGCTGCGTTACAAGTCGCATCCCTGGCACGGTGTGGAAATCGGCAAAAACGCCCCGAACATCGTCACCTGCTTTATAGAAATGGTACCCACCGACACGGTCAAGTATGAAATAGATAAAGCGAGCGGCTTTTTGACAATTGACCGTCCGCAAAAATATTCAAGCATTTTGCCGGCTTTGTACGGCTTTATTCCACAAACGTACTGCGGTAAAAAAGTCGGGGACGTAAGTGCGACAATCTTAAAACGTCCCGAAATTGTGGGAGACGGCGACCCTTTGGACGTCTGCATTTTGACGGAGAAGGAGATTACGCACGGCGATATTTTAGTGCAAGCTATCCCGATAGGCGGTTTCCGTATGTTGGACGGCACCGAGGCCGACGATAAAATTATTGCCGTCTTGGCAGACGACGCCGTTTACGGCGAATACAAAGACATCGCCGATTGTCCGCAATCTGTGGTTGCACGTCTGCGACACTATTTTCTGACCTATAAAGATATGCCGGGCGGCGAAAAAAGCCGTTGTGAAATTACGCATATTTACGGAAGAAAAGAGGCTGTCGATTTAATTGCCAATGCCATGGACGATTATCACGATTATGTGGAAAGCGTATTGTTTCATTAATTCACATTTTTTCGTTATGACTCTGGGGATAAAACCCTTGAGTTGTGCCGATAGACAATCACCCGTACCTTTTCGAGCGTCACCATCCCCTCTGCGACCAACTGATCCAGATCGGGCAAAAAAGCCTCTATTTTCTCCTCGGCATCAACGATCTCGATTACCATCGGCAGATCCTCGGAAAGGCGCAGGATCTTGGCAGTATGGATTCGGCTGTTGGCGCCAAAACCAAGAAACCCGCGCAATACCGTAGCCCCCGCCATTCCCCGTTTACGTGCCTCCTCGACAATGACTTCATGAAGCGGTCGACCGTTGGCCTTGTCGCTTTCGCCGATAAAAACACGCAATAATACTGATTCATAAGGAAGTTTCATTTTTCATCCTCCATCACAGCACCCTTCCCAGTGCCATCCCCGCCAGTAAAACGGCGAGCCCCAGGCCATTCTGGATAGCCAGATTAGCCGCCGCGCTGACCCACTCCGCTGAACGCAACAGCATGCCCGTTTCCAGGATCATCGCCGAAAAGGTCGTAAAAGAACCCATAAAACCGACCAGGAGAATTATTCTGGTTTCACCGGAAACAGCCCAGCGGTTTTCCGACAGAGTCCAGAATAAACCGGCCAGGAAACAGCCTGCCATGTTTACCGCAAATGTCCCCCAGGGAAATGACGCGCCGCTACATCTTTGAATCAATCCGGCAAACCCGTAACGGGAAAGCGTCCCCAAGGCGCCGGCTATCGACAGCAAGACGATTTTCTGAACCATTTATAGATGTTCCCCCATGCCTTCTCGACCGTCTGTTCATTTACCAGTAATCATTGATGATCCGTGTTGTGCTTTTACTGATAATAAACACATTTACACGAAGTATTCAATAAATAATTATTTGACTTTTCAATAAATTTACGCGTAGATGAACGTCAATTCAAAGGACAAATGTTGTTTAAAGCAGTGATATTAGAGGGTACGTATATTAATTGTTGCCGCCGCGCTGCGCGCGACGGCAACGGCGGAGCTAAGCTAAAGCTTGAACGTTTTGTTGGCGCGACATATCAGGCGGATTGGGGAAGGCCTGAAGCTCCTGCCTGATAGTTGCCTGCGTGCTGATTCGCGCGGCGCCAACAAATCGCTCAAACGGAATCCGCATAACCCGCTGCGCGAACGTTGGGGTGCATAATTCCGAGGACTTAAAAGGCATTGACAAGCTGTAGCCTATAGGCTACTATACCTCATGGTCGAAATACGCAAAACCGAGACTTTCGCTCAGTGGCTTGACGGACTGCGGGACCTCCGTGCAAGAGCGCGAGTTCAGGTCAGAATTGAGCGCCTGGCTGCCGGAAATGCAGGAGATGTGAAAGCCGTAGGGGATGGTGTCTCTGAATTGCGAATCGATTACGGTCCAGGGTACAGAGTGTATTTCACCAAGCGGGGGCGTGCGGTGGTTATTCTGTTGGCAGGAGGTGACAAGCACACCCAGGCCAATGATATCAGAATTGCCCAGCGCCTCGCAGATAACTTATAGGAGAGTCACCAATGAGAAAAACCATCACCACCCGATACGATGTTGCAGAACATCTCCGAACACCGGAGGAGATGGCCGCCTATCTGGAAGCTTGCCTTGAGGAGGCGGAGGGTGACGCTGCGTTGATCACCAAGGCTCTGGGCGATATTGCTCGAGCGAAGGGAATGACCCAAGTGGCACGTGATGCCGGCCTGTCACGGGAAAGCCTTTATAAAGCTCTCTCCGGTGATCGCAGTCCTGGCTTTGATACTATCCTCAAAGTAGTCGGTGCACTGGGTCTCCAACTCCATGCCGGAGCTGCGCAAAACTCCATAGCCCAACAAATCATTGCACCGGAGGCGCAAAAAACCGCGCCCCGGTGAACTCCACGTTCGGGAATACAAAAAGGAGGCACTAATATGCAAGCACGAGGCCCACTCATGATAGAGCATCGTCTGATTGAACGAATGCTTTCGGTTATTAAAGGCGTCTTGGCCAAAATCGAATCGAAACACACGGTAGATCCTGTGTTCGTGGATATAGCGGTTGATTTCATCCGGGTATACGCCGATCGGACGCATCACGGAAAGGAGGAGGATATTCTTTTTCGAGAACTGAATAAAAAAGCGTTGAAAGCAGAAGACAGTCAAATCATGAAAGAACTGATCAAGGAGCATTTGTTTGGGCGCCAGACAACCCAAGCGCTTGTTGAAGCCAACAACCTCTACCGGAAAGGGGATGAGACTGCCTTGGCCGACATTGCCGCCAACTTTAAAACCCTTGCCGAGTTTTATCCCAGACATATCGAGAAGGAAGACAAGATTTTTTTCCCCTCATCCAGAACTTACTTTACTGATGAAGAGGATCAGGCCATGCTGGCAGAGTTTTGGGAGTTTGATCGGAACATGATTCACGAAAAATACAAATCATTGGTTGAAGGATTTGAAGATCGGTAATAAATCCCGAACAGTTTCTTTCAGCGGAGCGCAAAAAGCAGCGCCCGCTGAAGAATGCGTTGGCAAGCGAATTCTCATGAATATATTCTTTGACTTGTGAGGTAATTGCAAAACTCCCCATTCTGTCATTCCCGCAACGATTCTGAGCGGGAATCTGGTTCTAACGGCTTGAAAAACCATATTCCCGATAGAGACGTTCGGGAATGACAAATGGTTTTGCAATTACCTCTTGTTTCTTATTAATACGTACGATACACGTGTAATGGAGGTATTGCTATGCACAAAAAATTAACCATAACAGTAGATGAAGAAGTTTACGCGGGACTCCATAAAGTAATTGGACCAAGGAAAATAATTAGATTTGTTCAGGAAATAGTGCGTCCTTATGTTGTTCGTCCTGATTACGAATCTGCCTATGCCGAGATGGCAAAAGACAAAACAAGAGAAAATGAAGCCTTGGAGTGGGCTGAAATTAATATCAAGGACGTGGATCATAAAGCGATGTGAAATTTGGTGGGTAAGTTTTGATCCTTCTGTTGGCGGGGAGATTAAAAAGAAACGTCCTGCCGTAATCATCAGTAATAATGCATCAAATAAATTCCTAAATAGAGTTCAGGTTGTCCCTCTTACAAGCAACACAAATCGTCTTTATCCAAGTGAGGCACGGGTCGTTTTTGACGGCAAAGAAAGCAAGGCTATGGCAGATCAACTGGCCACTGTAAGCAAATTACGGTTACTCAACCTCGCTGGCGTTCTTTCTGAAGAGGACATGCGCAAAGTTGAAGAAGCAGTTAAAATTCAGATAGGTATTCATTGAGTTGCCAACCAGCCGCTGCACCGGATCGCAGCCTCCTGGGCCGCTCCGGCTGATTTTTTCGTAGCAATAAAAAAAGTACCTGACCAATTAAGCATTTAAGACCCAAAATATGACCATAATTTATCCCAAATTAAACTCAATTATGATGAAAACATAAAAGCCGTTTTAGCAAATTGCTCAGCAAGCATATCCGAATTAAAAAAGATGTCTAAAGCCGAAAAGGACGCTTTCCCAGGTATTTGTCTTCCATTGCCCGGACCAAGTTTGCCATTGTTGCATAACATGGTGTGGGAACTCCGGTTTCTCGCCCGTATTCCACGACCTTCCCTCCCAGAAAGTCAATTTCGGTACGTGTTTTATTGGCGATATCGACGCACATGGAATCTTTGTGAACCCCCACCTTTTCCAGATAAACCAATGCCTGGGTTAGATAGTCGGCCCCGAGGTCATATCCTTTTGCCTTGGCCACCGCCAGAACCTCCGCGAAGCAGGCATCGGCGATTTCTCTGGTAGGGGCAAACGACAGGGCCTCTTTGATAGTCTTGTCCGTGACGGCGCAAATAGAGGCCATCGTACATTTCATGATCATCTTTTTCCAGACATGGAGTTTGATGTCATCGACAAACTCCGTGTCCAGGCCGCCCGCCGAGAGCATTTGCGCGATTCGCAGGCCTGCTTCCCGGTTTTCCGGAATCAGGGCGCCCAAAGGATTGGGGCGGTTGAAAAATGCCATTTCCACCTCCCCCGGCCCCTTCAGCGAAACGCCGTAATTGAGCGACATGCGAAATGCCGCTTCCGCCCCAAACGCTTCGGCAATCAGATCCTCCGTGCCCAAACCGTTATGGGTGCTGACGATCTTCGTCCCCTCCTTAAAAACACTCTTCAGCTCCTTTAAAACCTGGGGAAGATGAAAGGTTTTGGTTGCAACGAAAATAAGATTCGGATTGCGATCTTTGCACTTTTCAATATTATCAAAGAAGTAACGCACCGGAACATGATACTCAACTTCACCGGAAATTCGGATGCCATCTTTGCGGAGCTTATCGCCCAAGCCGTTTCTGGGGCTCACAAGCATCGTCTCCGGATCCGTCTTGAGCAGGGCAGCCGCCAAAACTGCCCCGGTGGCGCCAATGCCGACAACGGCGATTCTGAAGTCATCCACTAACTATACCTCCTCAATCAGTTAATCCCTGGGGAAAACTGCCAGCGATGCATTTGATAAAAGCGGACTATTTTACCTCGACCAATACGGTAAATATCCCAAGGCGAAATCTCTCAGGAAGCGAGCGGAATTACATAGAAAAGCACAGCCAAAAAGTGCAGGGCGCTGCCTGCAAGGACAAAGATGTGCCAGACGGCATGGCTGTATGGAAGTCTATTCCAGCCGTAAAAAATCAGGCCCAGAATATAGGCCGCACCTCCGGCGACAAGCAGTTGCAACCCCGTCGGAGACAATGCCGCCAAAAGCGGTTTTATTGCGATGAGGATAATGAGCCCCATTCCAACATAGAGGCCGACCGAAAACAACGGCCAGCGGCGCAGCAAAAATACCTGAAAAACAACCCCCAAAAGTGCAATTCCCCAGACGGCGCCAAAAAGTGACCAACCCCAGGGACCGCGCAGACTCACCAGCGTAAACGGGGTATATGTACCAGCAATCAGAAGGAATATCGCGGAGTGATCTATTATCCTGAACAGCATTTTTGGCTTCTGGAGCGGGATGCTGTGATAAAGGGTGGAGGCCGTGTAGAGAATAATCAGCGTCGCCCCGAAGATGCTGCAACTTACAACATGCCACGCATCCCCGAACAGGGCCGCAAAAACGTCCATAATAACGAGCGCCCCGATCCCAAAGACTATCCCAATGCCGTGGGTAATGCTGTTGGCCACTTCCTCACGGGGGGTGTAGTGAGAAATATCTATATTCAAAGCCATTTTCCTGTCATACCTTCCTGATTTTGCCGAACTCCTGCCATCCTCATCCGGAATAAGCGAAACAAAATATTTTCTTGCTTTTTATCACCAGTCCTCAAAAAAAGTAAACAGAAAATACTCGGGCGCCACGATAAATTTGTTCTCCTTACAAATGCCTGATTTTACTTGTGTGACGAAAACAGTGAAGCCGCGATATTTCTTTTATATCGGGTAGAACAAATTTATCCTGACTCGGGTGCTTTTTTCCAAATCCTCCAGAAAGGGAAACCGTTTTCAAATCGATCTTGACTATTTCCCCGTGATAACTTACGGTAAAATTATCTTTGCCGTTGCAGCAGGTTATTAACATTCAGCTTCGTCCGGCTGGGCATTCCCGCATCATCATTCTTCGGGAGCATAACGCATGCGCATCAGTCTTATTTCCAAACTGGCCATCATCACAAGCCTTATCCTGCTTGTCTTTATGGTCTTCTTTGCCTACATCAATATTGCCAACCTGCAAGACATGCTTCTCAAGGCGGCGATCTCCGATGCCGACAAATTGAGCGAAACAATCATCAAATCAACCCATTATGAAATGCTCGAGGATAACAGAAACAGGGTTTATGAGATGATTCAGGAGGTCGGCACCCTGGAGGGGGTAGATCAGATCAGAATGATCAACAAAAGCGGTCACATCAGCTTCTCGACCAAAAAGGAGGAACTCGGCAGGCGCCTTGATAAAAAGGAGGCCGGATGCAATATGTGCCACACGCTGGGAGAACCGAAGGTTCATGCATCCACGATGAACAGGAGCCGGATTTTTTTCGACGGGCAGGGAAGACAGGTTTTAGGCATGGCCAAGGCCATCTACAACGAAAAAAGCTGTTACGTCTCTTCCTGCCACTTCCATCCTCCCCGGAATGAAATCCTCGGCGTCCTGGATATCGTCGTCTCCCTGGAAAACATGCACGCATTAATCAGATATTATCGCAATAAAATTATTGTCATAACCGTTATCATCCTTTTATCCATCTTGCTGGCCATCGTCTTTTTTACCAATCGACTTGTCAATCGGCCGCTGAAGAATCTGTTGGTGCAGACAAAAAAGATAGCAGTAGGAAACCTGGATGCCGTAGTTGAAAATAGCTCACGCGATGAGGTGGGGGAGCTTTCCGACGCCTTCAACAAGATGACGGCAAATCTCAAGACCGCCCGTAGAGAACTGGAGGAATGGGGAAAAAATCTCGAGGCGAAGGTTGCTGAAAGAACAAATGAAATTAAGCAAATGCAGGCCCGCTTGGTCCGTTCCGAAAAATTGGTGTCGCTGGGCAGGCTGGTGGCCGGAATTACCCATGAGATCAATAATCCTTTGACAGGGATCCTGATGTACGCCGATTTGGCAATTCGCAATCCCTGCCTGAATGCTTCGGCCCAAAACGATCTGAATGTGATCTTGAAAGAATCGCAGCGCTGCGCGAAGATCGTAAGGAGCTTGCTCAGTTTTTCCCGCGAATCAATACCGCAGAAAAAACCATCTTCCCTCAACAGCGTTATGGATGCGACGATCGAGCTTGTTGTCAGTCAGGCAAGCTTCCAGAATATCGAAATCGCCAGGGACTATCAGCCCGATCTGCCGCTGATTCCATTCGACGAAAATCAGATGGAACAGGTTTTCATCAACATCCTGCTCAATGCAAGCCAGTCAATGGAAGATAGCGGCCGCATCCTGATCAGGACTTACACCGACCAGGATGAATGCGTCTCCCTGAAAATAACCGATACCGGAGCGGGAATTGCCGAAGACGATCTGGAGAAGATATTTGATCCCTTCTTCACAACGAAGGGGGAAAAGGGCACTGGCCTGGGTCTTTCCATTTCCTATGGGATCATTGAGCGGCACGGAGGCAAGATAGAGGTGCAAAGCACGATAGGCAAGGGAACCACATTCGTCATTAAATTGCCACTCTTTCCGCAGGGGACGGAAGCCATGACCGCCGGCAATCCGGCTTTTTGAGGTAGTTTTCAGCGTTCCGGGAAACCTCCCCTCCCGATCATGGGCAAATCCGTCAGCGAGGCATGCCGCTGTTCCGCTATATGTATTTTTTTCTTATACACCATCTCACTAATTAATATGTATCAATTATCAATAAGTTACCGCAAAAGTATCCGAGCCCTGATTCACCACTGGTAAATAGTTGTATGAGATTATTGTACAATGCCGGGATTTACCCCCTCCCGTGCTGACATAATAAAGTAATAAAAACAAGCATTAAGACGACATCCTCACAAAATAATTTAAATGGCATCACTCTTGCTGTAAAGGTGGGCGGAGTCTGAAGCGGTTGGTCGCGTTATTAAGTCATTGGGAAAAATCGCGACCTTTTCAATCTCAACCCGACAAGGAGGTTATGATTATGCGCGTTACTCGCAGGGTTTTTCTGAAGATATCCGGAACGGTACTGGCCGCGGGCGGCATCGGCATCAGCGTAAATCCGATAGCCGCCCATGCAAAAACGCTGAAAATCAAGTACGCAAGAAAAACCACCACCGTCTGCCCCTACTGCGGAGTGGGGTGCAGCATCGTCGTTTCCACCACCAGCTACGGCAAGGTGCTTAACGTGGAGGGGGATCCGGACAGCCCGATCAATGCCGGCGCCCTGTGCAGCAAGGGGAGTTCCCTCTACCAGGTGAGTTCGGCCAACCTAAACCGCCTCCAGACGCCCCGGTATCGCGCTCCCTATGAAAGCCAGTGGAAAGAGGTTTCCTGGGAATGGGCGTTGGATAAAATCGCCGCAAACGTCAAAAAAAGTCGGGATGAAAGCTTCCGGTTGATCAACGAGCACGGTCAAGCGGTCAACCGTACCGAAGGAATCGCCTCGGTCGGGAGCGCCGCACTGGATAATGAGGAATGTTATCTTTATCAGAAATTTTTGCGGGGGTTGGGTCTGGTCTATATTGAGCACCAGGCCCGTATTTGACACAGCGCTACCGTAGCGGCTCTGGCAGAGTCGTTTGGTCGAGGCGCGATGACGAATCACTGGATAGATTTTCAAAACAGTGATTGCATTCTGATTATGGGCAGCAACCCTGCCTCCAATCACCCCATATCCTTCAAATGGATAACCAAGGCAGTCGAGCGGGGGGCGAAGCTTATCTGCGTCGATCCAAGATTCACCCAATCGGCCGCGAAATCGCACATCTATGCCCCCCTGCGATCGGGCACCGATATCGCCTTTCTCGGCGGGATGATCAAGTATATCCTCGATAAGAATCTGATTCAGGAGGAATACGTCAAAGATTACACCAATGCCTCTTTCCTCGTGAATCCGGCCTTCAGGATGCCCGGTGAAAACGGCGGAGTCTTTTCCGGATTGACCGATGCGAAGTACGACAAGGCCACCTGGTCATACCAGACTGACGCCGGAGGCAAGATTAAAAAGGACGGCACGCTGAAAGACCCCTGGTGCGTCTTCCAGTTGTTGAAGAAACACTACTCCCGCTACACCCCCGAGTTGGTGTCCAGCATTACGGGAACGCCCCGTGACAAGTTGCTTGAGGTTTACCAGGAGTACACAAAAACCGGACGGCCCGACAAATCGGGTAACATCCTCTATGCGATGGGCTGGACGCAGCACACGGTGGGTACGCAGAACATCCGCGCCATGTCCATCATCCAACTGCTGCTCGGCAACATGGGTATCGCCGGAGGCGGCGTTCAGGCGCTGCGCGGCGAAGCCAACGTCCAGGGCTCCACCGATTACGGGCTTCTCTTCCATATCCTGCCAGGCTATCTGGGAACTCCCCTTGCGTCGGACACGACTTTCGCCGTCTATAACGAGAAGCGCACCCCGAAGACCCACGAGCCAAACAGCCTCAACTGGTGGAAAAACTACCCCAAGTACAGCGCCAGCCTGCTTCGGGCCTTCTACGGCATGAACGCCACCCTCGATGAGGCATACTCCTACCTGCCCAAACTGGACGACGGCGTCAACTACTCATGGCTCACCCTCTTCGACCAGATGTACAAGGGGAAGTTCACCGGCTTTTTCGCCTGGGGGATGAACCCGGCAGTCAGCAGCGCCAACGATTTCAAGGTCAGAAAGGCACTGGCAAACTTGGACTGGATGGTGAATGTCAATCTCTTCGACAATGAGACGGGTGATTTCTGGTGTGCCCCCGGAATGGACCCGAAAAAAATCAAGACCGAGGTCTTCATGCTGCCCTGCGCCTTTTCCTTCGAAAAGGAGGGGAGCATCACCAACAGCGGCCGGTTGATGCAGTGGCGTTACAAGGCCGTCGAGCCGCCGGGGGAGGCCAGACCGGATGCGGAGATCATCTCCGATCTCTATTTCCGAATCAAGGAGTTGTACGAAAAAGAGGGTGGGCCCAACAAAGAGGCGATCACCAGACTTACCTGGGATTACGGAGACTCCATCATCGACGGCCGGCTCGTCGAGGTGGACATCCATGCGGTGGCCCGCGAAATCAATGGCCGTTTTCTCACCGACAAGGTGGATCCTGTAAGCAAGAGGGCCTTCAAAAAGGGAGACCCGGTTCCCTCCTTCGCCTTCCTGCAGGATGACGGCTCCACATCTTCCGGGTGCTGGATCTACTGTAATTCGTACGCCGAAAATGGCAATATGGCGGCCCGCCGGGGGACAAAAGACCCCTCCGGAATCGGGCTTTATTCGGGTTGGGGGTGGAGCTGGCCGGTAAACCGCAGGATAATCTACAACGGGGCGTCCGTCAACAGCAAGGGTATCCCCTGGGACGCCAAACGCGCCGTGATCAAGTGGGATGGCGGCAAGTGGGTGGGCGACATACCCGACGGCGTCGGCAACCCCGGCTCGGGAAGACCGCCTTTCATCATGAAACCGGATGGAGTGGCAAGTCTCTTCGGTCCCGGTATGGCCGATGGGCCCTTCCCGGAACATTATGAACCATTGGAAGGCCCTCTGGCAAAAAACCTTATGTCCCCGCAACTGGTCAACCCGGTTATCAAGAGATGGGACAAACCGGGGGTGGGAACGCCGATGGATGTGGCCAGAAACGCCGATCCTGTCTTCCCGATTGTCTGCACCACCATCCGGGTCAGCGAACACTGGCAATCGGGAGTTCTGACAAGATGGCAGCCGTGGCTCGTGGAAATGCAGCCTTCCATGTTCATTGAGATCAGCAATGAGCTTGCCGCGGAAAAGGGGATCAAAAACGGGGATATTGTCCTGCTCATCTCCCCACGCGGTCACGCGGAAGGAATGGCGATGGTAACCGCGAGATTGAAACCGTTTGTCGTTGACGGGAAGATCGTCCATGAAGTGGCGCTCCCCTGGCATTTCGGATGGGTAACTACACAGGCAAGAGCTTACGGCAGCAAAGAAAAGAAGCCGGAGGTGTTCACCTTTGGGAATTCGGCAAACCGCCTGACGCCGTATGTCGGCGACGCAAACACAATGATCCCGGAAAGCAAGGCCTTTATGGTCAACATCTTCAGAAAGGGGGTGTCTTAAAATGGCGGGAAAGGTAATCGTGGTAGATGTAGAGAAATGCATCGGCTGCCGTAGTTGTCAGGTTGCCTGCAAACAGTGGAATCAACTGCCGGGCTCCCAGACGATCAGTTCCGGCACCTATCAGAATCCGCCTGATCTTCAGGCCAACACCTGGACGCTGGTCCGTTTCCGGGAGGTGGCGCAAAAAGGCGGCGGGGTGCAATGGCTGTTCTGGAAAGACGGGTGCCTGCACTGCACCAATGCCGCCTGCATAAACGTCTGCGCGGCAGGCGCCAGATTTCGCCTGCCCTCCGGCGGCGTCGGAACGGATAACGACAAGTGCGTCGGGTGTCAATCCTGCGTCGCGGCCTGTCCTGTGGGAAAACCTCGTTATTCTGAAGAGTTGAACAAGGTCTTCAAGTGCGATTTTTGCGCGGAACGGGTTGAGAACAATCTGCTTCCCGCCTGCGTCAAGGCCTGCCCGACGGGGGCGCTCAATTTCGGCGAGCAGGAGGAAATGCTCAAATATGCCTACACGCGGGCGCAGGAATTGGGGAAAGACGCCTCCGTTTACGGGGATAAAATATTGGGCGGAACTCATGTGATCTATGTTCTCGAGAAGAAGGTGGAGTTTTACAACACCCTGCCGGCAAATCCGAAGGTCGCATTTTCGGACATTAACTGGCAGGAGCTGCGAAAACCGCTCGGCAAATGGGAGGCAGGCCTGGGAATAATATCAATCGCGGCGGTTTCGATAGTCAGACGCCGACAGGAGCTTGCCGACAACAAGCAGTTAAAATCAGCGGAATAATCTTTCCCGGCGGGGGTAAAGCGGGCGGTCTCTTCAGCCAGGGAACCGCCCGTTCGTTATTTTTCCGGATGGCTCATCGCGCTGCTGTTCTTCCCGGAGCGATATCCCCAGCTTTTTGAGCAAAGCCTGAAAATTGGGGCGGAGCATCCCCGTATGTTCCGCAGCCCGCGAGACGTTCCAGTTGTTTTTTTTCAAGGCATTGATAACAAACACCCGTTCAATCGGTTCCACCGCCCGCTCCCGAATCCTCTTTTTTGCCTCCTTCAATTCCTCAAGACTCAGCGGGGTTACGTCAGAACCCTGAGACAGCGCCTCTTCCTCAATCCGCATCTCCAGACCGGCCTTCGTTATCACGTCACCCTCGCAGAGGACTACCGCCCGTTCGATAATATTTTCCAGTTCGCGGACATTGCCAGGAAATTCGTACGCTTCCAGCACTGCCATCGCCTCATGCGCCAGACCTCGCACCTGTTTACCGAATATCCCGGAAAACTTCTGCAAAAAGTGTGAAACCAGCAACGGCAGGTCGTTCTTCCGCATCCGTAGCGGCGGGAGATTGATCGGGATAACGTTGATGCGGAAAAAAAGATCTTCCCGGAAAGAACCGGCCGTCAACATGGCCGGCAGGCTTACATTGGTGGCCACCACAAGGCGAATATCTATCGGAACAGGACGGATATCGCCGATCGGAGTCACGACTCTTTCCTGCAAGACCCTCAGCAGCTTCGACTGGGTCGCAAGGCCTATATTAGAAATCTCATCAAGGAAAAGGGTGCCGCCGTCAGCGGCTTGAAAAAGTCCCATCTTGTTATTGACGGCGCCGGTAAACGCCCCCCGGACATGACCGAAAAGTTCACTTTGCAGTAATGTTTCCGGAAGGTTGGTGCAATCTACCGTTACGAAAGGATTATCCCAGCGCGGGCTGTTCTTGTGAATGGCGCGCGCCACAAGCTCCTTGCCCGTCCCGCTTTCGCCGGTAATCAGCACCGTGCTGTCGGTGGGCGCAACCTGCGTAATCCGCCGATAGATTTTCCGCATCGCGGCGCTGTTGCCGACAAAATCATCAAAGCCATCATCGGGGAATATTTCCATCTGCCCGCTGCTATTTCCCCTGGTGGAAACTTTGCAGTCAATGGCCTTTTTCACCTTGCCGATAATCAGCTCCGAAGTAAACGGCTTTGCGATATAATCGAAAGCGCCCTGTTTCATCGCCTCTACGGCGGAGTCAACGGTTGAGTAGCCGGTGATGATCATGACCGGAACACCCGGCTGGAGGATTTTTATGGTCTTTAGCACCTCTATGCCGTCCATCCCGGGCATCTTCAGATCCGTTATGACCACATCGAAATCCTCGGCCTGTATTTTTTCTCCGGCCGCCTGGCCGCTCGCCGCCGTTTGCACCTGATATCCTTCCGCTTCCAGAATGCGGCGCATTCCCTCCCTGATTACTTCCTCATCATCAACAACCAGGATGTTGGAGCGGTTATGATTTTCCCCCGTTGCTTCCATACCGGAATCCTTAAAAATTGTCTGGTGGTTAAGTAGTATAACTGCCGAATATAATTTCCGCCGAGTAAGGAAACTGACTCTTTCCATATAGCAATAAATCTTATTAGTCAAATCAGACAAATCCTTAAAAAATCAAGATTTGCCCGGAAAATACGTATAAACTTCTATAATTATAAAGTTTTAATTTACCAGAAGGGTTATTTTCGGACTTTTTATAAAGTTATCAAATCTTCCTGCTTAAAGAGGCGCAATTTTCTTATTGGGTTCTGAAAGAGCCGGACATGGGGAATTGCAGGGTTATATTTCTTGACAAAGGCACTGCTCCGCTTTATCGTCACAGAATATGCGGCAATGAATCGCCGGAACATATCTGCCGTAAACATCTTTCTTTAAAAGGAGGCTGCCCCATGAAACCAATTGTCATAGTCGGCGCCGTCGCTGCAGGGATGAGCGCGGCAAGCGTGATCAAACGTGAACTTCCCGATCTCGAGGTCATTGTTTTCGGCAGGGAAACCTACATCTCGTACGGGGCCTGCGGGGCGCCTTACTACATCTCCGGCCAGATCCGCAATCACGAGGACCTCATCGCCCTGGCCCCGGAAGACGCCATCTACAAGCGCGGCATAAACCTGAAGACCCGCCACGAGGTACTTTCCATAAACCGGGAGGCGCAAACGGTCGCAGTAAAAAATCACGAAGACGGAAGCGCCTTTGAACAGGAGTATGGTGAACTGGTGCTGGCTACGGGGGCCCGCTCCATCATCCCCGCCATCCCGGGCATTGAACTGCCAGGGGTCTTCCCGCTGAAGGAATTCCAGAGCGGCATCGACCTGAAGGCTTTTCTGGAAAACCGGAAACCGCAGAAGGCCGTGATCATCGGCGGCGGATACATCGGGGTCGAAATGGCGGAGTCTTTCCGGGGCGCAGGTCTGGAGGTCGCCCTGGTAGAGGCGATGCCCCGCGTCATGTCAATCATGGATGACGACATGAGCCTGCTTGCGGATCGAGAGCTGCGGGCAAACGGCGTCGAGGTAATTCTCGGCCGCAAGGTCGTAGGCCTGGAGGGCGACCAGCAGGTTCACGCGGTAAGACTCGATGACGGCAGCTCCGTTGCCGCGGACTGTGTGCTTCTTAGCATCGGAGTAACGCCCAACAGCGACATCGCGGTTGAGGCGGGCCTCGAACTGGGCCCCCGCGGCGCCATTAAGGTTGACCGCTATCAGCGGACCTCCGCCTCCCATATCTTCAGCGCCGGCGATTGCTGCACCGTTTACCATCGCCTGCTGCACCAGGATGTTTACATTCCCCTGGGATTGACGGCAAACCGCCAGGGCAAGCTGTGCGGCGAAAACATTGTTTTACAGACAAAGGGAAAGAAACTGAAACAGTTTCCGGGGGTAATCGGAACTGCGGTCACCCGCATCTTCGGTCTGGAAATTGCCAAGACCGGCATCGGTCAGATGGAGCTCGATCGCTATGACCTGAAACATATCAGCTCCGTGATGATCAAGGCAACAACCTTGCCGGCCTATTTCCCCGGCTCTACAGATATCTGGGTGAAGCTGTTCTTCGAGGAGGACCCGCGGGTGATTGTGGGAGGCCAGATTGTCGGCGGCCCGGGCTCCGCGCTGAGGATTAATACGGTCGTTGCCGCAGCCACCCAGGGGATGCGGATGGATGAGCTCTACACCCTTGATGCCGCCTATGCGCCGCCCATCTCACCGGTGTGGGATCCGCTGCTCATCGCGGCCAGACGCGGCATGAAATAGCCATAAATGACGAACAATGCTGATTCGGCCTTTTGACGGGAGCGTCCATTTTACGGAGGGGGTAAATGCTGAACAAAATATCCGAAGTATCCATTGTGATTGCCGGAGAAGCGGGACAGGGCGTCCAATCAATAGAAGCCACCCTTGTAAATATCATCAAGCATTCCGGATACAATGTTTTTGCCACCAAGGAATATATGTCCCGCGTGCGCGGCGGAATCAACTCCACCCAGATCAGGGTGTCGGAAAAGCGCCGGGCCTCCTATGTTGAAAAAACAGATATTTTCATACCGCTGGAAAAACAGGCCATCGCCAGGCTGTCTGACCGGATACAGAAAGACACCCTGATAATCGGCGAAGCGGAAAAACTCGGCGACGAACGAGTTATCAATGTTGATTTCACGAAGATAGCGACAAAGCTGGGAAACGCTATTTACCAGAGCATGGCCGCCGCAGGCTGCGCGTGCGGGATAATCGGCGCAGGCCTGGAAAAAGCACCCGCCTATATAGGAAAAATGTTCTCTCCCAAAGGCGATGATGCAATAAAATCAAACATTGATGCTTTTATTGCCGGTTATGATGAAGGCAGGAAAATAGCGACGGCAAAAAAATACCGGCCCGGACTGAAAAGCAAGCTTGCCGTAGAAAATGAGCTCCTTCTGTCCGGCGCGGATGCCGTTGCGATAGGGGCCATTGCCGGCGGCTGCGACAGCGTGTTCGCCTATCCCATGACTCCGGCAACTGGCGTGTTCACGGCGCTTGCCGCATATCAGCACCGGGCGGGGCTTGTTGTTGAACAGGCGGAAGATGAAACAGGCGTGATAAATATGGCCCTGGGCGCGTGGTACGCCGGAGGGCGCGCGCTTGTTTCAACTTCAGGCGGGGGATTTGCCTTGATGACGGAAGGGATATCGCTATCCGGAATCACCGAGACCCCCGTGGTTGTCCACCTCGCGCAGCGCCCCGGGCCTGCGACAGGCCTACCGACCAGAACGGAGCAGGGTGATCTTAACCTGGCGCTTTACGCCGGTCATGGGGTGTTCCCCCGGATAATCTTTGCCCCGGGCAACACCAGGCAGGGCTTCGAGCTTGCAGCCAGAGCATTTGACTGGGCCGATAAGTTCCAGGCGCCGGTATTTATCCTGACGGATCAGTACTTTGTGGACACCTATTACAACGTCCCCATGTTTCCAATCAACGCAGAACCTCCAGAAAAATACATTGTTGCAACGACTGAAAACTATAAAAGATACGCGCTGGCCAAGGACGGTTTTTCCCCGCGCGGTGTGCCCGGTTTTGGGACAGGCACGGTCTGTTCCGATTCTGACGAGCATGATGAAAGCGGCCGAATCACGGAAGACTTGCGCGGGATCAGCCTGGCCATGAAAAATAAAAGAATGAAGAAATTTGCCGCCATCCGGAAGGCGGCGCTCGCCCCGGAACTTTACGGCCCCCGGAAATACAAATACCTGATAGTCGCCTGGGGCTCGACGCTCAACAGCGCGCTGGAAGCGTTGGAATTAAGCGAACTTGAGGAGACGGCGCTCCTGCATTTCAGTCAGGTTTACCCTCTGCACAGGGATGCGGGGAAATATCTTAAAAAGGCAGAAAAAACAGTGGCCTTGGAAAACAGCCAGACGGCGCAGTTCGCGTCCCTGCTCATGGCAGAAACAGGGATTGCGATCAAAGACACTATCTTAAGGTACGACGGGTTCCCCTTTGCGGCAGACGCCCTCGCGGTTGAATTAAAAAATATTTTCACCTAAAAATGCCAACTCAACTTATTGGATTCATTGTGTCCAACTTCCCTCCCCTTCAAGGGGAGGGTAAGGGTGGGGATGGGGGTCGCCCAGCAATTTTCATCCCCCTTTGTGACGGCAGGCCGTCATGAGAGTTTCACCAGAAATCGGCAAACCGCAGTTCGCGATTAAATAAGGGAGAATGATAATGAATACATCAATATACGCGAAAAATGATGTTGAAATAGCCTGGTGCCCGGGTTGCGGCAACTTTGGGATAAGAAATATCATGCTGAAGGTTTTTACGGAACTGGGCATCCCCAAAGAGCGGCTGGTCTATTGTTCAGGAATCGGCCATGCCGCAAAAGCGCCCCAGTATTATGACATAAGTTACTTCAACGGGCTGCACGGTCGGGCGCTTCCTGCCGCATCCGGCATCAAGGCGGTTAATCCCGACCTTAAACTTATCGTCGAAAGCGGCGACGGCGACATCTACAGTGAAGGCGGCAATCATTTTATTCACACGATCAGACGAAATCCCGACATAACTGTAATTGTTCATAATAATATGGTTTACGGCCTCACCAAGGGGCAGGCTTCTCCCACCTCGGGACTGGGCATGAAAACACCGATCCAGGTTGACGGAGTTTTTGAAACGCCGCTCAATCCGCTGCTGCTGGCCCTCATAATGGGCGCGCCCTTTGTTGCCAGGGCTTCCGCCGACGAACCAGAAAAGACAAAGGAAATAATCAAGGCAGCGATAAACCACAAGGGTTTCGCGCTGGTAGATGTTTTTCAGGCATGCGTCACCTTCAACAAAATAAACACGCGCAAATGGTACAAGGATAACACCTATTTCCTTGAACCAGGCAGTCATGACGCGGGCAGTATGCAGGCCGCCCTGGCAAAGGCCCGGGAAGAGTCGCCCTGGCCGCTTGGAATAATCTATCAAAAAGAGACAAAGAGAACCTTTGAAGACAACCTCGCCCCTTATATTGCCGGCGACAGAACGCCTCTTTATAAAAGAAACAGAAAATCTGACATTGTCAGGAGCCTGCTCGCAGAAAAGATATAAAAAATCGGGACTGCTCGGGGAGACAAACGGCAGACAACCGAAAGAAAGCACCGCCGGGGAAAGGCGGTTAAATGTTCAGAAAACTCCCTCGCCGATCTCGCCCACGCCGGCACATGCTGTATAGATCATGGCCGCCTTCAGCTCATTTTGCATCTGCTCCAGGGTCAGCCGGACGCCGGCTGCGCCAGCGCCAACGGCGCCGATGGCAAGCGGTCTGCCCACCAGCACGGCGTGCGCGCCCAAGGCCAGCATCTTGAGGACGTCCACGCCTCTGCGCACTCCCCCATCGGCCAGCACCACCATGTCGCGGCGCACAGCCAGGGCAATCTGCGGCAAAACCTCGGCGGTTCCGGGGGTGTGATCAAGCACCCGCCCGCCGTGGTTGGAGACGACAATGGCCGCAACCCCTGCCTCGCGCGCGGCCAGGGCGTCCTCCACGCACATTATCCCCTTCAGAATCAGCGGCAGGGTCGTGCTTTGCACCAGTTCCTGCAGTTGCGCCACCGTCTTCGGCTGCACCGGCTGGCCCGCCGCCCGCATGGGCAGGATGCCGGCGGCATCCACGTCTATCCCCACGGCAACACAACCCGCTGCCTCCGCCTGACGAAGGTGGGCGATAATATTGGCCTGGTCGCGCGGCTTGGCAATGGGAATGCCCCACCCCTCGTGGGCCTGGATGACGCTCAAACCAGTGGCATAGAGCTGGGGGTCAGGCCCATCGCCTGTCATCGCCAGCGTTCCGGCCTGCTTCGCGCCGGCGATAAAGGCGGTGTCCAGCTCCTCTTCGCTGATGATTCCTTGAAAATTCATCCGGGCGCCTGCTACCGCCGCCCCCAGGATCGGCATGGACAGCCTTTGCCCAAAGAGCGTCAGCGCCGTCTCCGGCTCGCCGGCTGCATGGATCACCCGCATCTTGACGCGCAGGGCGGCCAGGGCATTGTAGTTATTGATGAAAGATGCGCCGCTGTCGGCCCCTCCAATGCCGGGAAATTCACCGGCGCAGGCCACGCCGTTGCACTCGCGGCAGACGCGGCAGATGCCATTAAAACGTTTTTTGGCTTCCTGACGTACCTCTTTGATGTTCATTTATGGATATCCTCTCTTTCGCGAACGAGCACTGCCGATTATCTCCCTAATGCGCAACAGGGAATTGATGAACAATTTTTTACGGCAGTAAGTATATAAAGCGCACTCTGGCGTGTCAATGGGATTATCGCGGGTGAAGCAGCCATTCCGAACCGGACAGCCATAACTTAAATTATGCGCGGGTTACTTTCCTCTACTATTACGGTATGTTTCAATTACTCCGGAAATGACGAAAAACGCCAAGGCCGAAAACGGCACGAGTCCGCCCTTGCTTTTGCTCAGTTCTTGTGTAAATACTGCCGCGCTTTGGCGGTAAGCGGCAGTAGGGGGGGCTATTCATCACCAAACTTCACACTGCCCGGCATAAACAAGGCGCGCGAGTGTCCACGCCCCTTGATTTTTACGGGCGAAAACCGGAGACGATAAAGGAGTCGGATATGTTCGAAAAGCACAACGAAAGCGGCTATCATCCCGCCATAAAGGGGATCGACCTGAAAACGCTGGTTTACGGAGAAAAAACCCTGATGGCGGAATTCCGCTTGCAGAAAAACAGCGTCTTGCCGCGCCACGCCCATCCCCATGAGCAGACCGGATATCTTGTGAAGGGCCGCATTCGTTTTACGATCGGCACAGAAGAGTGCGAAGCGCAGACAGGCGACACCTGGTGCATCCCGGGCGGCGTTGAACATGGAGCGGAAATCCTTGAAGATTCCGTAGTTATTGAAGTCTTCTCACCCGTCCGGGAGGACTATCTGCCCAAGAAAACAGAAAACGGAAAGGAATAACCATGGATATCGACAAGGAAAAGTGCGTCGGCTGCGGCAACTGCCACGTCGTCTGCACGATGGGGGCGATCTCCCTCGGCGCGGACGGTCGCTCCGTCGTGAACCAGGAGGAGTGCGTAGAGTGCGGCACCTGCCATCGGGTTCTCCGCAACGAGGGCTACCCGCCCTGGTTCGTCCGCGCCATCCGCAAGGCGCTCGCCCCGCTGAAACTCGGCTACCTGGCCGATGCGGACATCTGTCCCACCGGGGCCCTCACCCCTCCCGAGCTCGTTATGCCGAGGCTCCTGCGCGCCCAGTTCAGCAACCCCACCATCGTCCATCCGGGAACCGGCGTGCCCGGACGGGGAACCGACGAGATCAAGAGCAACGACGTGACCGGGCGGCTCCGCCACGGCGAGGCGGGTTTCGTCGTCGAGGTCGGCCGGCCGGGGATCGGAGCCCGCTTTCGGGACGTGGAGCGGGTGGCCATGGCCCTGGCCCCTCTGGGACCCCACTTCGAGCAGGAAAACCCCGTCACCCTGCTGATGGAAGATACCCGCACCGGGCGAATGCGGCCGGACATCCTCGATGAAAAGGTCCTCTCGGCGATCATTGAGTTAAAGACCGAACTGGAGAAGATTCCCGTTTTTCTGGAAGTTCTGGAGAAGGTGCAGCACGAGATTGACACGGTGATCAGCGTCGGCGTTGCCTCCCGCTGCATAGATGATGGGACGATCCCCCATGAGGCATGGGTGAAAAAGGCGGGCTATCGACTCTCCCCCAACGGCAAGACAAACCTGGGGTTGGGGCGACCGCTCTTCAGGGAGGTGGCGTGATGACAAACACATTGCACAGACAGGGGCTGGCCGCAGACCTCCGCCAGGACTACACGATCTTCGTTCATACAGCCAAAGGGATCAACCGCGAGGGATCGGCCGAAAAGATCCGGCAGTTCATGCGAATCTGCCTCAAGCACAACCCCGTGAACATGGGCGACATGAAGATCGGGAGCATGCATCAGAACAATGTCCAGATTGATAAACTGATCGACAAGCAGGAAGACGGGACTGTGGGCGCCGCCGTCTTTACCGACCTCGATACCCTCGGACGGGTGGTGGAGGAGCTGATCCAGGCGGATTTGGGAATCTGCATCAATATCAGCGGCCTGATGGAAGAGGTGCAGGAATGCTGCAAAAAGGCGGGAATCAGCCGCCATAGCGCCGAGCATTCCCTCGGCGTCTGGGGGGCGAAGGACCGTCTCCCCGAACGCGAGGTGCAGGAATTCAACACGATGTGCGGCCACGGGATGGTCTCTTTCAATCTGATCCGGAAGATGATCGAACAGGTGCGCCTGCGGCGGCTGACCCCCAAGAGGGCTGCCCTGATGATGGCCAAGTGCTGCATGTGCGGCGCTTTCAACCCCGCCCGCGCCGAGGCCCTCCTCGAAAAGATGCTCGAAAAGGGGTTCCTCCACTCCCCGAGGTGATGCGGATTCCCCCCGCGGCTACGCATTGAAAAATAATCAAAAATTCCATCGTCCGAAACTTGACTTAGGACGATGGAATTTTTACGGCACTCACTACAGGTGTACTAACCGCGTCGAAATTAATTAAAAATCCTTAAAATCTCCGTCGTCTAAGGGAATTACCTGCTCGGGTCGGGTAATTTTCATTTTCCCATGGCCGGACGCTGCAACCTGTTTGCCGGTCGCTTTTCGGGGAGCAGGCAGCGCCGCCTGCCGATAACCGCTGCCTTTAACCTGCCGGGGCAACAAGGCCGCGGTTATCTGACCGCTCCCACTCCCGCTGCCGCCGACTACCGCCACCAAATCCCCCACATAAACCTTCATCTGCTCCGCTTGGGCGCTCAATTCCTCCGATGCCGCCGCTGACTCTTCGGCATTGGCTGCCGTTGACTGCGTCACCTTGTCCATCTCCGCCACGGCCTTGTTCACCTGATTGATCCCCTGCGCCTGCTCCTCGGAAGCTGTCGCAATCTCATCCACCAACTGGCTGATTTTCCCCGCAATCTGAGAGTTCTCCCTGAACGCCTCCTGCGTGGCGCTGGTCAATTCATTGCCGTTCCGGACAGCCTTGATCGTCCCTTCGATCAGGTTGCTGGTGTTTTTCGCCGCATCGGCCGCCCGCATCGCCAGGTTTCTGACCTCGTCGGCCACTACCGCGAATCCCGCCCCAGCCTCGCCGGCCCGCGCCGCCTCCACCGCCGCATTCAGAGCCAGCAGGTTGGTCTGGAAAGCGATCTCGTCAATCGTCTTGATGATCTTCCCCGTCTCTTCGCTCGAACGCGTTATCTCGACAATGGCGCTGGCCATGTCCGTCATGTGGCCGTTCACCTTCTCCACAATCCGGTTGGCTTCCTTCATCATCGACCGGGCCTGGTTCGCATGGTCGGCATTCTGCTTCGTCATCGAGGACATCTCCTCGAGCGACGCCGAGGTTTCTTCCAGCGAGGATGCCTGCTCCGTGGTGCCCTCGGCCAAAGACTGGCTGGCGGAAGATACCTGGCCAGCCGCGGCCGCCACCTGATCGGAACCTTCGGTCAGACCCGCAATGACCCGGTTCAGGGGTCCGACAATGCTGCGCGTGATGATAAAGGCAATCAGAGCCGCCAGGGAAATGGCCACCGCGCCTGTCACGAACATCCACACACGCGCCTGGTCATAAGCCTTCTGCGCGATTTCGTACCGGATTTTACTGCGGTCGTCCTGGTAGTTGTTCGCTGCGTCGACGGCGTCGAGCCACGCTCGCATCGCCGGCCGCGCCTTGGCGTTCATCAGCGCAGTGGCTTCGGTATCCTTATTGGCCAATCCCAATTCTGCGACCTGGTTGTTTAATTCCCGGGCGGGGCCCGCGGCCGCCTTGATCTTTTCAATCAGCTCCCAACCTTTGGTGTCCTCCCTGGGCGTAAGATCCATGAGCTTCTTAAACATTTCGTCGTATTTACCCCGGCTCGACGTAATGTCATCCAGTTCAGCCTGCGCCTCCTTGTTATCCGGGGAAATAATGAGATTGCGCAGCGAAATGGAATTTTCCCTCAAGAGCGCCCCCGTGTCCGCGGTGAGGTTGACGCGGACGTTGTTGATCGTCACGATCCGGTCGATGTTGTTATCGATGGTCGACAGATTGGAGACGGCGACCGCAATGACGATCAGCAGCAAAACCACCGGCACGCTGAAGCCGAGATACAACTTTGTAGAAACCTTTGTGTTTGCCAAGCTCATTTTTTGTTCCTCCTTAAATTGTTATTAAAAACAGTGGTTTCCAAATAAAGACTGGTTAGAATCTATACGTAATTCCTGCGAGTATCCGATAGTCCGGTTCGGCATCATTCAAGCCTCTCTTCACCCCCATATCCACGTCAAAACTTTCTGTTACGGCATATATCAATCCGCCCAGGATAAAGGCCGGTTCCTGATCGGCAAGTTGATCGGGATTCTTTTCCTGACCGATGTTGAGAACGACCCTGAGCGCCTTGGTGACGGCAAATTCCCCGGCCAGGGAGACGTGCCAGATGTCAACCCGTTCATCAAGCTTGTTTTCGTTGCGTATATAGCCCAGATTCAAATGCACCCGAATGGGCTGCCATTCCCTGGTAGTGATGAAGAACAAACTGTAAGTCGTCTTGCCTCTTCCCAAGCCCTTGCCCTCATTTCCCGTCGGCAGCGTAACCCCCGGCCTGAAAGCAAAACTGAGGCTTTCCCGCTCGTAGAAACGCCATTTAGCCCAGATACATAGATCGGAAACCCCCCGCTCCGTTGCCGCTGCATTCCCTGACTCTTCCTCTTCCTTCAGCCAGGGCAGACCTACGGTAACGTCAAGATTGTCCAGCAGGCCGTAGGTCAGGGTGGCCGCTGCCTGGGTTTCATTCGACTTTACGCCGAGATCGTCGTTGTGAGCGTATTCTATATTGGCTTCCAGTTGGTATTTACCTTTCCCCTGCGTTCCCGTGTCGTCAGTGATGAGCGGATGGGCGGCAAATGCGGCAGAAGCAATGAGAATAAGGATCAA
Source organism: Syntrophales bacterium (assembly GCA_023229765.1). NCBI lineage: Bacteria > Pseudomonadati > Thermodesulfobacteriota > Syntrophia > Syntrophales > Syntrophales bacterium. Next base: position 22,915 of record JALNYO010000001.1, on the reverse strand, counting down.
GCCCACTGTTACAATACCCGCGCTTTTCATTGTCATAATAACCTTCCTTCATAACCAATTGTAAAAAATGCTATTTACGCAGAAGCCGATAGTGAAGCAACCTCGCTGTCGTTGAGCACCCTGTCGATGTCCAGCAAAATCTTTACCCGGCCGCCCGTTTTGGCCATCCCCAGGATGTATTCCGTATCCAACTGGCTGCCGAAATTCGGCGTATCCTCGATATCGCTTCCCTTAATATTGAGCACCTCCGAAACGGAATCCACCAGAATCCCGAGCAGAATCTTCTTTCCGTCCCCCGTGATCTCAACAACGATAATGCAGGTCCGCTCCGTGTAATCCATCGCCTCCATCCCGAACTTCAGCCGCAAATCCACGACGGGGATCACCTTGCCCCGCAGGTTGATCACACCCTTCATATATTCCGGGGTCCGGGGCACCGTGGTGATCGCCATAATGCCGATGATCTCCTTCACCTTCAGGATGCCGATCCCGTACTCCTCCTCCGCCAGCGTAAACGTCAGGTACTTCCCCTCCCGATTCGCCATTGCTTTCATCGCCTGCTCCATTGCTGCTGTTTCACCCATCTCAGCGTACCTCCTCTTCTTCATTATTTGTATCTTCCCTTTCTTCTCAATTGCCAGTCGTGGATTTTTACGCCCCTTCCCAGTTGCCGTATCTGCCATTGCATCGCTGAAAAACCGCGCAAATATCTTCCACCTTACAAAAAGTGTACAGGATGACCCGCGGCCTCAACTCATTGGAAAACTTTAGCATTTCCTGCTCCTGATCCTTCAGGAGGATAACAACGGGCATGTCATTCAACAATGGCCGCACCACCGTAAGATCGGACAGGATTTTTTTATCGGCAATATACAGCAGGACAACCGCGACATTTCCCCCCGGCTGTCTGAGCCTGGCGGTAAAGCTGTCAAGCGACTGGTGCAGTTCCAGCCCCAATTCCGGACTCGTTTTCTGCATCCTCGCCCAGATATTGAGAAACGCTTCGTCCGTGGAATAGCAGTAACATAATATGTTCATTATTCACCTTTTCTTGTTGCCGCTCACTTGCCTGCCACTTCTAAAGAGGCGTCCATAGCCGCAAACTGACAGTTGCCAATACAAGAACAATGCCAAGCGAAAGTGAAAAGAATATTTGCTGTTGATTCAGACTGTTACTACTATCAGGAAGATTTAAGTGAACCTGGCAGCCGCATAAACGTCTGGCGCGACAAGATACCCAGACGGGGGCGCCACCATCTTGCGTTGTGATTATGGCGAGTTAGAGATTGTCTGATCCGGCAATACCCCCTCATACCCAGCTATCGGGAGGCGTAAAGACGGTCGCAACGCAGAAATCACACAGGCGGCACAAACGCTAAGCAGGCCTTATTACCCAATATCCGTAATAGTATAAATCATTTTTTGAGAAACATTGACCCGGAAAACCGCTCCATCCAAAATAAACAGCCGATTCTGAAGCGATCTTTCTATTGACAGGCTCCGGGGCGAAAGGTATTAATTAAAGCAGCGCCTTCTTCAAGAAGGCCACGGACAAGGTCGTTTGCAGTTCAGGAAGCTCAGCCTTTTTGCCGGCGTACGGGCAGAATAAAAAGCAACAAGGATAATGCCATGAAATCTGAGAATAATGCGATCCCCTTCTGGATGAAAGCCGCCCTGGCGCTGACGCTGCTGGTCATGCTGGCCGGCGGCGCGTGGTTTTACCGCGTCCAGGAAGGGACGGTGCGGCAAAACGTCGAGATGCACCTGACAGCCGTCGCCCAGCTCAAGGCGAAAAATATCGCGACTTGGCGCAGCGAGCGGCTGGCCGACGCCGCCGTCTTGATGGAAAGCCCCTCTCTGGAACGGGAAGTGGACCGCTTTCTTGCCGATCCGCTCGGCAAAAATGCCAAGGAACTGCGCTTACAATTCCAAACGTTACAGGCATACTGCGGCTACGTTGACGTGCTTTTGACAGACCCGGAGGGGCGGGTGCGCCTGAGCCTGAGCGGCCGGTTGGAGACCCACAGCGGATACATCCCGACCTTGGCCGCCGCCCTGCGCAACCGAAAAGCCGCGCTGACCGACCTGCACAGAGAGGCGCAGGAGCAGGCGCCCCATATCTCCGCAGTGGCGCCGCTCTTCGCGGGGAACGGACAAGCCCGCAGAGCGGTCGGCGCGATCATCCTAATCAACGACGCCTCGCACTTCCTCTACCCCCTGATCCAGTCCTGGCCTGAACCGAGCCAAAGCGAGGAGACGCTGCTGGTCCGGCGCGACGGCAACGATGCGCTATTCCTCAACGACCTGCGCCACCGGTCCGATACGGCGCTCAAGCTCCGCATCCCCCTGAGCCGGACCGACGTGCCCGCGGTCATGGCCGTCTTAGGGAAAAGGGGCTTTGTCGAGAGCCGGGATTATCGCGGAATTGAAGTGGCTGCGGTCTTATTGCCGATCCCGGATTCGCCCTGGTTAATGGTGGCCAAGGTGGACGCGGCCGAGGCCTTCGCCGAATGGCGCTTCCGCTCGGCACTGATCCTGGCGCTGCTCGCGGTTCTGCTGGGCGCTCTCGGCGCGCTCGGCCTTGCCGCCCGGCAGCGCGAAAAAAAGCAGCACTTCCGAGCACTGTACCGCTCAGAGGCTGCGCTCCGCGCGAGCGTCGAGCGCCACAGCGTTACCCTGCACGCCCTGGGCGACGGCGTCATCGCCGCCGACGCCGAAGGCCGGGTGGAGTTTCTCAATCCTTCAGCCGAGGGGCTTACGGGCTGGAACAATGAGGAGGCGCAAGGCAGACCGCTGGCAGAGGTCTTCCGAATCGTCTCCGAGGAGACGCGGAAGGCGGTGGACGACCCCGTCGCGAAGGTGCTCAGGGAGGGGCTAGTCGTCTCGCTGGCCAACCACACCCTGCTCATCGCGAAAGACGGCAGCGAGCACCCCATCGCCGACAGCGGTGCCCCGATCCGCGATGCAGAAGGCGCCATCACAGGCGTGGTCTTGGTCTTCCGCGACCAAAGTGAGGAACGCCGCATGGGCCTCTTGATCCAGACGCGGCTGTCCCTGCTGGAGTATGCAGCCTCCCACGCCCTAGATGAGTTTCTGGTCAAGGCCATAGACGAAACCGGCGCACTGGTGGATAGCCCCATCGGGTTTTACCACTTTGTGGAAGCCGATCAAAAAACCATCTCCTTGCAACAGTGCTCCACCCGCACTTTAAGCGAATTTCGCCGGATCGAGGGCCGAGGGGTGCACTACGGCATCGACCAGGCCGGCGTCTGGGCGGATTGCGTGCACGAGGGGAAACCGGTAGTCCACAACGATTACGCGTCGCTGCCGCACAAAAAGGGGATGCCCCAGGGCCACGCCGCGGTAGTCCGTGAACTGGTGGTTCCCGTGATGCGCGAAGGCAGGGTGGTCGCCGTTCTGGGCGTGGGCAACAAGCCTGCCGCTTACACGGATGCGGACGTGGAGAGCGTCTCCTATCTGGCCGACGTGACCTGGCATATTGTCGAGCAGAAGCGGGCGGAAGAAAAGCAGCGGGAGAGCGAACGTCGCTTCCGCACCATTTATAATCGCCTGCCCGTCGGCGTGGCCCAGATATCCCTCGACTTCCATATCCAGCACGCCAACCCGGCTTATTGCCGGATGCTGGGGTATAATGAAGAAGAATTGCTCGGCAAGCACTTGCGGGACATCACGCATCCGGAAGACCTGGAGGTCAATCTGCAACGGCAGACCGGCTTGGCAAGCGGCGCGGGCGACGTCTATGAAATGGAAAAGCGCCTCCTCCATAAAGACGGTTGCACCGTTTTCGGCCTCCTCAGGGCCAATCTCATCCGGGACGAGGCGGGGAAGCCCGCATACACATTGGGAACATTGCTGGACATTACGGAGCGCAAGGAGATTGAGGCCGAACAGGAGCGGCTGCGTGCCCAATTGCGACAATCCGAGAAGCTGGAGGCGGTGGGAAGGCTGGCCGGAGGGGTGGCACACGATTTCAACAACATGCTGGGAGTGATTCTCGGCCATGCGGAAATGGCCCTGGAAAGGATTGACACTAAGGAGCCGTTTTACGGGGCTTTTGCGGCGATCAAGAAGGCCGCCGAGCGGTCCGCTGGCCTGACCAGGCAGTTGCTGGCCTTTGCCCGCAGGCAAACGGTGGCCCCAGAGACGCTCGATCTAAACGAAGTTGTGGAGAACATGCTCAAGATGCTGCGGCGGCTGATCGGCGAGGACATCGATCTCGTCTGGCTGCCGGAGGCGGGCCTGTCGCCGGTCAAGATGGATCCCGTCCAGGTCGATCAGATTATGGCGAATCTGTGCATCAACGCCCGCGACGCGATCGCCGGGGTGGGCAAGCTGACCATCGAGACGGGGAAGGCGTCCTTCGACGAGGAGTACTGCGCCGTCCACGCGGGTTTTATCCCCGGCGAGTACGTCCTGCTTGCCGTTTCCGACGACGGCTGCGGGATGGACAGACAGACCATCGAGAATATCTTCGAACCCTTTTTCACGACGAAGGAGCTGGGGCGGGGCACGGGCCTGGGGCTGGCCACGGTGTACGGCATCGTCAAGCAGAACAAAGGCTTCATCAACGTCTATAGCGAACCGGGGGAAGGGACAACCTTCCGGATTTACCTGCCCCGGCATGCGGGACAAAACACCGAGCCCCAGGAGAAAAGTCCGTCGGAAATTCTGCGGGGCGGGGGTGAGACGGTGCTTGTCGTGGAAGACGAGCCGGCGAATCTGGAGATGGGGAAGATCATGCTGGAAGGGATCGGGTACCGGGTGCTGACCGCGGGCTCTCCCGGGGAAGCCCTGAGGCTGGCGGCGGAGCACGCCGGCGAGATTCGCCTGCTTGTGACCGACGTGGTGCTGCCCGGAATGAACGGACGGGAGCTGGCCGAACGGCTGCGCTCCCTCTACCCGAACCTGAAATGTCTGTTCATGTCCGGCTATACGGCCAACGTCATCGCCCACCACGGTGTGCTGGAGGAGGGAGTGAACTTTATTCAGAAACCGTTCTCGATAGCGGACCTAACCGCCAAGGTCCGCCAGGCACTGGTACAGTAAAAACAGGCGGGAAAGCGGCGAGGCATGAGGCAATAGGCAAAAATGTTTATCTGATATGACGATTTTGCATCCTCCATAAGTCCAGAAAATGCCCGGCAGTCCGCATCTTTGCTAAAGACTTGCTGCCGCCGTTCCCTCTGTTGAAAAAGTGTTATATATGTCCGTCACAAAAAACTCTTGCTATCCTGAGCACTTTACCTCTTCAAAAAGTAGCCTGTCCCCTCTTGTGCTTCCTGATCTGGGCATAGAGTTGCGCCCGGGACAGGCCGGAAATGCGGCAGCCTTCCAGAATATCTCCTTTCGCCAGCGTCATCAGCTCCCGGAGATATCGTAATTCCGTTTCCAGCACCGCCGTTTCGCGAACGTTTTTCAGCGGCGGAAGCTGCTGCGGGGGAACCTCCTTGCCTGTCTTACCGCCGCTGCCATAAATGACATGCAGGCGGATATTCGTGGGCAGGTGTTTGGGGTAAAGCGTTGGCTCATTGAAGGCCGCCGCGACAGCGGACTCCAGAACATTGATCAGCTCCCTGACGTTGCCGGGCCACGGATAGGCATCAAGAAACTCCATAAAGTCCAGGGAAATATCCTTAATATCGATTCTATAGCGGTTGCATAATTTCGCCATATAAAACATGGTCAGCTCCGGAATATCTCCGAAACGCTCCCGCAAGGGGGGCAGCTTGATCACCAGCGACCGGAGACGGTAGAGCAGATCGCTGCGGAAAGCACCGGCTGCTGCCATCGCTTCCATATCCCGGTTGGTCGCCGCCACGGTGCGAAAATCGCTTTCCAGCTCCTCCCGCCCCCCGACGGGGCGAAAATGCTTTTCCTGCAGCACTCGCAGAAAAGATTTCTGGATGGGGAGGGGCAGCTCGCCTATCTCGTCGAGAAACAGGATGCCGCCGTTGGCCTGCATGATCATGCCGTCCATCTTCCGGTCGGCGCCGGTAAACGCCCCCTTCTCGTGACCGAAGAGCTGGCTTTCCACCAAAGTCGGGGGCAACGCTGCACAATCTACGGTAATGAAGGGCCCCTGGGCACGGCTGCTGTTTCTGTGCAAGGCCCGGGCAAAGAGCTCCTTGCCGGTGCCAGTTTCTCCGAAGAGCAGAAGATTGGCGCCGCTTTTCGCCGCCTGAGCAAGGTGACCGAAACAGATACGCAATTTATCGCTCTGGCCAATGATCCCGTCTATAGCGAGCTCGGACGGCCCAGGCATCCGGGTGCGATTCGCTGCCGCATACTGAATGGCCCTTGACAAGGACATCTTGATTTCGGAAATCGAAGCGGTCTTATGGATGTAATCCCAGGCGCCGCTGTCGAGCGCCAACTCAGCGCCGCACCGGTCGCCAAAAGCGGTGATAATTATTATTTCCGCTGAACTGCAAAGATCGTGCAGCATAGGTATCTTCGTCAGGCCGTTGCCATCGGGAAGCTTCACATCGAGGAGGATAACGGCAAAATCGCCCACGGCTGCCTCCTTAAGACCGTCCGCCAAGGTAAAGACCCTGGCGGACGCATGACCCATGTCCATTACAATCTCTGCGAGCATGCCCGAGAGTATCTCATCGTCGTCGATGATAAGTATGCGCGCCATAATCTTTCCCTGTGGTTTAACTTGACGGAGCGAGCAGGCCGTGGATGCTGGCGATAAGCCGCCTGATTTTGACCGGCTTCAAAACAACTTCCCGTATTTTTGCCTCAGTTGCCTTTTCTTCAAAGGCGGAATCGAGGAAGCCCGTACAGAGGATGATCGGGATGTCGGGCCTGATCGAGATGAGGGCGCGGGCCAGGTCGAGGCCCGTCATGACCGGCATGGTCTGATCGGTTATGACCAGATCAAAATCCTCGGGATGGGCGCGGAAGGCTTCCAAGGCCAAAACGCTGTCGGTTCCTGCAGTTACCGTATATCCACGCTCCTCCAGCATCTCCTTCGTCACGTTGACCAGCATTTCTTCATCATCCACAAGCAGTATCCTGCCCGTGCCTTCCCTGCCCGGCTGGTCAACCTCCCCCAGCGCTGCCTCCGGGTTTTCGAAAAGCAAGGGAAGATAGACGTGGAAAGCGCTCCCTGCGCCTACCTGACTTTCCACCGTTATTTTTCCGCCATAACTCCGGACAATGCCATGCACAACGGACAGCCCCAGTCCGGTGCCTTCACCGATCTTTTTTGTGGTAAAGAAGGGGTCAAAGATACGTTTCCGGATCAGCGGGTCGATGCCTTCTCCGGTGTCCCTGACGATAATCTCAACATAAGGGCCCGGCTTCAACCCCTGAATCATGTCTTCAATATCTTCTCCCGCCTCTGTTCCCAACAAATCAATCTCCAGCAGCCCGCCTTTTTCTTTCATTGACTGATAGGCATTGGTGCAGAGGTTCATCAGTATCTGGTAGATCTGAGTCGCGTCGCCCAGCACCGTATCGGCGTCGATGCGGGCGTTCAGACGTATTTCAATGGTCGCGGGGATGATTTCCCGCAGCATCTTGACGGTTTCCTTGATCAGCGGCAGCAAACTGACAGGTTTTCGCTCCTTCTCTGTAAGCCTGCTGAATTCGAGGATCTGCCGCACGAGGTTTACAGCGCGCTGAGTGGAAGTTTGTATTTGCTCCAGATAATACTTGATCCTGCTCTCGGGGGGAATTTTCGCGAGGGAAAGTTCGGTATAGCCGGAGATGGCGCCGAGAATGTTGTTGAAGTCGTGGGCAATGCCGCCGGACATGGTGCCGATAGCCTCCATCTTCTGGGCCTGCAAAAGCTGTCTCTCCGTCTTCAACTGCTCGGTAATATCGCGCTTTACCGCCACATAGTGGGTGATTTCCCCCGCCAAATTTCTTACGGGAGAAATCGTGGCGTCTTCATCATAGAGGTCGCCGCTCTTTTTCCTGTTGACGAAACGCCCTTTCCAGGTTCGGCCGGCGCTCAGGTTCTCCCAGAGATCTTTGTAAAAATCGCCGTCTTGCCTGCCGCTTTTCAAGATGCGCGGATTCTTTCCCATAGCCTCCTGGCGCGTATAACCAGTAATGCGCTCAAAGGCCGGATTGACATATTGAATGATTCCCGCCAGGTCGGTCATCAATACCGTTTCCCCGGACTGTTCGATCGCCGCCGCCAGGCGCAGATTCTTCTCCTCGGCGCGCTTGCGGTCGGTGATATCGCGCCAGATGCAGTGATAAATCGGCTGACCATGAACATCCACGATCTGCGCCGTTATCTGAACATTTCTGATTTCTCCCTGCCGGTTGCGTTGCAGGGTCTCAAACACATCGCTGCGCTTTTGGATCACATTGGCGATGTGCGCCTTCACATCCTCTAACGTTTCGTTGATCTCCACATCGGCTATGGTGAGCCGTGCAAACTCTTCGCGCGAATATCCCAGTTGTTGGTGAGCCGCCGTGTTAAAAGCCAGGAATCCTGCTGTCTGCGGGTCTATGATCAGGATGCCGTCAGGCGAATTCTCAAACAGGATGCTTCGGCGCTCCGATTCTGCATGGAGCTCCTTCTCGGCATTTTCCTGCCCTTCCAAGGCGCTTTGCAATTTCCGATTCAATCGCCTCAAGGCTATATAGCGCATCGTCGCAAAGATGACGATGACCAGAAAAAGCAACCCCGCCATCGCACTCGCGACGTGCCAAACATTCCAGTACGGCGCCGGGGCGACGTGCCATCTGGCATAGATTGCCTTATATTCAGATGTTGCAATAAACGTCTGCAACGCCGCGTCTAATTTGCGGAGCAGCTCGGGTTTCCCCCTTTTCACGGCCATGGCGCGCTTCACCTCTTGCAGAGGCTGTCCGACGATTTTGATCCGCTCCTGAAGCCCACTTTGGCGGGCAATCAGAAGGACGGGCAGCTCGGGATACACCAAGGCGTCCGTATTTCCCGAAAGCAGCGACAGCAAGGCTTGATCAAGCGACGGGAAAATGACGGGTTTTGCCTTTTTGTATTTCTGCATGACGGTTAAACCCATATTTTGCGCCACCACGGCAACATTCCGCCCCCGCAGATCGTCGATCCCCCGTATGTCAGTATCCGTTTCGCGAATGAAGATATTTATATGAAAGGTTTCATAGGGATGGGTGAAGTCAGCATAACTTTTTCTTTCTTCGGTCATCCCCATATCGGGAATGACGTCAATGCGACCTTCCCGCAGCGCCTTGTTCGCGGCAGGCCATTCGTCGAAAAAGATATAGCGAACCTCCAACCCGGCATTTTTGGCGACTTCGTCCAGGACTTCCACGGCAAAGCCTGCCGGCTGCCCCGTTTGCTGATCGAAAAAATGGTAGGGAGGAAAGTTTCTGAGAACGCCGGCAGTGATCATTTGCGGTTTTTCTTCGGCAAAGGCGTCGGATATTTGCCAGAGAAAGCCTGACAGCGCTATCAACAACGCCAGAACGCCGCGGATGGCAATCTTCTTATTCTTTAATGGTTTACCGGTTATCATTATTTATAAAAAATTCCTCCCCCGACCGGGGATTTGGCTCCCCCTTAACGCCGGTTTTGCCTGAAATATTTTTACGTCAGCGCCGTTCGGACTTTTTCGGCCAGGCCTTGTCTCGAAAATGGCTTTTGAAGGAAGTGAACCCCCTCGTCCAGCACGCCGTTATGGGCGATGACGTTGGCCGTATAGCCGGACATGAAGAGACATTTAAGTCCGGGGTAAAGCGCTTGCAGCCGCCCGGCCAGCTCCCGCCCGTTCATTTCGGGCATAACCACATCGGTCATCAGCAGGTCAACCTCGCCGGCATGTTCTTCTGCCAGCCGCAGAGCCTCGCCGGGAGAGCCGGCGGCGAGCACGCTGTAACCGAAGCTCTCCAGCATTATTTTGCCCAGCTCCAGATTCACCGACTCATCTTCCACCAGGAGCACCGTCTCGCCGCCTCCCTGCCGGATATCCCCTGAAATTTTTTCCAAGGGCTCAATAAACTGCCCCGCGTGCCTCGGAAGGTATATTTTGAAGGTCGTCCCTTGTCCCGGCTCGCTATAGACGTTGACGAATCCGCCGTTCTGCTTGACGATGCCATACACCGTGGCCAGCCCCAGGCCGGTGCCCTGCCTCAGGCCCTTGGTGGTGAAAAACGGTTCGAAGATGTTTTCGAGGGTACCCTTATCCATCCCGCAGCCGTCGTCGGATACGGCAAGCAAGGCAAACTCGCCGGGGACAAAACCCGCGTGCTCGGCGCAATATTCGTTATCAAAGGTTGTTTTTCCGGTCTCTATAGTGAGCCTGCCCACCCCGGCAATGGCGTCGCGGGCATTGAGACACAGATTCGCCAGCATCTGGTCGATCTGGACGGGGTCCATCCAGACCAGCGGCAGATCCGCCCCCGGAAGCCAGGCAAGGTGAATATTCTCGCCGATCAGCCTCCGCAGCATTTTCAGCATTCCCTCAACCGTAACGTTGAGATCGAGCACCACAGGGGAGACGGTCTGCTTGCGGGCAAAGGCCAGCAATTGCCGGGTGAGATCGGCGGAGCGCTCGGCGGCCTTGAGTATATCATTAAAATCGTCATAAAACGGGTGGCCCGGCCCAATCTTTTCCAGGGCCATTTCCGCATGGCCGATAATCACCCCCAGCATGTTGTTGAAGTCGTGCGCCACCCCCCCGGCCAGCCGTCCCACCGCCTCCATCTTCTGCGCCTGCTGCAGTTGTTCAGACAGACGAATATGTTCTGTAATGTCCCGGCTGACAATCACGTAGCTGACAATTTTTCCGTCGCCGCCAAAGACCGGAGAGATCGTCGAGTCCACGATATAGGTGGTTCCGTCCTGTCTCTTGTTGACAATGCGGCCCTCGAAGGTGTCGCCGCGGGAGATGGTCGCCCAAATATCCCGGTAGAAACCCTTTTCGTGCCCGACGCTCTTGAGGATGCGGGCATTTTGCCCGAGCGCCTCTTCTCGAGTATAACCGGTGACGCTCGTAAACGCCGGGTTGACATACTGAATGACGCCTTCAGCATCCATTGTGATGAAAATCTCGCCGGCCTGCTCGATGGCCGACAGCAGCCGCTCCCGTTCGGCCTCCTTCTGCTTTTGCTCCGTGATGTCTTCAGAAATGCCGAGCAGGTATTCGGGATTTCCGTTCGCGTCCAAGATCGGCACCTTCTTCGTATGCCGGATGCGCATCCCCATGTTGCGCGTCAGCAGGGGGTCCTCCGGGATATCCAAAACCTTTTTTTTCTGCAAAGCCTCCTGATCCTGCTGTGTAAAAAGATCAGCTTGCTCTTGAGAAACGAAATCGCCCACATTCTTCCCCAGAATGTCCTCTCGGGAATAACCCCAAATATCTTCTCCCGCCCGGTTAAACCGGACGAAGCAAAGGTCCCGGGCATCCTTGACGAAGATCATGTCCGGGATATTCTCGATCACCGAATCCAGAAATGTGTTCGCTGCTCGCAGCTCTTCTTCTGACTTCTCCCGATGCAGACGGTTGACCATCAGCGTCCCCAACAGGGCGGTTCCCACCGGATAGATCGCCAGGACCGGCACGATAATATTGGAAAGAACTCGCAAGGCGGTTTCCCAAGGCAGGGTGAGCATCATGGCAAGCATTGCCAAATGGACGACGATTCCGAAAAGGTAGAGCTCCCGCCAGGAGGTTTCGTCAAGAGGCCATCCACGAAAATGGCGCCAGGCGATTCCGATCGCCCCCGATAGAATGATCACGCCAACGCCGGTCCAAGCGCCGCCCCCTCCCAGAAATAAACGAAACGCCACCGTCATCGCCATCAGAATTGCGGCGGGGAGCCATCCCAGAAAAAGGCCGGAGATTCCGATCAATACCGAGCGGGTATCAAACACTATTCCCGGAATAAATGTCCAGGGCGTAACCATGATGATGATGCCGATTACGCCGGTGGCAAGTCCAACAGCCACATCCCGCGCCACAGTTTGCCCGGCGCGCCACCGGGTCGTCGCCACGTCAAAGATAAAGGCCGCGGCCAAAAGCAGCGCGGCATTTTGAATCAGTCCCAGAAAAGCTGTATCCATCATCAAGCGTCTTCTTTCTTCTGTTTTGTTACAGGCAGTATTTCCGGCCGCAAGATATTAGAAACTCTCTTTGGCCAGCCTTGCTAAATCATCCAGCAGATCGTAGCGGGTGAGATCGCAATGGATCGGGGTTATCGTTATCATCCCCTTTTTCAGGGCGCTGAAGTCGGTATCGTCCTGCTCTTGCAAGGGAAGCTCTGGCTCGCCGGCTAGCCAGTAATAGAGATTGTCCCGCGGATCCGTCCGCTTTTCGAATCTCTCCCTCATCCGCGCCCGGCCCTGTCTGACTACAACCACCCCCTTGATCTCATCCTCGGGAATGGCCGGAACATTCACGTTGATAACCACATTCTGCATCGGATTTTTCAGGATAAAGGCCGCCATCTTCCGGGCAAAACGTGCCGCCGCAGTATAATCTACCTCCTGATGCGAATCAACCGAAATCGCCAGCGCCGGAACTCCGAGGATAACCGCCTCCGTCGCGGCGGAAACGGTCCCGGAGTAGATGATGTTAATGCCGACGTTCCGCCCATGGTTGATCCCGGAAACAACCAGATCGACCGGACCGCCGGCCAGTTCGCAAAGACCGATCTTGACGCAGTCCGCCGGCGTGCCGGCGACGGCATAGCCGAAGACGCTGCCGTTTTTTCGGGCCTTTCTGACCATCAGCGGCCGGAAAACCGTAATCGCATGGCCAACGGCACTCTGCTCGATCTCCGGCGCTACAACAACGCACTCGGCATCTTTGGCAAGTTCTCGACGCAGGGCGTCAATCCCTCGCGCATAGATGCCGTCATCATTTGTCAGTAAAAAGCGTTTTTTCAACTGTAAAGTCCTTTCTTTCTAGGTAATTGCAAAATATTTTATCCTGCCTTATAGCAGTTCGCCGTCATGGATGTTTCAGTTTGTCTTTTCCCTGCATGCAGACATAATCCAGATAATCCAGCGCCTCTTTGGCCATCGCCGGAGAATCGATCCAGACGGAGGCTTCATGGTTGTACCTGAGGGCGGATTGCGTCAAATTGTGGCTGCCGATAAAAAGCTGCCGGCGGTCGATAACAACAAGTTTTGCATGGGTTACCGTGTTTTGGGGGTCGGGGCAAACCCTTATTCCTGCCCGCTCCAGCCTCCTTACCGTTTCCACATTGGTTTGGAGCAGGTCGCCGCTTTTCTGGCTGAGTTCCATGACGGCCAACACCCGAACTCCTCTTTTGACCGCCGCGGCCAGGCTTTTCACTATCTTTTCCGGGTAACCATTGGCTCTTTCCAGAGTTTTGAAAAGATAGGCGCAAATAACAATCTCTGTCTGGGCCCCTTCTATCCCGTCCTGCAAAACGTCGAAATACTCCCGATCGATTAACAGGCGGGCCTGCACGGGCAGACGGTCATGGGCGGCGGAACCCCTCCCGCCTGCCGGAAAAACCGGATAAACAGGCAGGACAAGCAGAACCGTTAATAGAAGATAGACAAGCCTGATCATTGCACCAAAGTGGTCATTCGCCGCCCTACACCCTCACTGTTTGTTAATTTACCCCTTCGTGTCCCGCCATCCAGTCAAATAACCTATTGAGACTTTTATATCACAACAAAGACCTTTAATGAAACCCCTGTTACTGTTACCGCTACTGTTACGGTCACAAAGGGAGAGGAAAATTAAGAGGACAATTTTACGCTAAGTATTTTAATTATATGAGCTTACGCCATCCAATAAAAAAGTCCGGACATCATTGAAAAGATGTCCGGACTTTCATTGTTTCCGTCAAAAAGCTACTTCTTTACATCCTCAAAATCGGCATCGACAACATCGTCATCCTTGCCTCCCGCCGCTTGCGCGCCCGCTTCTGGCCCGGCGGCGCCGTCCGGCTGAGGGCCAGCGCCTGCTCCCGGCTGAGCGGTCTTCGCGTACATCGCCTCTGCCAGTTTGTGAGAGGCCGTGCTCAGTTGCTCCTGAGCGGCGTTGATCTCGGCCAGGTCGTCGCCGGCGATCGCCTTTTTCACCCTCTCGATCGCTTCCTCGATCTTGCCTTTTTCGGCAGCGTCAATCTTGTCGCCGAACTCCTTGACGTTCTTCTCGACGCTGTACATGAGCGTGTCGGCCTGGTTCCGCGCGTCGATGAGCTCCTTCTTCTTCTTGTCTTCCTCGGCGTGCGCCTCGGCATCCTTCACTAATTTCTTGATCTCCTCTTCGGTCATGCCGCTGGAGGCGGTGATCTTGATGCTCTGCTCCTTACCGGTGCCCAGGTCCTTCGCGGAAACATGGACAATGCCGTTGGCATCAATGTCGAAGGTTACTTCGATCTGGGGCATGCCGCGCGGCGCCGGGGGAATCCCGACCAGTTCGAAACGACCCAGCGTCCGATTGTCGGCCGCCATGGAGCGCTCGCCCTGGAGAACATGGATGCTGACCGCCGGCTGATTATCCGCCGCTGTGGAGAAGGTCTGGCTTTTCCGGGTCGGAATCGTCGTGTTCTTCTCGATCAGTTTGGTCAAGACGCCGCCGAGCGTTTCAATGCCGAGGGAAAGAGGCGTCACATCGAGCAGGAGGACATCCTTGACGTCGCCCGTCAGGACGCCGGCCTGGATCGCGGCGCCAATCGCCACCACCTCATCCGGGTTAACCCCTTTGTGGGGTTCCTTCCCGAAAATCTCCTTCACCTTCTGCTGCACCCGGGGCATGCGGGTCATCCCGCCGACAAGGATAACCTCATTAATATCAGACATTGACAGCTTCGCGTCCTTCATTGCCGTCATGCAGGGGCCAACGGTCTTCTCGATCAAATCCTCGACCAGCGCCTCCATTTTTGCCCTGGTCAGCTTTATGTTCAAGTGCTTGGGGCCTGAGGCGTCGGCTGTTATGAACGGCAGATTGACATCCGTCTCCAGCGAGCTCGAAAGCTCCATCTTCGCCTTTTCCGCGGCCTCCTTGAGTCGCTGGAGGGCCATCTTGTCGTTTTTGATGTCGATCCCCTGATCCTTCTTGAACTCGGAAGCCAGATATTCAATCAGCCGCTGGTCGAAATCCTCGCCGCCGAGATGGGTATCGCCATTTGTCGCCTTGACTTCAAAAACGCCGCCGCCCAGCTCCAGAATCGAAATATCGAAGGTTCCGCCACCCAGATCGAAGACGGCGACCTTCTCGTCCTTCTTTTTGTCAAGACCGTAGGCCAGGGCCGCCGCGGTAGGCTCGTTGATGATTCTCAAAACATTGAGCCCCGCTATCCTGCCGGCGTCCTTCGTGGCCTGCCGCTGGGAGTCGTTGAAATACGCAGGCACTGTGATGACCGCGTCGGTTATTTTCTCCCCGAGGTAATCGTCGGCGGTCTGCTTCATCTTGGTCAGAATCATCGACGATATCTCCGCCGGGCTGTAATTCTTGCCCCGAACCGTTACCTGGGTGTCGCCGTTTGGCCCCTCGGTTATTTTGAAGGGGCTTACCGATTTGTCGTACTGCACCTCTTTCGAACCAAACTTCCTCCCGATCAGCCGCTTTACCGCATAAACGGTGTTCTCCGAATTGGTCACGGCCTGGCGCTTGGCCACCTGCCCCACCAGACGCTCGCCGTTTTCGGCAAAAGCCACGATCGACGGAGTCGTGCGGTTCCCCTCCTGGTTGGCGATAACGGCCGGATCGCCGCCTTCCATCACCGCGACGCACGAATTGGTTGTCCCCAAATCTATTCCAATAATCTTTGCCATAATAGCTATTCCTCCTTGAATTTATGCATTTTCGCACTCATTTTTATTATCATCGTCCGCTACGGGGCGTCTGCAAACAGACACCTTCGCCGGCCTGAGCAACCGCCCGTTCAGCAGAAAGCCCTTTTCGAATTCGTTTACCACCGTATTATGCCCATGGTCGGGGCTGTCAACCTGGAGCAGCGCCTCGTGCAGGTTGGGATCGAAATCCTGTCGGAGAGTGTCGATCGATTCCACTCCATGCTTTTTCAGACAACCGACAAACTGTTCGCGCAGCAACTGCAGCCCGGTCTTGAAAGCCGCTAAATCACCCGACTTGCCGGTCTGTTCCAGCGCCCTGTCTATGCCGTCCAGAAGCGGCAGGATGTCCTGCAGCAGCTTTTCATTGCCGTAATTGATGGCATCCGCCTTCTCGCGGAGGGAGCGTTTGCGATAATTATCGAATTCGGCAACGGAACGCAGGTACTTGTCATAATTTTCCGCGGCCTTTTTCTCCGCCTCCTGGAGTTTTACAGTCAGCTCCTCTGTATTTTTACCGTCAATCAGCTCTTCAGCCGACAGCCCCTGTTGCCCATCAGCCTCATTTTTTACGGCATTATTAATCCCGGTTGTATCTTTTTTGCCTGTCTTCAAACCCATGAACTCCCCTATATATATTAAGCTAAGCTTTCCGTCCTCTGAAACAGCTTGAAATCCACCATCTCACAGATAACATGCCCGACGGTTATGTGCGCCTCCTGGATGCGGGGGGTGCTCTGCGACGAGACGTTCAAATGAAAATCAACCATCCGGCCAATCTCGCCGCCGTCTCGGCCTGTGAGCCCGATCGTAATCATGCCGATTTTTTGGGCAGCCGCCAGCCCCTTGACAACGTTTACCGATCCTCCGCTGGTGCTTATCCCCCAGGCGATATCGCCCTTCTGACCGATCGCCCTAATCTGCTTGCTGAATATCTCAGAAAAATCATAATCATTGCCGATGCTCGTAAGCACCGACGTATCCGTGGCAAGAGAGATAGCCGGAAGCGGCGGCCGCTCGATGAGAAACCGGTTGACAAACTCGGCGGCCAGATGCTGGGCGTCCGCAGCCGATCCGCCGTTTCCGAAGAGGAGTATTTTGCTGCCGGCAGTCAGCGCCTCGGTCACCGCCTCAACTACAGCAACTATACGATTCAGGTTTTCGTTGAGAAAAGCCTCCTTTACCTGAATCGACTCCCTGAATATCTTGATTATGTAATCTTCCATCCCTCTATTAACCTTTCACTTTTCAGGGAATGTCCTCAAAACCGCCGGTAATATAAGAACCCGCCTGGTTCATGTCAAGGGAACCGGAAAATTAATTTTCTTGAGATGTAATTGCAAAACTCCCCATTCTTGTCATTCCCGCAACGATTCTGAGCGGGAATCTGGTTCTAACTGCTTGAAAAACCATATTCCCGATAGAGACATTCGGGAATGACAAATGGTTTTGCAATTGCCTCTTGATTTTAATTCTTTGCGGGAAAGGATGGGCGGTTGCGATCGTTGAGTTCGGCGCGCTTGCCCCGATTCCATCCGGAAGTAAAGCTGTAATACTGGGTTATGCGCGCCAGCCCCTCAACCTCTTTTGAGCCGCAGAAGCTGCATGCCTCACGCAGCCCTCGCATGGCGGCCCCGCAGCTCAGGCACGAGGTAAATTCCGGGGAAAAGACTACCTGTTTGTTCTCAGTCTCGCGAAAAGCACGCGTGAGAAGATCGGCAAGCTCCGACGCCGGCGGCTCCGACGCGCCCAATTCTATGTTGGTAACCGAGCCGGCCTGCACAAAAGGGTGAAAGCGCCCCTCCCGGAAGATCCGCGTCATGGGATCAACCGGCGCCGACGGACGAAGGTGGGTGGAATTCGTATAGTAAATCTCATTTTTTGCAATATTGCCAAGCACATAATGCCCAGCCAGCGGGGAGAAGCTCTTCAGGTCAAGGCGGGCAAAGCGGTAGGCGGTTGTCTCCGCGGGCGTCTGTTCCAGCAGGAATTTCATCCCGTGGCTTGCGGACAATCGCTCCACCTCTTCCGCCATATGCCTGATGATCGCCATCCCCAGGGTGAGCGCCTCCTCGGAGTCGTGCAGTTCCCGTTTTGTCCTTATTTTCACCAATTCATTGAGCCCCGCCATCCCGATCAGATAAACCGCATCGGCCATGCGGAGATATGGAGAACCATCGTTTTGCATGGCGAGCATAGTCAGCGGTCCCGTATCGCCCAGATCAAGAAGTTTTTGAATAAAATCTCTCTTTTGCAGGTGCGCTTTGACGGCCTTCGCTATCGTTTCGTCAAGCAGGGAAAGCAGCCCGGCCTTATCCATATCCAGGGCGCGGTATCCGAGCCGGGGAAGGTTGATCGTAACATTCTGGAGCGAGGCGTATCGCCTTTTCCAGGGCAACCCTGCCTCTTCAGCGGGAAAAGCGAAGTTCGCCCCCGGGGCAAGACCGGCCGCCGCCCTCCGCTCCAGCGCAAAGCAGAGGTTGCCTTTGGCCGCGGCAGCGCCGCAAGCCTCCTCAAGAAACGCCTCGTGTCCCGGGGTAGCAAAAAATTGCTTCGTGATATGGACAATCGGCCGGGGAAAGATGAACGGCTTACCCGCCGCGTCACCCTTCCGGTAAACCCGCATCAGCGCCCGGGCAAATCGTCGCGCGTCCTCGCCATGTTCCCGGAAGGCGCGCCCGGTTGGCGTTCCTCCCGGACCAATAGCCGGAAGTTCAGCAAGAAAATCAGGAACTTCCCAGTACAGATGGATATCCGTAAAAATCGCCTGTCCACCCCGGGAGGAGGTAAGCTGCGAAAATTCGTAAACAAGCATCTGCGCAAACTGCTCGATCTGGCCGTCTTCCATCCCCGCCAGGTAGGGGGCAAAAGAGACGTTTACCGCATCCCAGCCGATCATGCCGGAGATATGCCCCTGCAAGGAGGCGCCAAAGCGCACCATGTGGGCAAGCAGCACCTCGGGATGGCGGGCAGGGGCGGCTACCGTCACAAAATTGGGCAGTTTCAAGCCAAAGAGCTTGAGATATTCGAGCGACTGGAAAAAACCATAGGGCCGGTCAACATAACCCAAACCGTGCAGATGGATGTCTCCCGATACGTGGGCATCGACAATCTCCCGGGAAAATACGTCGTGCAGGGCGTATTCGCGTTTTATCCCCTCGACAAGGGCCAAATTTGTCCCTTCCGGGTCATGGGGAACGTTGGCGTTTTCCTTGTTGCGATGAAAGATGAGCTGTCGGACATCGTAGAGGGGAAAGCCGAGTCGGGCGTGCAGACGCCGCGCCTGCTCCATCCCTCTTTCGATCAGTCGGGCGTCAACAAGTTCCCGGATGAGCGCCGTGGTAAGCATGCCTATCCCGGATGCAAATATCTGTTTCTCCACCTCCCGGCTGATCTCATCGGCGGTCGTCTCGTCGAGCTGCGCCTCGCGGATCAACGCCTCGACGATCATGCGACGGTTCCACTGGGCGCTCTCCTCGCCGGAGGTGCGAACAAAAAGGGTGATGTCGGTTGTTTCCGCGTTGCGCCGCCGGGCCTGTTCCAAATCAGAGCTCATCGTCAAATATTCGTCCGGGAAATCCCGTCCAGGGCGGCAAGGGCGCGTTCCGCCGCGCGGGCCAGCAGATCGTCATGCTCGTGATCGAGGGAAAATACCCGGAGCTGGACAATCCGGGCCGGAATAAAGCGGTATATGTCCCGCAGAGGTTCCATGGAGATCACCCCCGTCGCCGGCTCAAAAATATTGACCTTTTTTTCCGTATCCGCCATCGGATTGAGCGGGCGGGGATCCTGAGTGGCCAAATCAACACGGAAGACCTTTTTCCTCAGGGATGAAGGCAAAAATGAACGGATTCTGGCTTCATAATCGGCGGCCCCGGCGAAGCCCGTTCCCTTCTGGAGCTGGTCAACCGACAATTCGGCGGCAAAAGACATCTTCCATTTGACTTCCCGGCTGTGAAGTTTTTCCCATTCCCGGGCCAGCCGCCGCTTCTGGGGATCAGGGCTTGCAAGCCAGGAACGCACCTCGCCAAAGAGCCGCCACTCGTCGAAAGCGAGATATGCCTCCAGATTGAGGGCTGGGCTGGCGTGCATAATCAGCGCCACTGTATCACGAAAGATCTCATGGAGATGCAGATCGAGCGCCCGGGTCGTGCGATGAAAATAGACGTTGGAATAGAGGTTCAGCCGGGCGTTAAGAAAGCGGTTAAACGCGGAAACCCCGGCCTGATGCAGCGTCAGTCCTTCTTTTGTAAAGAAGGTGTAAAAGCAGAGGCGCTCGATATCGACAATATCGAGGGAAAATCCCGTCATGAAGGCGTCGCGCTGCACATAGTCCATGTTATCGACGGTGTAGACGCCGGAAAAAAGCTGACGGAGCATCTGCAGCCAGCGGGGAATCTTCTCCTCCTGCCCCTCGGGCTTGCGGATCAGAAAGGCCGCCATTTTCGGTTCGAGCAGCTCGCCTGCGGCAAAAGCGCCGGACGGGCTGCGGCCTATCCGGGAGATAATACGTCCCAGCTTCTTGCAGATGATCGTCCGGCCGAGATCCTCGTGAGTCACGTTATAGCTGTCAAGAAAATTGTCGTCAAAGAAATGGCCGTACGGACCGTGGCCGACATCGTGCAGAAGACCGGCAACCCGCAGCAGCTCCTCGACAAAGTTCTGCGAGGGGACATCCGGACAAACCTCCTGCAGGGAGGGATAGAGGCGCCGCCCGAACGCGCCCGCCATATGCATGGTTCCCAAAGAGTGCTGAAAGCGCGTATGCTCCGCGGCGGGATATACCCAGCGCGCGCTCTGGAGCTGATAGATCCTCCGGAGCCGCTGCACCCAGGGCGAGTCGATCAGGTCTTTTTCAGTCTTTTCGCTGTCATTGCCGCACGGCACTGTAAAGGATGCATAACGGTAAATTGGATCGGCGATCAGCGCCGTTCCCTGATAGATGCCCGCGTATCCCGACAAAGGTGTTTTCATGGGGGTCTCCTACAATATTCGCGCCTAAATAGCAACCAGGATGATTTGCTAAGATAGTTAAACAAAATTATTGCGCCCGTCAAAAAAGGTGTGCTATTTCTCCCCCGCAGCTTTTACAGAAACAGACGGGCAATAAAGATTCGCAGCGACAGGAAAATGCTTTGAAACCAGCGATTAGTTCGAAAAAAGAGATCAATAAATCCGTCATCGCCCTGATCGCCGCGCTGAGCTCCTTTTTGACCCCCTTCACGTCTTCTTCGGTCAATATCGCCCTGCCGTCAATCGACCGGGAGCTTTCGCTGAGCGCACTGTCGCTCGGCTGGATCGCCACGTCGTATCTGCTTGCCGCAGCGATGTTTTTAGTCCCTTTCGGGCGGATCGCCGATATTTACGGGAGAAAAAAGATTTTTCTCGCCGGCATCATCATCGATTCCGCGGCCTCCGTCATGTGCGCCCTGCTGTCTTCGGAAGCCGGGCTGATCTTCTTTCGCGGGATGCAGGGGCTCGGCGGCGCGATGATCTTCGGAACCGGGATCGCGATTTTGACCTCCGTTTATCCGCAGCAGGAACGGGGCCGGGCGCTCGGCATCAATGTGGCAGCCGTATATGCCGGCCTGTCGGTGGGGCCCTTGATCGGCGGACTGCTGACCGAGCATCTGGGCTGGCGGAGCATTTTCTTTCTGAATGCCTTGCTGGGCTTGCTCATCATCATCCTCGTTTTCTGGAAAATGACCGGAGAGTGGCGAGAGGCAAAGGGAGAAAGATTCGATCCCGCCGGGGCCCTGATCTACAGTCTGTCGCTGGTCGCCCTGATGTACGGATTTTCCATCCTGCCGACGCTGTCCGCGGGGGCGCTGATTTTTGGAGGATTGGTCGGGCTTTATGGATTCGTCGTCTGGGAAAAACGGGCCGCGAATCCACTTTTGGACATCACCCTGTTCAGCAAAAACCGGACCTTCAAATTCTCTAACCTGTCCGCCTTTATCCACTACGGGGCAACCTTTGCGGTCATCTTTCTTTTGAGCCTCTATCTTCAGCATATCCGCGGCCTGAGTGCCGAGCATGCCGGGATGATCATGATTATCCAGCCGGTCATGCAGGTCATTTTCTCCCCGCTTGCCGGCAGCCTCTCCGACAGAATGGAACCGCGCCTGCTGGCATCGGCGGGAATGGGGGCGACCACGCTGGGGCTTGTCCTGCTCTCCTTTCTCGGAAAAGAAACCAGCCTCGGATACGTTGTTTTCTGCCAGGCCGTTATGGGAATCGGCTTCGGCTTCTTTTCGTCGCCAAACACCAACGCGGCGATGTCCTCTGTTGAAAAAAGGTTTTACGGCGCCGCCTCGGGGATGCTGGGCACCATGCGGCTGACCGGCCAGATGTTCAGTATGGGAATAATCATGCTGCTCTTTTCCCTCTACCTCGGCAAGGTGCAGATAACCACTGAATATCACGACATCTTCATGAAATGCGCCCGGACAGGGTTCACTGTTTTCGCCGCTCTTTGTTTTGCCGGCATTTTTGCCTCTCTTGCCAGGGGAAACCTGCATAAAGCGACAAATGGTGAAAATCATTAATAAATATAAGAGAACAATCGTAATTGCCCGACAATCAGAAATAATGGCAGAGCTGCAACTTAAATACCATCCGTTCATCAGCAACGGTAGGGAGTTAATTCATCCGGCAATGGGCATTGCCATCGACCGTACCGCCCTTTCCTTCGGGATAAAACTTTAGACAAATGAAAACTATCGGCAGAAGCAGCGTGCACTTGAAAAAACATCATCCTGCCGGGCCTGGCATATTCTTCATATTGACTTCATTAAGGACCGACCATAGGCCATTTTCCCAAATTTTTTAGCAAACTCCTGAATTGTTTCAATTTCCCCAAATGAAAATCTCAATTTATCATCCTTTTTTTCGGCTGTGGCGGAAAAACCGCCTGCCGCGTTATAACCATGTATTCTCTGAGAATTGGGGAAACTGCCTTCAGGCGTACCTTGATATTCGAGGGAGGTTGTATCAACAAGATCATCAATAGACGAAAAGACAATCTCATATCCCTCTGTCCTTAATCCAGCCACCAAATCATCAAGCAGCTTTGACGCCTTCTCATAGGAATGAATCTTTGCAAAAGTAAACCAGAGGGTGATTCTTTTATTTTTTATAATGCCTGCA